>DIHI01000003.1:6871-8996 GCA_002420085.1 Lysobacterales bacterium UBA5700 | reverse complement strand
TCGCCATCTACACCCTGGTCAACCTGCTCAGCGGCGGTGCCATTGCCGGTCCGGCCCTGCCGATCCTCGGCATCGATCTGGGTCAGACCCTGTGTTTCCTCGCCTTCTGGGCCTTGCACGTGGTGTTCATCGCCCGTGGCACCGAATCGATCCGTTGGCTGGAAACCCTGGCCGCGCCACTGCTGATCGCCATGTGTCTGGCCCTGCTGGCCTGGGCCTGGGTGCGCGCCGATGGCTTCGGCCCGATGCTCACCGCCCCGTCCCGATTCGACGTCGGCGGTGACCGCGAAGGTGAGTTCTGGCGCGTGTTCTGGCCCTCGCTGACCGCCATGGTCGGCTTCTGGGCCACCCTGGCGCTGAACATCCCGGACTTCACCCGCTACGCCCGCAGCCAGCGCGATCAGATCCTCGGCCAGGCCATCGGCCTGCCGTTGCCGATGGCCCTGCTCGCCTTCATTGGTGTCGCAGTCACCTCGGCCACGGTCATCATCTTCGGCGAAGCGATCTGGGATCCGGTCGCCCTGACCGGCCGCATGGGTGGGTTTGGCGTGGTCATCGCCCTGATCGCCCTGGTGCTGGCCACCCTGACCACCAACCTGGCCGCCAATGTCGTCGCGCCCGCCAACGGCTTCTCCAACCTCGCCCCCGGCCGCATCTCGTTCAAACTCGGTGGCTACATCACCGCCGGCATCGGCATCGCCATCTTTCCCTGGAAACTGCTGGAAACTACCGGTGCCTACATCTTCACCTGGCTGATCGGCTACTCCGCCCTGCTGGGTCCGATCGCCGGCATCATGCTCGCCGACTACCTGCTGATCCGCCGCACCGAACTGGATCGTGATGCCCTGTTCCGCCACGACGGCGCCTACCGCTACCGCAACGGTTGGAACCCGATCGCCCTGATCGCCCTGATCGTCGGCGTGCTGCCCAACCTGCCCGGTTTCTTGCATGCGGCAGGTTTCGTCGCCCAGGTGCCGCCCGTGTTCGACGCCATCTACACCTACGCCTGGTTCGTCGGCCTGGTGGTCGCCGCGACCGTCCATGTGCTGGGCATGCGCCTGATCGGGCGATCGATCGGCTAGTCACCCGCCGCCACCCGACCATCAGCCCGGCGGCGGCTGTGCCACGCCACGCCTGCCCCGGTGCGTATCGGTGCCGCGCAGCCGGCGCGCATGCGATGGCGCTGCCAGGTTGAGTGCCTGACCGGGGTGATGAGGGGCATGCTGTCGGTATGGGTGGTATCTTGACCGCGCCACGCTATCCGGCCGCAGTGGCTGTCTCTACGTCGTGCAGTTCGATAGCGGTCCTGTCTTCATATCCAGCGAAGCCAAGGCGGCTTTGATGGCACACATTGCATGAGAACCATCAGAAAACGAACGAATCGCCAGGGCAGCGTGTGCCGTAAAGTTGGACTCAGCCTGAGCCGAACGGAGGAAGCGGCGTTGAATCTGGAGAGAAAATCAGCCGGTACCGTGGTCGAACTCTTTTGCGGGGCGGGTGGTCTTGGGCTGGGATTCCTGGCGCAGGGTTTCAAAATCATACCTGATTNNGTCGACGAAGCCGGCGTTGTGTCCGGGACGCAATGTCTGGGACGCAGGACACGCATCGGGGTCATCACCTGCCACCCGAGCTTTAATCAGCGTGACGAGCTAGTTAAAGAAAACGGCATTTTAAGGGGCGGCGCATATTCGCATTGGCAAGGGGGCATTCCGGCCCCAAAACAATGCACACTGTTTGAACGCGCACTCGGTTCTCTCGCCATCGGTGAAGGTCGTCCTACAGGCTGCGGGAAAGTCCTTCGGGGTTTTCGAGTCGTTTGACGCGGCCGTAAAGAGCGCCGGCTACGGCCGCTGACTTGATCTCCTCGGAACCGCCCGTTCGGCGAGACGGTGGATCCGGAGCACGGTTTCGCGGACCATGAAGTGGGCGGCCTCGGAAAAGGCCGATGCGTCAACTGAGACGAGTGCGTTGCGCGTGTCGTGGAGCTAGCGAATGCGGTCGGCGTGTTGTTAACGTGTGACGCCCGGTCGGACAGGCGGCTGCAGGGGGGCACGAAATGCCGCCACGATGCCGTAGGGCAGTGCTCAGCCCGATCCACGAAATCGGCTCGTGGCTGCGGTTCGAA
>DIHI01000003.1:4560-6843 GCA_002420085.1 Lysobacterales bacterium UBA5700 | reverse complement strand
GGCCCTACGCCGCAACAATTCCACCTGCGGACCCCGATTCGCACTCAAAACGAGGGTTGCGCGGCTGCGATCTACGTGGCAGACTGCACCGAAAAACGTGTTTGGATTTTATACGCTCGGGATACTCCGAATTCGCCTCGATACGAAACGATCATCATATTACGAAAGGATTCAATCCGATGCATCTGATCAAATTGGCCCCTTCTTTCGATCCGCGTAGATTGGAGCAGGACGACCGCGCCGTGCGCCGCTTAGCGCAGCCTGGTTCAGCAGGTTATCCAGGGGAAGGCCATGTCGGTTGGAATTCGATCTGCTTGTTCTCGATCGCAACCGGGTTTTCCGGTCTCATGCAGGTCGCTCCATACATCGAAGAAATATTGTCATCGTTACAGTTGAGTCTGCGTTTGGTGCGTTTGTTGTCGTTAGAGCCGGGCGGCACTATCCGTGAGCATCGGGATTCTTTTCTCTCTAGGTGTATAGTACGCCTGCATGTGCCTATCGTGTCGAACGATCGTGTCGAAATGTACGTGGGAGGAACGCGCTGCACTTGGCGTTGCGGCGAGCTGTGGTACGGAGATTTTTCGCAGGTCCACAGCGGTGTAAATTTCGGAACGGAGTCGCGTGTTCATCTGGTGCTTGACGTGGGTGTCGACGATAACCTCCTTGCGCTTTTCCCGGAATGTGCGGTGTCTGCGGCATTGCGCCAGCAGGGACTCACCAATGCTGGATCGGACCTGGATCACCGTCTGCTGGAGCGGTTTCAGTTCGATTTCGTTCTGCCCGCAGATTTCGTTTTGCCGGGTACCGGATTGGATGTGCTTGCCGAGGAGACACCAGGATGCGTGCGTCTGGTCGATAGCGAACTGTGCGTGTTCGTGAACGAACAACCGTTACTCAAGGCGATTCCAGTGTCCGAGGAATCTCTCGATCTGGTAGGTCTTGGAGCAGATGCCAGACTCGAATATGTATTCAATGAAGATGCGGTTCTTAAAGCGACGCTCACACTCGGATCCGTTCCAGTCATTTCCTTGAGTCCGCATGTGGTCAGCCCACAGCGGTTGGCCTCCTGAACCACACTCGCTGATCGGAGAAGCCTGTATGCTTTATATCCCACCCACATTCCGCGAAACCGACTTGCAGACTCTGCATGCGTTCATGTCGCGTCATGCGTTTGCGACGGTCGTTTCGGCCGGCAATGGTCTCGGTATTACACATCTGCCACTCATGATTGTGCCCGACCAGGGGCCTTGTGGTACGCTGATCGGGCATTTCGCCCGCGCCAATTACCACTGGCGTGATTTCGAAGCGGGTCATCCGGTGACCTGCGTTTTCCACGGGCCGCATGCGTACGTCTCGACCACCTGGTATCACACACAGCCAGCTGTGCCGACGTGGAACTATGCGGTTGTGCATGCGACCGGTCGGCCGAGTCTGATCGTCGATCCCGACCGTATGGCGGCGCTCATGCTGCGTACCTTGGCAGAATTCGATCCCGATTTACTCCATTCCAGCACATACGGCCATCCACCTGCTGAATATATTGATTCGCTGATCGAGCATGTCGTGGGCTTCGAGATCGTGATCGATACGCTCGAAGGAAAATTCAAACTTGGTCAGAACCGCTCCGATGCAGATCAGGCGGGTATCATCGCGGGTTTGCAGGCTCGCGACGGAGAGTTTTCTGAACTCCTCGCCTTGATGCGTGAACGCGGAGCGGCGGCCAGTTGATACTGGACGCCGTTCGATTCACACCGCTCTTACGTAAAAGAGATTGCCCATCGGCCCGACGCGATAGCCAAAAACCGCCTTGAATCCATAGGGTTCCAACAGCGCGTCGAAATCGTCCTTGCTCGGAGCGTTTTCATAGCGCTGCTCGATATTCGTTTCGAGGTCTATCAGAGAAATATGCTTCAGTACACTCAGGCCACCCAGTAAGGCTTTGAGTTCAGAGCCCTGAATGTTCATGCGCAGATAGCTGAAATCCTCAGCGCGCCAGTTGTTAGGTAGTTGATCTACCAACTCGTCAAGCGTCTTGCAAGGCACGCAAATTTCATCATAAGAAATTGCATTACGGCTCATCACACGGAGCATGATGCGCTTGTGCAGCGGTAGTGTTGCATCGAAAGCCTGCCACATCTGTGAGAAATTCTCGCGTTTGGGCTTCGAGAGCGACGAGAGTGAACTGGCGCGAGTGCGATAGAAATTCGCGGTACCCGATCGATCGGAGACTGCGCATCGCACCGCGCACGCGCGGGACGGCTGCAACTCGCTCATGAAGTCGGC
>DIHI01000003.1:858-4532 GCA_002420085.1 Lysobacterales bacterium UBA5700 | reverse complement strand
GTTATGGCGGCAGGACTCGTTGAAGGCTGCGATCCGTTGGTCCAGCTTTCGAAATTCATCTTCGAGAGGTTCGACCATTACTACATTGCGGAAGCCCAAGGCAGCGTACATAGGAAGCTCCTGACCGATATGTCCGCCGAGATGAAGCGCGCCTTTGCGCGGGATATTGAATTTGCGTAGAAACGCTTCATATCCGCAGAGGATAGGGTCTATGCCGGAAGCCGGATCACGACCGATGATACGCGCGAGCAGTGTCTGCGGAACTGGTTTGTAGAAATGTGGGGAATTCATGGCGAAGAATCTCTATTAAATTTCGTAGTATCCGCGGCATTGATGCCAGCGAAGTCGTAAAGTGCTGCATCGCAATGCGGCGCGATCGAACTGGTAAATACGTTGCGAGGATGGGGTGGTGGCTCAGGGCGCATGAGAGTGCCAATCAATCGACTCAGAATCCATCGGCCGATCCACGATGGACGCCATATCCATGCCGTCAGTGGTACCGGAACCGCGCCAATTGACATTTTTGGTTCAGCAGTGGATTGACCGAGCGCCGCAGCGCGGAAACCGTTATCGGCAGCGAACCGGACCGTTTCGTATAGCATCCGGAAATACACGCCTTCGTCGACGGCGGCTTGTTTGGTGAATCCACCAACCGTGCCGCGAAGAATTTCACCATCCAGGTACAGCAAACCAAACGCGGCGATGCTGCCGTCCTTTCGGCGAAGCAGCAATGCACGTGATTCATCGAGTGCGCTCACCGAGGCCAGGAATTGTGGCGTCACTACGAGGCGGTGGTATCGAGCGGCGCGTCCGTAAAGGTTGCGCCATAGCGCGATAAATTCCGGCGTCAATGGAGAGAAGTCGTTGACGATCTCACAGGACAGTGTTTCTGTTTTTTTCAATCGCGCCTTCATCAATTTGCGGTATTTGGCTCGCATGCTCCGTTTGTAGTCCTCGAACGACCCATGTGGCAACGACACCAACATAGTGGCAGGCATGGGCAGCGACATGAAGCCTAGACGTCGCAGCTCTGCTTCGCTGTCCGGGGCCGCCTCGGGATCGACATCTCGCACCAAGACCAACGTGTTGCGCATCTTCGATGCCTGCCTCATGACGGCAGCAATAACGACTCCGAATGCTTCCACGTTCGGAATACGTGCAGGGAAGCCAACGCCAGCCGGCAGGCCAACCTCGATGACTCGGTAACGCAGGAAACCTGGTAGCAGTCGCCTGACTGCAGCCACCGCGCGGCGTAGTCCCGGCCCTCCAAGGTCCGCAGCGTCAGCATGGCTTTGGAAACATGAGGCGACCCCGATAGTGATCCCATGCTCGTCGGTGAGCACGAGCGGCATCATCTCGAAACCCTCCATCTGCAAATGCCGCGCGCAGCTAAGGAAGCGATGGGTCAGTGCCAGGTGATCGCCACATAGACAGGTGTCCCACCGCTGTGCGAAATCATTCCAGAGGGCATCGCCAATGAGCATTTCAACCTTGAATTCGGTCTTATTACCGCATGCTACGGTCTCGGTCGCAGCGTCGCATTTAATCTCGTCAAGTGGGGCGATGTTGAGGTGCATTCTTGGGCTGTCGCAAGGGGCTAGTGTAGGTGTGCCATGCGGGCGTTATATGTGGATGAGTCTCAGGACGTAAAAAACATGCACAACATGGGTTTCATGACACACGACTGAACTCAGTCATATCTGCGTTGATAGATGCTCGTTTTCCACAGACCGGTCGATTCGCAGGCTAGTACATCGACGTGCGCGGCAGAAACATCCTCGAACCCATCCTGATCGGGGTGGGCTACGCGCATATGACCGCGTGCGACCACAAGTGCTGCGGGCGACAGCGAGGCTCGCATGCGTTGCAAGAAACTACGGGCTCGATCGTCTGGCAGAAAAGAAGGCACGTCGGAAATAGATACGAAGTCGACCCCGTAGAGCCCAGCAACATGATCTATCGCATCGGATTGCGCTATGACGATCTCGCAGTGCGGTAGGGCGCGCCGAGCGGCAGAATAGACATGGACATCACATTCGGGTGGCAAACCTTCATCGTGAACAATCCTGCCGAGGAATAGCATCTGGAGGAAAAAGCTCGTGCGAACAGGTATCTCGGTAAACAGGTGCCGAAAAATTTCTTCGTAGCGAGAAAAAGTGCTGATGCCAAGATTGTTGCGCGGGAAGTCACCCGAATAGAGCAGCGAGTTGAGTACGGTCGAGTTGCCCAGGAGCGCAAGCACGGCTTTCCAGCGAAGATGGGGAAAGCGCGAACGATAGTACTCGCGCTGTTCGTCCATATCGACAGCGTCAAAGATGTCACGACCCGCTTTTCCGGTGAGCGCGCTGACGATATTGTGCAAAGTGAGCAGCATGCGTTCGAAACGGCCGCTATAGATAAGCGGACCCCAGGCGATGGCATCGAAATAGTGCGCAAGTAATTCGCGATCCGGGCTCGGAAGTGCCAGTTTTCTGAACAGCGCACGACGCGATGGGGCATCCATCCCTACCCGGTATCCCAGGAAGCTAAGGAAGGCGCACCTATCGAGGTCGGAGAGCAGTGCCAAACGCAGCCGAAGCAGTGAAAGCTGCTCTGCCAGGATATCCACGCAGACTAGCCGTCCGGGATCTTTCGCGAGCAACGGAAGGACGCGCGCACCGGAGCCCGCGATCGCGACCACATTTTTTGAGCGATCAGGAAGCAATGCCAACTCCAGCCTGCTGTCCTCGTCGCCGAGCGTATAATTCAGTGCCTTGAAATAGCGGCTCATCTTCTGTCCTTTGCAGCGGCCCCCGCGAAGACGCAACTACGAATCGGATCAAGCGACAACCGTCGAGGTCACTGGAGTCTTCAATACATCTAGAAAACGATAGCGGTTGGACGTACCGGAGACGTAGCGTTCATACTCTTCATACGAAGCTTCGAGCATAGCACCGGTCAGGCGGAGGCTGGTTTCCATCACCCGAGCGATATCTTCCCAGTCGGCCTCACTCTTGCAGGTCCGCTGCATGATCGACTTGATCTCATCGAAGTGGTCGGCATCGATGTCTGAATGCGCGATGAAGAAAGTCAGTTGGCTCGGCTTGAGTTCTAGCGTCTCGCGCAGGCCTTCAATGAGCGGATTGATGTATTGATAGGCATTCTCCGCCCAGTAGCTGTAACCAAGGCGCTGCAACGGATTTCCCGTGAGCGATATCCAATATAGATATGCGATGAGGATCTCGGTTTCGGGAAGTGGCGCAGGGATGTCGAATGCATGCTCCTTCAATCCGATGCTCATGACGTCATGCAGAGCCATTTTCTCGTGACCCACTTCTTCGCTCGCGTGCTCGAAGCAGAATTTGCTGTACTGGACATTCTCGGCGTGGCGGACGCCAACTAGAGCCTGATTGCGCGCATTGTGCGCTGTGTAATGGTAGGTCTCGATCATGTAGATCACATAAAGCGATTTGTCTACCCTGCGGTCACGAATCGCAGCGGCGAAGCGAGAATTCGCCAGGATTTCCGACCAGAGAGCGACGAGTATGCGATCGAGTTTCGCGAGCCTGTCTTCGAATAAAATATCAGTCATGGGTGTGTACCAGTTGCTGGTTGGAGTGGGTGCCGACATAGAGTTTGGACTAGTTCGAGGCTGCCGTATCGGTGTTGTAAGTTCCGCGTGCATGGATCCGAAC
>DIHI01000003.1:382-726 GCA_002420085.1 Lysobacterales bacterium UBA5700 | reverse complement strand
GAAAGATTGCGAAAGGTGGCGGAGATATTGCCACGGACAATTACGTAGCTATGGTTCCCGCGAGATGGAAGCACAATCGGATCTTGATGGGTCGGATGGATTGCCCACGGTCGGTATAGCCTGACCAGCGGTTCGCGGACGATCGAGAAGAAAGAGTCGAGATCGGTATGTGCGATCACGTATCGAGATAACTCAAAGAACATGTTCTCGTGAAGTCGTAGGTTGCGCGATGCATGTCCAACGGCGACACGACTGAGCTGGGCACTGTATCTGCGATCGATCTGCGCCAGAAGTGATTCGTCGATGTCTTCGCTCGCTTCCCAGCCGAGATCGGGATCATAAGG
>DIHI01000003.1:0-271 GCA_002420085.1 Lysobacterales bacterium UBA5700 | reverse complement strand
GCGAAAACAAGAGATCGTGCCAGCCATGCCAGCTCGTTCGGTCTGTTCTGCAAGTGTGGCGCTGAAGTACGAAATTGTTCTCGCCAGAAGTCCGCTACTTGTGCGAGTTCGTCATTGCTGCGAGCTACGCGAAACACTATTTCTTGAGAGTCCATTTTTGCCGTGCTTCCTTGTCACGATACGCATCAAATTGCTAGTGTACTAGGGAGCCTCTGATCAAATCAACCATCAACGTTGTCACCCCAGACCCCCCGTCATCTAACTTCCCGCG
>DIHI01000065.1:10525-16007 GCA_002420085.1 Lysobacterales bacterium UBA5700 | reverse complement strand
TCGACCGGATCCCAGTTGACCACCGCGTTCTTGCGGTAGACCAAGCCTTTCTGGAACAGGCGCACGAACATCCGCTGCTCGTGGACGTAGTAGTCCGGCCGGCAGGTGGCGAACTCGCGCGACCAGTCGATCGCATAGCCGAGCGACTTGAGCTGGCCGCGCATGTGCTCGATGTTGGCATAGGTCCACTTGGCCGGCGCGGTGCGGTTCTTGATCGCGGCATTCTCGGCCGGCAGGCCGAAGGCATCCCAGCCCATCGGCTGAAGGACATTCCGGCCCTGCATGCGCTGATAACGGCTGATGGCATCGCCGATGCAGTAGTTGCGGACATGGCCCATGTGCAGCGCGCCGCTGGGATAGGGCAGCATCGACAGACAGTAGAAGGTGTCCTTGTCTGGCACCTCGGTGACCTCGAAGGCGCGGGTATCGGACCAGAACTGCTGCGCGGCGGACTCCACCGCCCGGGGATCGTATTCGGGGTGCATGCTCAGGAAGCGGAATGGACGGAAGGGGCGCGGGCGCTCGGCTCAACACTGTGCCGCAATGGGCAGCCAAGCGCCGCAGAATACGCTAGTGTACCGCCTTCGACAGCCGGCTTTCGGAGACTTCCATGCACGCGCACCCTGGCCATCAGGCCGCACTCCTCACCCTCGCCCTGAGTTTTGCCACCCTGCCCGCGCTCGCCGCCGACCGCACCGCCGTCCAGTGTGGCGATACATTCGATGCCGCCGCCGGCAAGCTGATCGGCGCGCACACCGTGGTGGTCGAGAACGGCCAGATCCGCGAACTGCTCAAGGGCATCCAGGCGCCTGAGGGCGCCGAACTCGTCGATCTGTCGGGCCATACCTGCTCGCCCGGCTGGATCGACATGCACGTCCATCTGCGTGGCCAGTCCAATCCGCAGTCCTATTCCGAAGGCTTCCGGCTCAATCCGCAGGACTTCGCCTACCGCAGCGTCGGCTATGCCGAAAAGACCCTGCTGGCCGGCTTCACCACCGTGCGCGACTTGGGCGGCGACATCACCCTGTCGCTGCGTGATGCGATCAACCAGGGGCTGGTGCGCGGCCCCCGCATCTTCGCTGCCGGCAAATCGATCGCCACGACCGGCGGCCACGGCGACCCGAGCAATGGTCTGAACACCCAGTTGGCCCATCTGGTCGGCCCACCCGGCCCGACCGAAGGCGTCATCAACAGCCCCGAACAGGCCCGTCAGGCGGTCCGCCAGCGTTACAAGGACGGCTCGGACGTCATCAAGATCACTGCTACCGGCGGCGTGCTGTCCTATGCCAAGAGCGCCGACGCACCGCAGTTCACCCTCGACGAAGTGGCCGAAGTGGTACGTACCGCACGCGACTACGGCTACAAGGTCGCTGCCCACGCCCACGGCAAGGAAGGCATGAAGCGGGCGATCCTGGCTGGTGTCGATTCGATCGAGCACGGCACCTACATGGACGAAGAAATCTTCAAGCTGATGAAGGAAAAGGGCACCTGGTACGTACCGACCGTGAGTGCCGGCAAGTTCGTCGGCAGGATGGCGGCGATCGACGGCTACTACCCCGCCATCGTCCGGCCCAAGGCAGCGGCGGTCGGTGCCCAGATCGCCGACACCTTCGCCGCCGCCCACAAGGCCGGCGTGAAGATCGCCTTCGGCACCGATGCCGGCGTGTCGTTCCACGGTGACAATGCCGAGGAGTTCGTGTTCATGGTCGAAGGCGGCATGAGTCCGGCCGAGGCGTTGCGCACCGCCACCGTCCATGCCGCCGAATTGCTCGGTGAGTCCGAACGGCTCGGCACCCTGGAACCGGGCAAGTTCGCCGACATCGTCGCCGTTCCGGGCAACCCGCTGACCGACGTCAGCCTGACCCGCGCGGTTTCGTTCGTCATGAAGCAGGGCGAGATCCACAAACGCCCCTGATCTGACCGACACCGTCGAACATCGGCCAGGACCACGGGAACGGGACCGATCATCGGTGTCGATCGGCCCGGTCTCGATCGGCTCTCTCGATCGGTCCGGTCTCGACGATCCGACCGGGCGATGAGCATCTTCGACCGGCGATTGCGGGTACGATGACCGACCGCCGCCAGCCTGGCGGTCGGCGGCTGATGAACCGCGCACCGGCCTCGATGTCGCCACCACCCACGCTCTCGCCAAGGAACCACCGTGACCGTTTCAAACCATATCCGCGAAGTAACCACCGATCAGTTCGACGCCGAAGTCGTGCAGCGCTCCCAGCAGACACCGGTGCTGGTCGATTTCTGGGCGCCCTGGTGCGGCCCGTGCCGGGGCCTGACTCCGATCCTGGAGAAACTCGCCGACGAATTCGCCGGCGCCTTCATCCTGGCCAAGGTCAATATCGATGAAGAACAGCAACTGGCCGCCGCGCTCCAGATCAAATCGATCCCGACCGTGATGCTGGTCAGGGACGGTCGTCTGGTCGATGGCTTCCCCGGCGCCCTGCCGGAAGCCCAGGTGCGCGAATTCCTGGCCCATTGCGGCGTCAGCCCGGCCGATACCGCCCCGGTTGAGCCGGTCGCCGCGATCGACCCACGCCAGGAGGTCGAACGGCTGCGTAGTGCCATTGAGGCCGAACCGGACCGCCACGAGCTCCACCTCGACCTGGCGCTCGCCCTGCTGGCGATCGGCGAATCCGAGCAGGCCGAGCAGTGCCTGGATGCCCTGCCGGTGGCGCTCGCCAACGACGATCGAGCCAAGCGCGCGCGTGCCCGGCTCGGCTTCGCCGCCGCCCTCAAGGATGCCCCCAGCCACGCCGAACTGGAACGCCGACTGCACGCCGATGGCAACGACCACGCCGCCCGCCGCCTGCTCGGCATCGGCCTGATCGTCGCCGGCCGCAACGAGGAAGGGCTGGTGCAATTGCTGGAACTGCTGCGTCGTGATCGCGACTGGTCCGGCGGACTGCCACGCAAGGCGCTGTTGGACGCCTTCCAGGTCATCGAGGATCAGGACATGGTGGCCGGCGCCCGCCGGCAGATGGCCTCGATCCTGTTCTGATGCTGGCCGTATCGGCAACACCGCCCGACTGACGTCATGCCGCCCCCTCGACGATGAACATCCCCTACCTGCAACGCTACCTGATCACCGGCCTGCTGACGGTCTTCCCGCTGTGGCTGACCTGGGTGGTGTTCGAGTTCGTGCTGCGCCAGCTCTCGCGGCTCGGCGCTCCGCTGGTCAATGCCATCGCCCACGGCATCGTCCGGGTCATCCCCGGCAGCGAACGCATCCTCGATCTGGAATGGCTGCATTTTCTGCTCGCGGTGTTGCTGACCCTGAGCCTGCTGTACGGCCTCGGCTGGCTGGCCAATCGGGTGATCGGCAAGCGGGTGCTGGCCGCCATCGACGCACTGATCAACCGCATCCCCCTGGTGCAGTCGATCTACAGCGGCACCAAGAAGCTGCTGGCGGTCCTTCAGGTCAAACCGGAAGGCACCCAGCGGGTGGTGCTGATCGACTTCCCACACACCGAAATGAAGGCGATCGGCTTCGTCACCCGCGTGCTGCGCGAAGAAGGCAGTGGCCGTGAACTGGCGGCCGTGTACGTCCCGACCACGCCCAATCCGACCTCCGGCTACCTGGAAGTGGTGCCGGTCGAGAAGATCACCCCGACCGACTGGAGCGTCGACCAGGCCATGGCCTTCATCATCTCCGGTGGTGCGGTCAGCCCCGACAGCATCCCGTTCACCCCACCGGCGAAGAAGGGCGAGCCGGTCGATGTCGCAGCTTTTCGCCCCTGATCCCGGCATGGACCGCCACACGATCCCGCACACCGAGCCCATCACCGCCTCGAATACCCGCCCACCGTCATCACTACGTCGTCATGAATCGGAGTCAGCCATGATTCGTCGCCTCGCCATCGCCGCCCTCTGCTGCACCTTGCTCGCCTGCGATCCGGCGCCGGCACCTGAAGCCGCCGCACCCGTGCCCAGCAGCAGCGAACGACTCGATGCCCTTTACGCCGACTACTGGCAACGGGCACTCGAACTCGATCCCCTGCGCGCCACCTTCATCGGCGACAACCGCTACAACGACCGCCTCGCCAACTCGGCATCGCCCGAGCATCGCGAACAACGCCGGGCATTGGCCGAAGACGCACTCGCCCAGGCCCGTGCGATCGGCTCCGCCGATCTGCACGGCCAGGCGCTGATCAGCTACCAGGTGTTTGAAACCCAACTCGCCGACGAACTGGAAGGATTGCGTTTTCCCGACCATCTGATGCCGATCAACCAGTTCCGCAACCCGGCCGGGCAGTTCGCCATGCTCGGCTCGGGCACCAGCGCCCAGCCATTCCGCACCCTCAACGACTACGACAACTGGCTGGCACGCGCGGATGCCATCCCGGCCCTGTTCGACCAGATGATCGCCAACATGCGCGAGGGCATGGCCGCCGGAATCGTCCCACCACGCATCCTGATGGAAAAAACCCTCGGTCAGATCGAAGCCCTGATCAAGGACGATCCAGAACAGACCCTGTTCTGGCAGCCGTTCGGCGAGTTTCCCGAGACCATCGCCGAACCCGATCGCGAGCGTCTGCGCACGGCCATGCGCAGCCTGATCGGCGAACGCCTGATGCCGGCCTACCAGCGACTGGCCGACTTCCTGCGTGACGACTACATCGCGGCCTGCCGCAGTGACAGCTACGGCCTGGGCGCCCTGCCCGACGGCAACGCCTGGTATGCCTATCGCGTCCGCCAGTCCACCACCACCGACCTCAGTCCGACCCAGATCCACCAGATCGGCCTGGACGAAGTGGCGCGCATCCACGGTCTGATGCGTGAAGTGCAGACCGAACTGGGCATCGAAGGCGATCTCAAGGCCCTGTTCGAGCACATGAAATCAGCGCCGGGCATGGTCTTCGAAAGCGAGCAGGCGATGCTCGACGCCTACCGCGCCTTCCGGACCGACGTCGAGCCGCGCATCGACCGCCTGTTCGACCTCAAGCCCAAGGCCGACTTCGAGATTCGTCCGGTCGAAGCCTTCCGAGCCGCCTCGGCCTCCGGCGCCTCCTACCAGGGGCCGCCGATGGACGGCAGCCGACCCGGTGTGTTCTACCTCAACACCTACGACCTCCCGGCCCGACCGCGCTACGGACTGGAGTCGCTGTTCCTGCACGAAGCCATCCCAGGCCATCACTTCCACATCGCCCTGCAACGGGAAATGACCGACCTGCCGGCATTCCGTCGGTTCGGCGGCGAGACCGCCTTCGCCGAAGGCTGGGGCCTGTACGCCGAATCGCTGGGCAAGGAACTCGGCGTCTACAGCGATCCGGCGATGTACTTCGGCGCACTCGACGCCGAACTCTGGCGCGCGATCCGACTGGTGGTCGATACCGGCATCCACGCCATGGGCTGGAGCCGACAGCAGGTGCTCGACTACATGTACGCCAACTCGCCGGCCGAACCGACCCGCGCCATTTCCGAAGCCGAGCGCTTCATGGCCATTCCCGGCCAGGCCCTGGCCTACAAG
>DIHI01000065.1:7258-10490 GCA_002420085.1 Lysobacterales bacterium UBA5700 | reverse complement strand
AGCCTACAAGATCGGCCAACTGAAGATCCGCGAACTGCGTGACCGCGCCGAACGCACCCTCGGCGAACGCTTCGACGTGCGCGGCTTCCATCGCGAAGTGCTGAGCGACGGCTCGGTGCCGCTGAGCGTCCTGGAGCGCAAGATCGATCGCTGGATCGGTGAACGACAGGCACCATGACCCGCTCATCGTTCGCATCACAGCCAGGTCGGCGTCCGTGCTGAAGGCCCGTCGCCTGCGCCTGCTGCTCAACGTTTACCCGCCCTACTGGGGCACCGGCATCCGGGTCGAACGGATCGACCCGGATTTCCGGCACATCTCGGTGGCCATGCCGTTGCGCTGGTACAACCGCAACTATGTCGGCTGCCACTTCGGCGGCAGCCTGTCGGCCATGACCGACCCGTTCTACATGCTGATGGTGATGGAGAACCTGGGTCGCGACCACATCGTCTGGGACCAGTCCGGCAGCATCGACTACCGCAAACCCGGACGTGGCACCGTGCGCGCCGAATTCCACATCGACCAGCCCCTGATCGACCGCCTGATCGCCGCCACCGCCAACGGCGATAAACATCTCGAAACCCTCGCCGTGGCCATCACCGACGAAGCCGGCGACACCGTCGCCCACGTCACCCGCACCCTCTACATCCGCCGCAAACGCGGATCGAACTGAGCAGACCCTCGATCGCAGGGTGCCGCTGAACACCCGCATGCATCGAGCGCAGCGGAGCTGCCAGAACCCGCGTTCGACACGGCATTTGCAGCCAGCCAGTCGCGGCGCAATAGCCATCTTCGTCGACCATCACCGGAATCGTCGCGCCCGGTCGCCATATCGAATCTAGGTAGCGGCCGCGACCGTCGCATCCTCCGGCACCAGCACGCCCGAGCGCAGCCGCACGACGTGATCACCAAACACCTCGGCATCGACCGGGTCGTGGGAGATCAGCAGCATCGGCACTTGCAGCCGACGCTGCAAGCAATCGAACTCGTTGCGCAGGTGTGCGCGCAGCTCGGGATCCAGGGCTGCAAACGGCTCATCCAGCAACAGCGCGCGTGGCTGCATCACCAGCGCTCGCGCCAGCGCGGTGCGTTGCCGCTGGCCGCCGGAAATCTGGTCCGGGTACTGATGCGCCACCTCCGCCAAGCCAAGCGTTTCCAGCCAATGCTCGACCGCGGGATCGCGCCGGGTACGGCGGGGATTGAGCCAGCCACGGCGCAGTGGAAAACCAACGTTCTGCCGCACATCCAGATGCGGAAACAGCGCATAGTCCTGAAATACAAACGCCATCCGCCGCGCCTGCACACTGAGGTCGATGCCGGCATCGGCATCGAACAGGGTTTCACCGCCGACCCGAACATGACCCGCGTCTTGCCGCTCCAACCCGGCCAACAGTTTGAGCGTGAGCGTCTTGCCGGCGCCGGAAGGACCGAAGATCACGATGCGCTGACTGTCCGTGTGCAGACGCAGGCACAGGTGGAACTCACGAGGCCCTGCGCGCAAGGTCTTGCGGATATCGACATCGAACTGCACGGTCATCGACCACGCACCGGCTGCATGCAGCCTGCCGCCAACAATATCGCGATGCAGACGACCGAAGTGATCAGCACCAGAAGGTTGGCCGTCCCATCCTGGCCGGCCTGTACCGCTTCATAGACCGCGATCGACAGCGTCTGCGTGCGACCAGGGATGCTGCCGGCCACCATCAGGGTGGCGCCGAACTCGCCCATCGCACGGGCAAACGCCAGCAACGCGCCGGCAAGAATACCTCGCCAGGCCAACGGCAGGGTTACACGCAGGAACACGCCGATCTCCGAGACCCCGGCAACCCGGGCGGCCTGCTCGACCTCCCGTGTGACGCCCTCGAACGCTGCACGGGCCGGCTTCGTGACCAGCGGAAAGGCGACCAGCGACGCCGCGATCACTGCGCCTTGCCAGGTGAATATCAGGTTGATGCCGAATTGCTCGTGCAACCAGCCACCGAGCCAGCCGTGACGGCCGATCGTGACCAGCAGATAGTAGCCAAGCACGGTGGGCGGCAATACCATCGGCAAGGTGAGCAGGGCATCGAGCAACTCGCGACCCGGAAAGCGACACCGTGCCAGCAACAGACCGGTGGTGCAGCCGATCAACAACGCGATCAGAGTGGCCCATGCAGCCACCTTCAGCGACAATGCCAGTGCAACCCAGGCCGCATCCATATCTCAGGGCGGAGCGAAACCGTACTTGCCGAGAATCGCCTGGCCGCGTGGCGAGCGCAGGAACGCGACGAATGTCCGCGCCGCGTCGGACGCTGTTGAGGTAGCCACGACCGCGACCGGATAACGGATGGCGACATCCAGCGGTACCGTGAACGCGACCGTCACCCGCTCGGGCATGATCGCGGCATCAGTCAGATAAACCAGGGCCGCATCGACCTCGCGTCGGGCGACATAATCGAGTGCTTGGCGGACATTCTGGGCGGGTACGGCCTTGGGCGAGACCTGTCGCCACACCCGAGCCGCCTCCAGCGCACGGCGCGCATAGCGCCCGGCCGGCACCGTGTCGGCCTGGCCGATGGCAATGCGGGTCACTCGCTCACCGGCCAGCGACGCAAGCTCGGTCAACGTCAGTGTGCTGTCGATCGGCACCACCAGCACCAACGCATTACTGGCGAAATCGACGCGGGTATCGACAGCCAGCAGCCCCAACTGCTGGGCGCGGTCCATCGTCACCTGGTCGGCGGACGCGAACACATCGACCGGCGCACCGGCAGCGATCTGCTGTAACAGAACACCCGAAGCAGCGAAATTGAGTACCACCGTGTCGCCGGGATGCTCGGCCTGGTATTCACGGGCGATGTCGTTGAACGCCTCGGTCAGGCTGGCCGCAGCAGACACCGTCACTTCGCGCGCGGCAACGCTGCCGCTGACCAGCGACATCACCAGCAGAATGGTCATGAGCGAGCCGGCGGGCCTCACCTTGAACCCCATTTGAACCCCATTTGAACTCCATGGTGATCGGCGCATGCCAGTGCTAAATCCACGCAGGCGACCGATGCTTCGGCAACCCATCCTCGGAATACCGAACCGAACGGGCGTTGCCGTGCGAGGCCGGCCGCGCACTGGCTCCAGTGCCATCGTCGAGCCGGATCGAACTGCCGCCCCGCATCCAGTACCGACCTCGAACATCAAACGATAGCACGACCGTTGCGGCCTGAAAGGCCAACCATGTCCAACCCGATCAACCCGTCGGCT
>DIHI01000065.1:2665-7024 GCA_002420085.1 Lysobacterales bacterium UBA5700 | reverse complement strand
CGATGTGCGCCGCGATGTGCGCCGCGATGCGCTGTCGCAATACACCACCGCAGGGCACACTTCGTGAACACCGAAATCGACTGCGGCAAGGCAGCCTTGATCATGCGGACCGGTTGGCGTCGGCGATGGCCGGTGTCAGCCGAGCGTCGGCTCGCGGTAGCGCAACTCCGAGGGTCGCCAGCCCAATGCCAGCAAGGTCATGCCGTAGACGGCACCACCAAGTGCGACCAGGGCGAGCAGCCAGAACCAGCGTCCGGCCAGGCCGATCGCGATCCAGTCGCCAATCGCGGTCCGGGCCAGCCACACGGCCGTGGTCATGGCAGCAGCAGCGATCGCCAGTCGGGCCAGATGCCAGACCCAACCCGGCTGCGGTCGGTAGACGCCGATTCGGGCCAATTCCCGCCACAGCAGGGCAGCGTTGACGATACCGGCCAGGCCGGAAGCCAGGGCGATGCCGACATGGCCGCCTTCGATGCCGCCCAGCCACAGCGGCGTGGTCAGCGCGATCGTCAGGACGACATTGGCGAGGACGGTCCGGATCGCGGCCCGCATCGGCGCCAGGGTGTCCTGGCGGGCGTAGAACGCCGACAACAGCACCTTGGTCAGCATGAACGCCGGGACGCCGACGCTCATCGCGGCCAGACTCCAGGCCGCCATGCGTGCGTCGTGGCCGCTGAACTGGCCGCTGACATACAGGCTCACCGTCAAGGGCTCGGCGAGTACCCAGAGCCCAAGACCGGCCGGGATGCCGATCAACAGCACGGTGCGCAAGCCCCAGTCGAGCGCGTGGCCGTAGCCATCGCCGTCATCGGCCGCGAATCGACGCGACAGATGCGGCAGGATCACGGTCGCCAGTGCGACGCCGAACAGACCGAGCGGAAACTCGATCAGCCGATCCGATAGATACAGCCAGGTCTGGCTACCGGTGACCAGCAGCGAGGCGAAGATCGTGCCGACGATCAGGTTCAACTGGGCCACCGACGACGAGAACAGGGTCGGCAGCATCAGTCGGAACACGCGCCGAACACCTTCGTTCGCGAAATTGAAACGCAGTCGCGGCCACAGGCCATGCCGACGCAGGGCTGGCCACAACACTGCCCATTGCAGTGCGCCGGCCAGCAATACGCCCCAGGCCAGGGCTTCGATCGGCACTGCGAAGCGACCGGCCAGCAAGAGCATCGCCAGGATCACGGTCAGGTTGTGCAGGACCGGGGTGACCGCTGGCAATCCGAACCGACTGAAGCTGTTCAGCACGCCAGCGGCAAGCGCGGTCAAGGAGATGAAGAACAGGTAGGGAAAAACGATCCGCAACAGGTCGCTGGCCAGACGGAAGGTGTCGGGCTCATTGAGGGTTCCGGGTGCCATGAATGCGATGATCGCGGGGGCGGCGAACATGCCGAGTGCGGTGACGATCAGGACCACGGCAGACAGTGCGCCGGCCACGTGGTCGAGAAAATCCTTCAGGGCCACTGGGTCGCCACGCTCGCGCAGGGCGCTGAACACCGGCACGAAGGCCGAGGAGAAACTGCCTTCGGCGAAGATCCGGCGCAGGTAGTTGGGAATCCGGTAGGCGATCACGAAGGCATCGGTGGCGGCACCCGCGCCGAACAGATGCGCTTGCAGCATGTCGCGGACCAAGCCGGTGATCCGCGACAGGAAGGTCATGGCGGTGAACACGGCGGTCGAACGCAGCAATCCGGCTCGGGCCGGGGCGGCGACCGAGCCGGGTCGGGGGGAAGTTTGCGGATTGGATTGACTGTCGCTCATGGCTGCGGGATAATTTCACGTTTCCATCAACGCATCCACCCTTTTCAGGAGCACCCCGTGGCCAACATCAAGTCCGCCAAGAAGCGCGCCAAGCAGGCCGAGGTTCGCCGTGGCCGCAACGCCAGCGCGCGCTCGATGCTGCGTACCGCCGTCAAGAAGGTCGTCAAGGCGCTCGACGCCAAGGATCTCGCCGCTGCCGAAGCCGCTTTCGCGATCGCTCAGCCGATCCTGGATCGCTATGCCGCTCGCGGCCTGATCCACAAGAACAAGGCCGCTCGCCACAAGAGCCGCCTGAGCGATCACATCAAGACGCTCAAGGCCGCAGCCTGAGCACCTCGCCCGGCAGATTCGCCGGGTCGGACGCAGATCGACGACGGAAAGCCGACCCTGGTCGGCTTTCCGTGTTTCGGGCCTGGCACTTGCCATTGCGCAGATCAGGCTGACCGGCCAAGGCCGTTGCGGCCGACGGCATCAACCGACGGCATGGACACGCGCCGATCCCTGCCTGCGATTCGGCCATCGGCCAGCGACCTCAGGTCCGGCACGGCGGGCAATCGGCTCGCATCAAGACCGCTCAAACGGCGGCTGCGGCGTCGGCGTCGTCCCGCTTGATCCGATCCAGTTCGGCCATCACCTGTTGCACCAGTGGCCAGGTGCCGGATCGGGACAGTGCCGAGACGACGAACCATGGCGCCGTCCAGTTCAGGGCCGATACCACCGCCTGGGCACACTCGGCACGCACGTCCTCGGCCAGCAGATCGGCCTTGTTGAGCACCAGCCAACGCGGTTTGTCCAGCAGGGTCGGGTCGAATTTCACCAGTTCTGCCTCGATCGCCCGCACCTGATCGGCTGGATCGCTGCCATCAAGCGGCGCCAGTTCGACGATGTGCAGCAGCAGCCGGGTGCGCTGAATATGGCGCAGGAACAGGGCGCCGAGCCCGGCGCCATCGGCGGCGCCCTCGATCAGGCCGGGAATGTCGGCGATCACGAAGCTGCGGTGCGGCTCGATCGCGACCACACCGAGATTCGGGTACAGCGTGGTGAACGGGTAATCGGCGACCTTCGGGGTGGCCGCCGATACCGCCCGGATGAACGTGCTCTTGCCGGCATTGGGAAAGCCGAGCAGGCCGACATCGGCCAGCAGCTTCATCTCCAGGCGCAGCTCGCGCGACTCCCCCGGCGTACCAGTGGTGGCTCGACGCGGCGCCCGGTTGACCGAGCTCTTGAAATGCATGTTGCCGAGTCCGCCCTTGCCACCCTGGGCAACCAGCAGTCGCTGGCCATGGCGGGTCAGGTCGCCGATCAACTCATCGGTGCCGACGTTATGGACCACGGTACCGATCGGCACTCGAATCGTGGTGTCCTCTCCGGACCGGCCATAGCACTGCGACCCCATGCCGTTCTGCCCGCGCTGCGCACGAAAACTGCGCTCATGACGGAAATCGATCAGGGTGTTGAGGTTTTCGTCGGCCTGCAACCACACGCTGCCACCGTCGCCACCGTCACCGCCGTCCGGTCCGCCGAGCGGTACGAACTTCTCGCGTCGAAAACTGACGCAGCCGTTGCCACCGTCACCGGCAGTCACCGTAATTTCAGCTTCGTCGACGAATTTCATTGGGGGGCCGGGATTTGGGATTTGGGATTTGGGATTTGGGATTTGGGATTTGGGGTTCGGTGTTCGCACGGGCCGGGCCTCCAGCTTTGCGAGGCAGGTGGGCGGTAAACTGCCTACCGGACAGGCTTGCTCTGGTCCTTGGATGAGCGATCCATGCAAGCAGAACTCGAACCCCTGATCCCATCCGCCCCACTTACTTCACGATCGCTGGCCACGATCGCTGGCTGCCACCAATCTCGAATCCCGAATCCCGAATCCCCGCTCCAGAACCACAAACGAAAAACCCCGCCGAGGCGGGGCCTTTCGGAACCTGCGGGTGGTTCAGGCGGCGGGGACCACGCTGACCGTGCGGCGACTCTTCGGACCCTTGGTCGAGAATTCGACCACGCCATCGGAGAGTGCGAACAGGGTGTGGTCACGTCCCAGACCGACATTGGCGCCGGGATGGAACTGGGTGCCGCGCTGGCGAACGATGATGTTGCCGGCATCGACGCTCTGGCCGCCGTAGATCTTGATGCCCAGATACTTGGGATTGGAGTCGCGGCCGTTGCGCGTGGAGCCGCCTGCTTTCTTGTGTGCCATGAGGGGTTCTCCCGGGTTCAGCCGGCGATGCCGGTGATTTCGATTTCGGTGTAGTGCTGACGGTGGCCCTGGTGCTTCATGTGGTGCTTGCGGCGCCGGAACTTGATGATCCGCACCTTGTCGGCCCGACCATGGCCCTTGACCACGGCGCTGACCTTGGCACCTTCCACCTTCGGGGTGCCGACGGTGACCTTCTCGCCGTCGCCGACCAG
Source organism: Lysobacterales bacterium UBA5700 (assembly GCA_002420085.1). Lineage (GTDB taxonomy): Bacteria > Pseudomonadota > Gammaproteobacteria > Xanthomonadales > Xanthomonadaceae > UBA11164. The sequence continues at coordinate 2,848 of DIHI01000065.1, read as the reverse complement.
CAAGACCTCGTCGATCTCGATGTTGGCGCCGGGTTCGACGTCGAGCTTCTCCACGCGCAGGGTCTCGCCCTGCATCACGCGGTACTGCTTGCCGCCGGAAACGATGACTGCGTACATGATCCGGATTCCTCTGTAGTTATCGGATGGTTGCTCGGCTGCCGCGAGGGCGGGGCCGGTGATCGC
>DIHI01000065.1:0-2465 GCA_002420085.1 Lysobacterales bacterium UBA5700 | reverse complement strand
AGCAGGCGGTGACTCGATGATCGCCATGCCGCCTTCACGACGCTCAGGGCATGCTGGTGGGGTGTCCGCGCCGATCGCCTGTGATGCCGCTCGCCCGCCGATCGATCCACGCTGGTCGATCATCGGGTACCGGTAGCCCCGGTGCGGACCGCACTGTCATCGACCTGTTAGACTTTCCCGCCTTCCTTCACTCCTGGCCCATGGACAGCATCCGCATCCGCGGCGCCCGCACCCACAACCTCAAGAACATCGATCTGGAGCTGCCGCGCGATCGCCTGATCGTGGTCACCGGCCTGTCCGGCTCGGGCAAGTCCTCGCTGGCGTTCGACACCATCTATGCCGAAGGTCAGCGTCGCTATGTCGAATCGCTGTCGGCCTATGCCCGACAGTTCCTGTCGGTGATGGAAAAGCCCGACATCGACCATATCGAGGGCCTGTCACCGGCGATTGCGATCGAGCAGAAATCGACCTCGCACAACCCGCGCTCGACGGTCGGTACGATCACCGAAATCCACGATTATCTGCGCCTGCTGTTCGCCCGGGTCGGTACGCCGCGCTGTCCGGATCACGACTACCCGCTGTCGGCCCAAACCGTCGGCCAGATGGTCGATCAGGTGCTGACGCTCGATCCGGAGCGCCGTTTCATGCTGCTGGCACCGGTGATCCGCGAGCGCAAGGGGGAACATGCCCAGGTGTTCGAGCAGTTGCGGGCACAGGGCTTCGTTCGCGCTCGGGTCGATGGCGTGGTCCACGACCTCGACCAGCCGCCGACCCTGGCACTGCGCCAGAAGCACACCATCGAGGCGGTGATCGACCGCTTTCGCCCGCGCCCGGACATTGCCCAGCGTCTGGCCGAGAGCTTCGAGACCGCACTCCGGCTCGGCGAGGGTCTGGCGATCATCGCCGATCACGACGATCCGACCGTAGCCCCCCTGCTGTTCTCCTCGAAGTTCAGTTGCCCGGTCTGCGACTTCTCCCTGCCGGAACTGGAACCGCGCCTGTTTTCCTTCAATTCGCCGGTCGGCGCCTGTCCTGCCTGTGATGGCCTGGGTGTCAGCGAGTTCTTCGACCCCGACCGGATCGTCGCCCACCCGGAGTCCAGCCTGGCGGCCGGTGCGATTCGCGGCTGGGATCGGCGCAATCCGTACTACTTCCAGTTGATCGCCTCACTGGCCAAGCACTACGGCTTCGATCCCGAGACGCCCTGGCAGGCATTGCCCGAAGCCACCCGGAAGGCGGTCCTGTTCGGCTCCGGCGATACCGAGATCGAATTCGCCTACCTCACCGATGTCGGCGGCCGCAATCGACGTCGGCATCGCTTCGAGGGGATCGTCAACAACCTCGAACGCCGCTACCGCGAGACTGATTCGTCGGCGGTCCGGGAGGAATTGGCCAGGTTCGTGTCGCGCCGACCCTGCCCGGACTGCGGTGGCGCCCGCCTGAACCGCTCGGCACGCAGTGTCCATGTCGCCGATCGCACCCTTCCGGACATCGCCCGGCTGCCGGTCGATGCCGCCATGGCCTTCTTCGAGCAGCTCACCCTGCCCGGCTGGCGCGGCGAGATCGCCGGCCGGATCGTCAAGGAAATTCGCGAGCGACTGCGTTTCCTGGTCGATGTCGGGCTCGACTACCTGGCCCTCGATCGGCAGGCCGATACCCTGTCCGGCGGAGAGGCGCAGCGCATCCGCCTGGCCAGCCAGATCGGTGCCGGTCTGGTCGGCGTGATGTACGTGCTGGACGAGCCCTCGATCGGCCTGCATCAGCGCGACAATGCCCGGCTGCTGGCCACGCTCCAGCGTCTGCGCGACCTCGGCAACACCGTGATCGTGGTCGAGCACGACGAAGACGCCATCCGCGAGGCCGACCACATCGTCGATATCGGCCCGGGTGCCGGTGTTCACGGCGGCGAAGTGGTCGCCCAGGGCAATCTGGCCGCGATCATCGACGAACCGCGCTCGCTGACCGGCCAGTACCTGTCCGGCAGCCGTCGGATCGAAGTCCCGGCTCGGCGCAAGCCGCCCGATCCACAGGCCGTGCTGCGTCTGCGTGGCGCCAGCGGCAATAATCTCGATCAGGTCGATCTGGACATCCCGGCCGGGCTGATGGTCTGCGTCACCGGGGTCTCCGGTTCGGGCAAATCGACCCTGATCAACGACACTCTTTTCCGACTGGCCGCCCGCGAACTGAACGGTGCCTCGACCCAACCGGCGCCGTTCCGTGCGGTCGAGAAACTCGATCTGTTCGACAAGGTGGTGGATATCGATCAGAGTCCGATCGGTCGCACCCCACGCTCCAACCCGGCCACCTACACCGGCCTGTTCACTCCGCTGCGGGAACTGTTCGCCCAGGTTCCGGAGGCACGTGCGCGCGGCTATGCCCCTGGCCGGTTCAGTTTCAATGTGCGCGGCGGCCGCTGCGAAGCCTGCCAGGGCGATGGCTTGCTCAAGGTCGAGATGCACTTTCTG
>DIHI01000150.1 GCA_002420085.1 Lysobacterales bacterium UBA5700 | reverse complement strand
TGGCGGGATGGTCGCGCGGCCCGGTGTGTTTGGCCTGAACCCGTAACCCGCTCCGCGCGACAATCGCGGCTGCTAATCAAGCCGGGAGTCGTTGAAGCCGGGATTCGGGATTCGAGATTCGGGATTCGTTGAGGCCGAGGGTGGGGAAACCAAGCCCATCACACCACCTTGGGCACCGTCACGCCGATCGTACCGACCGAGGCTCGACGCTAAGCCGGCAACACCATACCCTTTTCCGCCAAGGCGGCCGTGGCGACCGCGTCCTGGCGCATCGTCTTTCTGAACGCTGGCCGCCGGATCAAGCGATCGAAATAGGCGAGTACGCTGGCCGAATTCACCGGAATATCGTAGAACTTCGCCCAGAACCCGACATGCCCGAAAAACAGATCGGGCACGGTGAACTGCTCACCCATCACGTAAGTATTCTCGCCGAGCTTCTTCTCCAGGCCCTTGACCGCCTTTTGCCAATCCTCCAGCGCCAGGCCGAGCACCTCATTCAGCCGCTCGTCCTCATTCCGGTTCAACTGCCGGATGGCCGACCAGATTGGGCCTTCCAGGTCATTGGTTGCCATGTAGTTCCAGCCTTCCATCTGGGCGCGTTGAACCGTGCCGGATGGAAAACTGAAACCGAACTGCGGATGGGTATCGGCCAGGTAGGTGCAGATCGCCGCCGAATCGGTGATGACCTTGTCACCGTCGCGCAGGGCCGGCAATACTCCGGTCGGATTCACTGCCAATGCGATATCCGAATGCGGCACCGTATCGATGGCCTCATATTCGGCATTGATTTCTTCCAACATCCAACAGACGCGATTCTTGCGTGAGCCGATTCCTGGCATGCCGACAAGCGTGTACATCGAATCATCCTTTGAAGTTCAGTTGAGTCCGGGGAACCCCGAAACACCCGCACCGGGCTTCCGGGCCGCCGACATTCTAGACCACGGCTTCGCCGCACGGGTGCCGACCGGCGCTGGCGTCTGCCGCCGGTCGCCGATGCCTGGTCCGCTTTGAAAAACTACCGGACGCCATCACAAATTCAAGCAAAAACAGTGACATCCAGCGTGCCACCGGCAAAAACTGTGACCCAGGCCCGAGTTGCTGTTGCAAACCGGGTTCAACAATGCCGGCACCCCCCAGCCGTGGACCTTCGGGTCCGAGTGTCACGCCATGTTTCCTCGTCCGTCGTCGCCGTCGTGGCTGCTCGCCGCTACGCTCCTGTTCGCCCCCATGTTCTCCCCTGCCGCTGTGGGCAAGCCCGGCGGTGGCGGCGGCGGAAATTCCCCCCCTGCGGTGGTGATCGTCTCACCCCAGTCCGGTACACGCTTCGAGCCAGGCGCCACGGTTCGGATCGAAGCCAATGCCACAGACAGCGACGGCCGGATCGCGCGGGTCGCGTTCTATGTCGGCACCAGTCTGATCGGCAGCCGCTCGCGCGCGCCGTTCACCATCGACTGGTCGGCAAGCCCCGGCAGCCACGTCCTGACTGCGGTCGCCACCGACAGCAGCAAGGCCCAGACGACCTCCACGGCCGTGACGATCGAAGTCGCGGCCCTGCCCGACACCACCGCACCGACGTCCCCATCCGATCTGGTCGCAGCCGGCCTGGGCAGCGACTGGATCGCCTTGTCCTGGTCCGCGTCCAGCGACGACCGTTCCGGCATTGCCGGCTATGAGCTGTACCGCGACGGCGGCCTGATCGCTACGGTCGCCACGACCGGCCATACCGACGCCGGCCTGAACGCCGACAGCACCTACGAGTATCGGGTCCGTGCCATCGACGGCGCCGGCAATGGCTCCTCACCGAGCGCGGCACTGATCGTTCGCACCCAGCCCACCGACGTGGACGATCCAGGCAGCAGCCCCGATCACGATCGCCGGGTGGTCGGATACTTCACCCAATGGGGCATCTACAGCCACGGCTACACGGTCGCCAGCCTCGATCGCGCGGGCGTCGCAGAACGGCTCACCCACCTGATCTACGCCTTTGGCAATGTCCGCAACGACCGCTGCGAACTGGGCGTCCTCAAGGCAACCAACAGCACCACCGGTGAAGGTGGCGACGCCTGGGCCGACTACGCCCGCCCCTACAGCGCAGCCGACAGCGTCGATGGCGTCGGCGATGCGCCCGGCCAGGCCCTGCGCGGACACTGGAACCAACTGCGCAAGCTCAAGCAGCGTCATCCGGATCTCAGGATCATGATCTCGCTCGGCGGCTGGACCTGGTCGCGCGGCTTCGCCAGCGCCGCCCGACCGGAAAACCGGGAAGCCTTCGTCGCCTCCTGCATCGATGCCTACATCCACGGCAACCTGCCGTCATTCGACGGTGCCGGCGGTCCGGGCGCGGCGGCCGAGTTGTTTGATGGTTTCGACATCGACTGGGAGTACCCAGCCGCCTGCGGCCTGACCTGCGGCGGCAGCGAGGACACCGACAATTTCACCGCCCTGCTGGCCGAGTTCCGCCGGCAACTCGATGCCATCCGACCCGGCCTGCAACTGAGCGCGGCGGTCGGTGCCGGCATCGACAAGATACGGGTCACCCGCCCCGACCAATACCACCCGGCCCTGGACTTCATCAACCTGATGACCTACGACTTCCACGGCGCCTGGGAGTCGCGGACCAACTTCCACTCTGCCCTGTTCGGCTCGCCCGATGATCCCTCGCAGGGCGATGCCCGCCTGTACAACAGCCACGACGCCGTGTCGGCACTGATCGCCCGAGGTGTGCCGGCCAGCAAGATCACCCTGGGCATCGCCAGCTATGGCCGAGGGTGGACTCGTGTAGGTCCGACCGACAATGGCCTGTACCAGACAGGTGTCGCGGCCGATGGCAGCCTCGAACCTGGCATCGAATCCTATCGCCGACTGGCCGCCCAGGCCGCACCGGAATACTTCGATCCGGCCTCGATGGCGCGATGGACCTATGACGGCAGCAGTTTCTGGAGTTTCGACACCCCGGAAACCATCGCTGACAAAACGCGCTATGTCGCGATCGAGGGACTTGGCGGCGCCTTTCTGTGGGATCTGGCCGGCGACGACAGTGATGGCGCCCTGGCCCATGCCCTCGCGGCCGGTCTGCGTTGACGATACAGGGACAGGGGTCATCACGGATGGGACACGGCGTGCCTGGCATGACCAGGCACGCCGCTTTTTCGCCTGAATCGAGTCAGATCGACCGGAGGCGCGAAAGCCCTTGATCTTGATCTTG
>DIHI01000027.1:270-4915 GCA_002420085.1 Lysobacterales bacterium UBA5700 | reverse complement strand
GCTAGCCGTTCGATCGAATCAATCGAACGTGGAGGTCACCGCCGGGGAGGGCGGTCAAGGAGGGGGACATGGGTATCAGTTATGCGCAGACCGCCAACCTGCTGTTCGCACTGGCGGCCTTGATGATCGCCGCCCATCTGGGCGGCCAGGTATTTGCACGGTTTCGCCAGCCTCGGGTGATCGGCGAGATCTTCGGTGGATTCCTGCTTGGCCCGAGTTGCCTGGGGATGCTGTTCCCAGGCATCGAGGCCGCCCTGTTCCCGAGCACCGATGGCGTTACCTTGCCGGTCCTGGGCGCGGTCTACCAATTGGGACTGATGCTGCTGATGTTCTGCTCGGGGCTGGAGATCCGGGCCAGCTTCGATCGCCGCGAGCGACGCACGGCCGGCTATGCCGCTGCCTTCGGAACGGTCCTGCCGTTCGTGCTGGGAGTGGCGGCGATCCTGGCCAGCAGACAGTCCGGATCGGCCTTCCTCGATGCCGGCCGCTTCATCGGCAGCGCCGGCAGCGAGACCGCGTTCCTGCTGGTGTTCGCGATCGCCATCTCGGTCACCAGCATCCCGGTCATCTCGCGCATTCTCACCGATCTCGATCTGCTCGACACCTCACTGGCGCGGGTCGTGCTGGCGGCCGCCGTGGTCGAGGATATCCTCCTGTACGTGCTGCTGGCGGTGGCGGTCGGCTTGGTTGGGGCGGTCGCCAGCGATGGCGGCCACGGCCTGTCGGCCTTGCTTGGCCTGGCACCGGGCACTGGCAGCTCACTGCTCTATCACAGCCTGGCGCCGGTGCTGTTCATCGCCGCCTCCCTGGCATTCGGCCCGCGCCTGCTGGCGCGCCTGCGTCGGCCGCCGCTGCAATTGCCGGTGCGGGCCGGGCCGACCGCCTTCCTGATGACCTTTCTGCTGCTGGTCACCGCGTTCTGCCTGTTCCTGGGGGTTACCCCGATCTTCGGTGCCTTCGTCGCCGGGCTGGTGGTCGGAACCCGATTGGATGAGCTGAGTCCGGCCCGCGAAGCGATCAAGCAGTTCAGCTTCGCCTTCTTCGTGCCGATCTACTTCGCCCTGGTCGGTTTTCGGCTCGACCTGCTGGCCGAGTTCGACGCCGGCTACTTCCTGCTGTTCTTCGGCTTCGCCTGTGCGGTCAAGACCGCGAGTGTCTGGCTGGGGGCGCGGGCGGCCGGCGAGCCGAACGACAAGGCCACCGACATCGCCGTGGCCATGAATGCCCGAGGCGGACCGGGCATCGTGCTGGCATCGGTGGCCCTGGAGAGCGGCATCATCGCCGCTGGTTTCTTCAACCAGTTGGTCCTGCTGTCGGTGCTGACCTCGCTGCTGGCCGGCATCTATCTGGAGCGGATCGCCCGCGCGCGCTATCGGCCCGTCACGCCAGCAGTTTGCGAACCTTGACCAGGGCAGCGGCGAACCGCTCGATCTCCTCGTGGGTGTTGTAGAAGGCCAGCGAGGCGCGGCAGGTGGCCGGCACACCGAAATGCTGCATCAGCGGATGCGCGCAATGGTGGCCGGAGCGCACCGCCACGCCTTCGAGGTCGAGCAGGGTGGCCAGGTCATGGGCGTGGGCACCTTCGACCAGGAAGCTGACCACGGCCGCCCGTTCGCGTGCCTGGCCGATCACGGTCAGCCCGTCGATGCCGGCCAACGCCTGATCGAGGTGGGCCAGCAGTTCCGCCTCGCGCGCCTCGATCGCCGCCATGCCGATGCCATCAAGGTAGTCGCAGGCCACTCCCAGACCGATGTGGCCGGCGATATTGGGTGTGCCGGCCTCGAACCGGTGCGGTGGATCGTTGAATACCGTGCCCTCGAAGCGAACCTCCCGGATCATCTCGCCGCCGCCGAGAAAGGGTGGCATCGCGCGCAGCAGTTCGCGCCGAGCCCATAACCCGCCGGTGCCGGTCGGACCGCACATCTTGTGGCCGGTGAACACGTAGAAATCGCAGCCGAGCGCCGCGACATCGACCGGCCGATGCGGCACCGCCTGCGAGCCATCGACCAGGGTGACCACCCCGCGCTTGCGCGCCATCCGGCAGATCTCGCGGACCGGATTGACCGTGCCCAGCACATTGGAGACATGGCTGAAGGCGAGCAGTCGCGCGCCATCGTTCAACACTGCATCGAGCCGGTCGAGGTCCAACTCGCCACTCGGGGTGAGTTCGACTACCGCTATCCGCGCCCCGCAGCGCTCGGCCACCAGTTGCCAGGGCACGATGTTGGCGTGGTGTTCCATGCGGGTCAGTACGATGGTGTCACCGGCACGCAGGTTGGCCAGGCCCCAGGTGTAGGCGACCAGATTGATCGCGAAGGTGGTGCCGCTGCTCAGCACCAGTTCGTCGGCGGCACCGCCAATGTGCTGGGCAATCCGCTTGCGGGCGCCTTCGTAGGCGTCGGTCGCCTCGCTGCCAAGCTGGTGGACCGCGCGGGCGACATTGGCATTGTGCCGACGGTAGAACGTATCGACCGCTGCGATCACCGGCTCCGGTTTCTGACCGGTATTGGCCGAATCGAAATAGACCAGCCGCTTGCCGTGGACTTCGCGGGCGAGCAGAGGGAAGTCGGCGCGGATCGCCGACCAGTCGAGGGTGGCGGTGTCGATCACCTCGTTCACGACCGGTCTCCCATGCGCGCGAGCGCCGCTTCCACGCGCAGTGCCAGGGATTCCTGCTGCGCCTCGTCCTCCAGCACGGCCAGGGCTTCCCGGCAGAATGCCGCGATCAGCAGACGGCGGGCCTGGGCCACCGGCACGCCTCGGCTGCGCAGGTAGAACAGTGCCGTTTCGTCGAGCCGACCGACCGTCGCGCCGTGGGCCGCCTTCACCTCATCGGCGTGGATTTCCAGCACCGGCTGGGCGTCGATCTCGGCATCCTCGGACAGCAGCAGATTCTTGCTCGACAGCGCCGCCTCGCTGCGATCGGCACCCGCCTGGATCAGGATGCCGCCGTGCAGTGCGGCCTGGCCGGCGTCCGTGCCGATCGCCCGCCAGACCAGATCGCACTGGCTATCGGGGGCCGCGTGTTCGACCGCGATCCGGGTATCGAGCCGGCGCGTGCCATCGGCCAGCAGCACGCCATTGACGAATGCCCGCGCCTGCGGGCCGTGCAGGGCGATGTCGATCTCGTGGCGCGCCAGTCCGGCACCCAATTCCAGATCGATCCGGCGATACTCGGCACCGTCGGCCAGCACGACCTCGGTCCGGCCGATCTGGGTGGCGCCCGCAGCCTCATCCTGGATACGGATGTGGCTCAGCCGCGCACCGGGCTTGAGGTGGACATGGCTGACCGTATTGCCGAAATGGCGATGCCCGGCGGTCCCGAGATGGTGTTCGATCACGTTCAGACGGGCGTTCTCGCCCAGTTCGATCAGGTGGCGCAGATGCCATGCCTGATCGGGCTCGCCCTGATCAGCCTCGTCCAGATCGCCCGGCTGGCCGATGAACACCAGGTGGATCGGTCGATCGCCGCGTGCCTCCGGTTCGGCGCGCAACAGCACGCCCTCGGTGGCCAGCGCAGCATTGGCGCGTGCGAACGGCTGGTCGGCACGCTCGAAACGGTGCGCCAGATGCGCCACCGTGCGTGGCTCGCCGGCCGCCAGGGCCGACGACAGCGGCACCAGTGACACCTGATCAGGCAATCGATCCAGCACCGACAGGCCGGCATCGAAACAGCCGTTGACGAACACCAGCCGAGCACCGACCAGGGCATCGAGCGCCGCAGCCAGACTCGCCGAGATCGGCGCCGGCCGACTCGTAGCAAACGCGCGTCGCTGCAAGGCACGCAGTGGCGTGTAGCGCCAGCGTTCCGAACGGCTGCCGGGCAGGCCCTGTTCGAGCAGATCGGCCAATGCCGCACGTCGCGCCGCACCCAGCGCGCCGGCTTCGATCAGGGTCGGCGGCAATGCCTCGAACCCGGCTTTCAGCGACGCCAGCAGGGGCACGACCGAGGGGACAGCGGCAGTCACGCGGCGACCTCCGGTGCGATCCGATCCTTGACCCAGGCATAGCCGTGCTGTTCCAGTTCCAGTGCCAGCTCCGGTCCACCACTCTCGACGATCCGGCCATCGGCCAGCACATGGACCCGATCCGGCTGGATGTAGTCAAGCAGGCGCTGGTAGTGAGTGATCACCAGGAATGCCCGTTCCGGCGAGCGCATCAGATTGACCCCCTCGGCCACCATCCTGAGCGCATCGATGTCCAGCCCGGAATCGGTCTCGTCGAGGATCGCCAGGGTCGGCTCCAACACCGCAAGTTGGAAGATTTCGTTGCGTTTCTTCTCACCGCCGGAAAACCCGGCATTGACCGCCCGATTGAGCAGTTCGTCCTTGATGTGCAGGACTGCCAGCTTCTCGCGCACCAATTTCAGGAAGCGCACCGAATCGATCTCCGGTTCACCGCGCGCCACCCGCTGGGCATTGAGCGCCGCCCGCAGGAAATAGGTGTTGTTGACCCCCGGGATTTCCACCGGGTACTGGAACGCCAGGAACACCCCCGCCGCCGCCCGCTGCTCCGGCGCCAGGGCCAGCAGATCGGAATCGCCGTAGCGCACCGAACCCTCGACCACCTCATAGCCGTCACGGCCGGCCAGCACGTAACCGAGCGTCGATTTGCCCGCCCCGTTCGGCCCCATGATGGTGTGCAC
>DIHI01000027.1:0-168 GCA_002420085.1 Lysobacterales bacterium UBA5700 | reverse complement strand
TTCGGCCCCATGATCGCGTGGACTTCGCCCGCCTTCACTTCGAGACTGAGTCCCTTGAGGATGTCCTTGCCATCCACCCGCACGTGCAGATTTTCGATCGTCAACATGTCATTGTGTTCGTTGGTCATGGGGCCGGGGTTCGGGGTTCGAGATTCGAGATTCGAGATT
>DIHI01000046.1:1575-15256 GCA_002420085.1 Lysobacterales bacterium UBA5700 | reverse complement strand
CGCGCTGCAGCCGTCGCCGGCCGCGACGTTGCCGTCGTCGCACTGCTCGCCGGCCTCGAGGAAGCCGTTGCCGCAGCCGACCGCCGTCCCGCCGCCGCCCGGACAATCGTCCGCTGCGGCTGCCTGTGAGGCGAGGATGACCGCGACGCCGGCCGCCAGCCGGCTCACGCGCCCGCCTTGCTTCTCGGCAGCAACCACGCCCCCAGCGCGGGCAGCAGGATCATCGCGCCCAGCATGTTCACCAGGAACATGAAGGTCAGCATCAGGCCCACGTCCGCCTGGAACTTGAGCGGCGAGAACACCCAGGTCGCGACGCCGATGGCGAGCGTGACGCCGGTGAAGAAGATCGCAGCGCCCGTGACGCGCAGCGCGCCCAGGTAGGCGTCATGCACGTTCTGCCCGCGGTGCAGGAACTCCTGCATGCGGCTGAACAGGTAGATGCCGTAGTCCACGCCGATGCCCGCGCCGAGCGCGACCATCGGCAGCGTGTTGACCTTGAGGCCGATGCCGACGAAGGCCATGACCGCGTAGACCAGGACCGAGACCAGCGCGAGCGGGATGATCACGCACAGCGTCAGCCGGAACGACCGGAACGTCATCAGGCACATGATCGTGACAGCCGCGAACACCCAGCCGAGGATCACGAACTCCTTGGCCTTGACCTCCTCGTTCTGCGCCGCCATCACGCCGACGTTGCCGGTGGCCAGGCGTAAATTGACCTGATCGGTGCGGAACTCTTCGCCGTCCTCCGCCGCCTTGGCTTCTGCGGCTTCGCGGCGGACCCGAAAATCGACGATCTCGGCGCCGTTGTCCTGGCGGAAGGTCTTCACCGCCGAGACCACGCGATCGATCGTGGTCGCCTGGTGGTCGGTGGTGAAGATCATGATCGGCATCGCCTTGCACTCCGGGCTGTCGATCAGACCGGTATCGGTTTCGACGTTCTGCAGGGACTGCCGCAACAGATTGGGATCGCGCGGGATCGCGCGCCAGCGCAGGTTGCCTTCGTTGTAGCCGGCATAAATGATCTTGGCGATCTGCGGCAGCGTGATCACCTGCTGCACTCCCTCGACATTGCTCATATGCCAGGCAAAGCGATCGATCAGTTCCATCGCGCGCGGGTTTTCGGTACAGGCGAACGGCCCCGCCTCGGCGATGACATTGATGATGTCGACGCCGAGCGCGAAACGGCTGGTGATGGTTTCCGCATCGAGGTTGTACTTGGCGTTCGGGCGCAGCTCGGCCACGCCTTTCTGGGCGTCGCCGACCATCACCTTGTTGCCTTCCTGGCGCGCCAGGTACCAGGCGGTGCTCCCCAGAACGATGATCAACAGGGCCAGCGCCGGGCGGCTGAATCGCGCCAGAAACCGCCAAATCACATCGAACTTGGTCAGCTGGCGCAGCCGATATTCGCGCTTGCGGTCGAGATTACGCAGGTGCGTGTAACTGAGCAGGACCGGCAGCAGGATCAAATCGGTGAGCAAGGTAAAGCCAACGCCAATGGTCGCTGTGATCGCGAGCTCACGGACCATCTTGATGTCGATGATCATGATCGTGCCAAAGCCGATGCAGCCGGCGAGCAGGGCCACCGCACCAGGGACCAACAGCATGCGAAACGCATTGCGCGCGCCCTGGTAGGCGCCGACACTGTCCTTGGCCCGCGCCCGCAGCTCGGCGACCGAGCCATCCTCCAGGCCACCGAAAAAGATCTCGCCGCGGAAGCGGTTGATCATCTGCTCGCCGTGGCTAACCGCGATCGCAAAAATCAAAAATGGTGTGAGCATGTTCATCGGGTCGATGCCATAGCCCATCAGGCGCAGCGCGCCCAACATCCAGATCACCGAGACGAACGCCGCCGCCACGGTCAGCGTGGCGAGCTTGCCCGAGGTCGAATACAGGAACAAAAGCAGCCAGGTCAGCGCGATGGTCAGGCCGAAAAACTTGATCACCGAACGCGCGCCGTCGCTGATATCGCCGACCATCTTGGCAAAACCGATGATGTGCACGCTGGCGTTCGGGTTGGCCGCTTCGGCCTGGAGCCGGATCGCTTCCAATTGCTTGGCGATCCCCTGGTAATCGAGCTTCCCTCCAGGCGCGGTACTTTCCGGCACCAGTTCGGCCTGGACCATGGCTCCGCTGAAATCCTTGGCGACCAGTCGGCCGACGATGCCGGCCTTGACGATGTTGGCGCGGATTTTGTTGAAGTCGTCCTCGCTCGGAGCAAAACCGGGCGATTTCGGGGTGAAGTCGGCCGGGATCACATTGCCCCCGGCGAAGCCGTCTTCGACCACTTCGGTGAAACGCACGTTCGGCGTGAAGATCGAGCGCGTGCGCGATTTATCGACCGCGGTCACGTTCATCACGTCGTCGGTGACCTGATCCAGTGTGGTCATGTAAGCGGCGGTGAACATATTGCCGTCCCTGGCCACGACTGCGACCAGTACGCGGTTGGCACCACCGAATTCCTTCTCGTAATCGAGAAAGGTCTTCATGTATTCGTGTTTGAGCGGCACCTGCTTGCGGAAGCCCGCATCGACCTTCAGTTGCAGGGCGAAAAACAGCATCAACGCGGTCACCGCGGTAAACAACAGCAGCACGACGCCACGATTTTCGAATATCAGTTTTTCCAGGCCCCGGCTGAAGGCACCCTGTTCACCCTTGCTGATCTTTGCCATATCGGGAACCCTCGCTCACTCAGTGGCCGAAAATGGATAAACCGGTCTCGCCACCGATGGCGAATTCCGCTGGGGACAAAGCAATCACCGCGGCCAGCACGTTGCCGTCGGGATGAACGCTGGCGGTGAAGTCGCTGCCGCCATCCTCGCGCCGCAAGACCAATCCATTGGCGCCGACCAGAACGGCGCCGCCCTGGCCGAAGCCGGCGCCGCCCATAATGCTGAGGCTGGTTTCGGTATCCAGCCGATGCCAGGTATTGCCCAGGTCGAAACTCTCGTAGACGTTGCCGCGCAGGCCGAAGCACAGTACGTGGCGGCCCTCATAGCCAATCACCCCGAACATCGAGCCCTGGTACGGCAACTGGATGCGCTGCCAGCTCAGCCCCTGATCGCTCGAGCGGAACGCGGAACCCCGCTCGGCAACGATGAAAAACGAGCCATCGCCGGTACGCGCGATCGCGTTGAAATGCGGGTCGGTCTCTTCGTCCAGAGCCAGATCGTCTTGATCGAGCGTGCCGGTGTCGTCATTGACCGCAGTATCGTCGGCGTCGGCGTCGGCTGCGATCTCGGCATCGGTCTTGCCGAGCACGTTGCGCTGCACCCAATGCTCGCCACCATCTTCGGTGACCAGCAACTGCGCATAGGCGCCGACCGCCATTCCATGCAGCTCGTCGGTAAACAGCACGTCGAGCAGCGGCGCGCCGCTACGCAGGCTGTCACTCTCCGGATCGAACGGCTCGGCACGTTGCCGTTGCCAGACCTGGCCGCCATCGCTGGAATGCAGGATCACGCCGTCGTGGCCGACCGCCCAGACCTGATTATTGACCGCGGCCACCGCGGTCAGCGTGGATCGGGTCGGCACCCCCTCGGCCTGGCGCCAGTCGCGGCGCGACTCAGACAGCAGGATATTGCCCCGCTCCCCCACCGCCACGGCGCGATCACTGGCTTCCGCGATGTCGAGGATCATCGCGTGGCTGGCGCGTGGCATGACCTCGGCGTTCTGTGTCGCCGGGTCGGTCGCGTCGAGCGGCGCCGAGTGCACGCCGAATTCGGCGTCGGCCGAGGCCACCGCCAGCGCCAGACCGGCAGCAACGAGCCCAAGCCCCAGGGCAACGGTGGGTCGGATCACCCATGGCATTCGCATCGCGCTCATCTGCATTCCCTCCGGTGGGGCGGTTATCGGGAGGTGATCGAGCTCATCACCCGTAAAATCTAGACGGCCAAAACGACACGGCCAGTCGCCCCGGTTGGAACGACTGGCCGATGCCAGATCCGCTCGCGAACCGCCGATTTGGTCAGCGAATCCCGCGCTTACGCAGCGACTGCGGCGAGAAGTTCTCGGGCGTGCTCTGGAAGCCGAAGTTGACCGGGGTCGCTTCCTCGTTGTCGAGCAAACCAGAAATGTACCGACCCGATTGCAGGTCGTGGTGGGTCTCTACCGTGGCCCACACGGTGGGCACTTCGTAGTAGTTGATGCTCCCCGCTTCCGAGTAACGCCACAGCTGGCCACGGCTGTCGTAATGGTCGATCGCGACGATCTGGTAGCTGTCCTCATCCAGATAGAAGGTACGCCGCTTGTTGATATGGCGCTTGCCCGGCCGCAGTGTGGCGTCGACCACCCACACCCGGTGCAATTCATAGCGCATGTAGTTGGGATTCAAATGCCCGGGCTTGACCAGGTCTTTCAATTTGACCGTGCCGCTATGCACCAGATAATCATTGTACGGAATGAACATCTCCCGGGTACCGGTCAACTTGAAGTCGAAGCGGTCCATGGCGCCGTTGAACATGTCGGTCATGTCATTGGTGCGCAGTCCGTCGGAAGCCGTGCCCGGATTATCGTAGGCGATGTTCGGGGCGCGGCGCACCCGGCGCTGACCGGGGTTATAGACCCAGGCCTGGCGCGGCGTCTTGGTCTGGTTGACGGTTTCGTGCACCAGCAGCACATTGCCGGCCAGGCGCGCCGGCGAGACCACTTCCTGGAAGAAGTACAGCAGGACATCGTTGATGTTTTCGATGGTATTGCCCGGCTTGTAGTACGGACCGAGAAATTCTTCACGCAGCCGCACCAGGGTATAGGCGCCACTCGCGGTCGGTGCCGCCTGATTGGCCCAGCGCATGCCGCCGGTGCTCTTGTATTTGAGTTTGTGGTTCCAGATCAACTCGTTGCCGTTCTGCGGGATCGGGAACGGAAAGCCGATCGCGGCCCCGGCCACGCCGTCGCCGTCGGACACCAATTTCGCGGTCACCGCATTTTTCTGACTGGTGTCGTACACAATCTGCGGGAACGAACCCGAGCGGCGGCTCGGGTACACGATCATCTTGAAATCCTTGTACTTCCCGAACATCGCGACCTGGCCGGCATTGAGCTTGGCCTGGTAGTCCTTGAAGTTCTGCGGAGTGATCGCGAACAGCGGCTTGTCGCCGCGGAACGGATCCCGATGGAATTCACCGGGTCGGTATCCCTCCGGCGGCCGGGTGATGCCGCCGGTCCATTCCGGGATCGTGCCGTCGCTGTTACCCGCCTTGATAGCGCCGACCGGGGTCAAATCCCGGCCCAGGCGGGCTGCTTGTTCCGGCGATACCCCCGCCAGGCTGGCACTACTGCCGGCCACCAGGGCGATCAGGACCGCGATCATCTTTTGCTTGCGAATTTGCATGATTGGCCTCGCTCAGAACGAATAGCGTGCGGTGAAGGAGACGAAGTCGCGGTCGCTGATCAGATTGCGGTTGCCGGCGCCCCAGAAGCTGGTGTACGCCACGTCCAGCGCCCATTTGCTCAGGTAGGTGGTTTCGACACCGACCGTCGCCGACTTGCGGTTCTCGATGAAGTTTCCGCCCGGACCCGGCGAGATACCGTTCACGTCGTGCGAGAAGGCTACCCGCGGCGAAACCGTGAACGCCGAGCCAAACGCGTTGTTGTAATCAGCCCGCGCGGCAAAGCGATAGCCCCAGGAAAACCGGTCCGCAAAGCCCTTGGTCTGGGTGACCGGATTGCGCAAATCGCCGCTGGTCTCGTCCGGCCCGCCGCCGGTGTCGGTGCCGTCGCCGTTGAAGCGCAGGATGCCCTTTTTGGGCAAGGTCCAGACATTGGTCCCGCCCACCTCGAGCACGGTCGCCAACTGATCGGCCTGCAACCAGTTTTCTGGGCCGAACACCTTGGTCAGCGTGGTTTGCGCCTGGGTCACTTTATGCCGCTCGAAACCACGGATCTCTTCGCCAGGAGCGAATTCGCCAAGCTGACTCTTGAAGCGCAGCGCCGGCGAGGGCAGGAAAGCGTTCAGCGGGGTCAGCCCAGCAAACAGCACTTCGACATCGTCGATCTGCAATGGCAGGTTGGTGCGGTGGCTGATTTCACCCTGTACGGCCAGGCCAATCACATTGACCATGGTGTTGAAGCTCGCGCCCCACAGGTGGATGTCCTCGGGGTATTCGAGGAAGTAGCGGCCACTGGCCGGGCTGCTGGTGGTGATCGCGTTGCCGCTGATGATCGGCAGGCGGCTGTGGTAATTGAGGTAGAAGAAACCGAATTCGGTGTCGTTCAGATCCGGCGCGAAGTAGTGCACCGCAGCTCCCCACTGCCCGGTCTCGCTGGCGAAGCGGGTCGGGGTGCGGGCAAACGCTGCCCCGCAGGAGGTCAACGCGACCACATCGGTGGGCGCGATCAAACCAAGCTGGCAGCGCCTGAAGTTCTCTGGCTCGTCCACCCGTCCGAAGCCCAACATGGCGAACTCGGCGCCGTCGGAGGCGATGTCCGTGGTGCTGAAGAAGGTGCCGAGCGGATCGATCTCGGTCTGCTCGAATTCGGTCAGATACAGTGCTTCGACCGATAGATTTTCAGCGACGTTGAACGTGCCCTGGAGCATGTCGACGGGCAGGAAGGCGTCTTTCAATTCGGCGCCGGCGACGCGCAGCTTGCCGACATCGAAGGGATTGATCACGTTGATGCCACCCTGGATGAAGGTGCTTTCGCCCCAGCTCACCACCTGACGGCCAACCCGGATACTGCCTTCTTTCTCACCGACGCTAAAGTTGTGGAAGACAAAGGCGTCAAGCAAGTCGAGTTCGGTGCCGGCTCGGTCCTCGGCGATCGGGGTCAGCGAATTGCGATCCACGTTCTCGAAGTCGTAGAAGAAGCTGAGCCGCACGAAGGCGCCGGTGTTTTCCTTGTAGTTCAGGCTGAGTTCGCTGGTCAGCTTGACCGCGTTCGAAAAGATGCTGCCCTTGCTGTAGTTGCGATCGCCGTCGTCGCTGTTGACCGAGAACCGTCCCGGCTCGTTGATCTGCTGGCTGGTCGGCAACAGGCCGACCGCCGGGTTCAGATTCACTTTGCCGATCAGGTCGGGATCGGGCGCTTCGGTGCGGATTGAGACGCCGTAGGAAATGGTGGTGTCCAGGGTGCCGCTCCAGTCACCATTATCGGAGGCGAATTCAAAGGCGCGGGCCTCGGAACCGAACCCGCCGAGCAGCGCGAGGGTGATGGCGGCGCCGAGAGCGCGACGACGCAGCCCCGAATGCGGGGTGCCGGCGCTTGGCTTGGCATTGAGCTTGGTCATGGAATCAGTCTCCGCTGCGATTACTGGGTACGGATCACGGACGTGTTCGACACTTGCACCGCGGTACCGTTGCTCACGATGAAGCTCGCCATCTGTCCTTGCATTTCGGCGGTGGCCGCAGGCGAGGCAGCCGGGCTCAGGATCGAGCCGTGGTCACCGGCCACGAAGCGGACCGCGACGCGCAGGCCGTTGGCATCGGGAGCGATCGGTCCGGTGACCGAGGCCAGGCCAAGCGCGCGGATCAGCGGCTCGGTGCCGGATAGCGGCGCGCCAGCGACGCTGTTCGGGATCACCTGGTCGGTGGCATTGCCTTCGGCGACGGTGCCGCCGGGGACGCCGACCACTTCGTGCAGCAGGATGCGATTGCCCGCAGCGGATGCCACCGCAGCGAAATTGACCGGATCGGCGGAATCGATCGCCTGCTGCGCCGCACCCAGGAACGAGTCGAAAGTCGGTGTGCCAGCGACCACGCCGGAGGCGGCCAGGCCGGCGCGGATGCGCGGACCAAAGGTCAGCGAACCATCGAGCAGACGGGCGATGCCGCCGCCCGGCACCGAGAGCACCGCGGTGTTCACGGTCGGATCGAGCGCGACGAAGTTGAGCCCGACGATCGAGCCCAGCGACTGCCCGACGAAGAAGATGCGCGAGCCATCGAGATCAGGAGTGGCATCGCCATCCACGCTCATGCCGGAAATGCTCTTGGCCAGGGTGAACAGGTCGGCCACGGCCTGGCGACTGTTATCGCGCGAGGTCAGCAAGCTGGTCAGGTTGATCGAGAAGGTGCCCGAGCCATCGACTACACCGTCCGGCCCCGGGGCGCCGGTGGTGTTGTTGGTCAGGTCGAGATCGAAGGTGCGTTCATTGGAGATCGGCGCGAACGGCGTGTTCTCAACATAGAACGGGCTGCTCGGGCTCTCACCGTGCAGTGGCTGGTCGATCGCCACTACCACGAAACCCTGCGCCGCCATGGTCGCCGAGATCGCCAGGGCGTCGCTGCGCTGGCGCGTAATGCCATGCTGGAAGATCACCACCGGCCAGCCGGCCGCGGGTTTGGTCTTGCCCGATGCGGCGTTGGGCACGGTCATCAACACCGGCACGTTCTGCGTGGACTGCGCCACCGGAATCGGGTTGGCGAAGGTCAGGTTGGTCGAGGTCGGGTCCAGCCCCAGGGTGTTGAACGGCGGGTTGTAGGCGCCGGGCGCTGCCTTCCAGAACGTGGTCAACACGGCGGTGGGATTGCTGGCCGAGGGCGCCTCCAGGTAGTACTTGACCGGCAGGATGCCGACCACGATATCGGCGATCGGCGGCAGACCGGCCGCGGCGATGGTCAGCCCACTGGGCGCCAGGGTGGCGACCGAGGCTTGCGTAATCGCCCGCGTGGCCTGTAACACCGGGGTGATGCTCTGGGTGGTGGCGAGCCAGGTCAGCACCACGTCGTCGCGGGCGATGCCAGCGGCAGTGGTGATCGCCAGGTGGGTCTGATGCAATTGCCGCAGCGGCTCCAGCGCACAACCGTTGGCCACCGGCAGCAGCGGATCGGTGGTGGTGGCCACCGTCGGACAGGTCGCCGGATTGGCCAGCGCCGATAGCGGCGTGATGAACGGGGTAGTGCGCTTGGTCAGGAAATAGGTGGTGTCCGGCGTCATGTCGTTGCCGGCTGCGTCCTTGACGCCGTCGGTGACCACGGCCAGATACGAAGTCAGTTGCTGCAACGGCTTCAGCGGCAGGATCGCCACGGTGCGGTTGCTCGGATCGCTGGGCGCCAACGCGGCCACGAATTCGGTGGCGGCGAGTTCGCGCACCAGGCCAGTGACC
Source organism: Lysobacterales bacterium UBA5700 (assembly GCA_002420085.1). Lineage (GTDB taxonomy): Bacteria > Pseudomonadota > Gammaproteobacteria > Xanthomonadales > Xanthomonadaceae > UBA11164. Next base: position 6,213 of record DIHI01000046.1, on the reverse strand, counting down.
GCACGGGTGGTCGGGTCGATGCTCACCTGGAACAGGTGGATCGCGCCACCGGGGCCGGTGCTCAGGCTGTTGGCGCGCACGCCGGCCGAAGCCGAGAACGACCAGGGCGAAACCGTGCTCCAGCCATCCAGGTTGTTGATCGCCCGGGTCGGATCGCTGGCCGGCGCCGAGGCAGCAACGGGGATGTTGAGGGTGAGGTCGCCGGTACCACGCAGCAGCAAGTCATTCGGCACGGGAATGATGCTGTTGGCCGGATCGAACCGGGCGGTGATCACCGCGGTGATCGGAGAGCCATCGTTGTTGAGCGCGGGCGCAGTCGGAACTGCGCGCGGACTGTTGCTGCTGCTGCTGCATGCAGCGAGCAGGGCCGATGACAGGGCCGTAGCCAATAGGAGTCGAGCCTGCATGCTTGCTTCCTTCCTGTTCGAGAATTCGGGGGCGCATCAAATGCGCGGGGCTATCATAGGCAGTGCCTTCGACTGAATGCAACGAAAACTTAAGGTTAATTTCTGCTGCATCGCAGCATCGATCGAATTCGTGCACGAAACCGACTAGATCGTAGAAAATGCCGATTTTGTCCGGCCAGGTTTGGCCCTCAGCGCCCGGCTTCGCGCAGAGCGCGAGCGCGCTGACCAAGCGCTTGATCCGGTGCCTTGGTATCGGGCACACGGTATGGGGTAATGAGCGAAATCAGATCGTTTACCACCGGCCAGCGAACCCGCTTTCATTCCACCGACTTTCGGCTTTCAATCGGCCGGCACCGTGCGGCTGCGTGCCCATTGGCGTAGACCCTCGACTTGCTCGGCCATCAATACACTGAGCGGCCGCGTCGAGCGGATTTCCTGCAACAGCAGGGCCTCGTCGAGCGGGCCTTGCGCGGCGTGCGCTGCGTACAGGGCGCTGACGATCGCCTGCTCGATCTCGGCGCCGGAAAATCCTTCGGTCGCAGCGACCAGGGCGTCGAGCGCAAAGCCCTCCCAATCGATCTTGCGACGCCCGAGGTGCAAGCGCAACAAGGCATCGCGCACGCGATCGTCGGGCAGGTCGACGAAAAAAATTTCGTCGAACCGGCCCTTGCGCAGCAGTTCCGCCGGTAGCCGACTGACATCGTTGGCGGTGGCGACCAAAAACACCGGGCGTTTGCGTTCGGCCATCCAGGTCAGAAAGTAGCCGAGCACCCGGCGCGAGACGCCGTCGTCGGCATCCGAAGTCGCGATGCCCTTTTCGATTTCGTCGCACCAAAGCACGCAGGGACTCAAGGCCTCGGCGTTGGCCAGGGCTTCGCGCAGGTTCTTTTCGGTTTCGCCATGGAATTTGTTGTACAGCGCGCCGAAATCGAGCCGCACCAGGGGCACGCCGAAACTGCCAGCCACGGCCTTGGCCGCCAGCGATTTGCCGCAACCCTGCACGCCGAGCAGCAGCACGCCCTTGGGCGGGTCCAGCCCTGGGCTCTGCTGTTCGCCAGTGAAGATGCGCCGTCGCTGCTCGATCCAACGTTTCAACCGATCGAGCCCGGCGACATCGGCGAACGCCGCGGTGTCGTATTCGAAGTGCAATAGACCGGCACGATTCAACAGTTCGAACTTGAGCCGGGCCGCCTCCGGCAGATCGCCCTGGCCGATGATGCCATCACGAAACACCAGATGACGCGCGATTCGGCGCGCATCGTTGAGCTTCAGTCCACGCAAATTGCGCACGATCAGCTGGAACGCGGACTGATCGATTTCCACCCGCTTGCCGCCATGTTCACGCGAATACAGAAACGCCTCGTCGCGCAACAACTTGCCCAGTGCCGATTCATCGGGCAGCTTGAGCGGCAGACGCACCGCGTGCGGTTCCAATTCCGGTGGCAATTCGACGCTGGGCCCAATCAACACCATGCTGTGGGCGGCCGAGTTCTGGCGCTCGGCGATCTCGCGCAGCATGCGCGCGGCCAAGGGATAACGCAGGTAGCCGGCAAAATCGCACAGCAGATAGATCGCGCGCTGCTGAAACTCCTTGGCATGCGCCAGCGTGGCGGTCGCCTCTGGCACCGCCAGCGGCTGGTCGAGGTCCATGTCCAGGCGCCGCAGACCGAGCGTCAAGGACCAGTGAAACAAGGGTCGCCAGACCTGATTGATGACGTGGCGAAAACCATCCACGATCCGTGGTTCTTCGGCGGATTCGATGACTATGATCGGATGGCCAGCGCGGATCAGGCTGGCTAAGTCCTGCAGATCGGGCATGGTAGGCATCACCAAGATGATGGGACTGAGATTGTAGGCGATGAACCATCACCCAAGCCCAGCGACCAGATAGCGAGAATCCAAGGCCAAGCCGCGCTGGCCGGGCCGGTGACTGGATCATCGGGCCAGGCGGCGCGGGCGAAGGTGTATTCTTTGCCGCAATCCCAAATCCGGAGTGATGAAGTCATGCGCCCTGGTCACACACTCGCACTCGCTACCGTTTTCCTGCTTGGCCAAACGTTCGCTTTCCAGGCCTTGGCAGCCAGCGCGGATCGCGCACCCAATCTTCGCTTCGGCTTGGCCGCGAGCGCTGGCAACGGCGCCCTGTTGCTGCCCAGCCTGGACGCGGCCAAGGCCCGGTTCGAGGATTCGCTGGCCGGCAAGGGCCAACCGCTGCGCTATGCGATCGGCCACCCCGTCAAGCTGCGCCCGAGTGGCGCCGAACCAGGCGCGCTCGGTGAGTGGTTCGACGTGGATGACAGCCAGCGCCTGTGGCGGCTTGAGATTGTGGCACCGGGAGCGCTGTCGATCGATATCGGCATCCGCGATCTCAACTTGCCCGCGGGCGCTTCGCTTTATTTCACCGACGCCAGCGGCGAGTTCGTGCGCGGCCCCTACCGCGCCGGCGACGTGCCCGCCAGTGGCGAATTCTGGACTCCGTTCGTGCCGGGCGAGCACGCGCAATTGCAGGTGCTGCTGCCGGCCGCCGAGGAAAAACAACTGCGGCTGGTGCTGTTCCGGGTCAACCAGGCCTACCGCGACTTGCTGAGCGGGGAAAGCCCGTATGCGAAATCCGGATCTTGCAATGTCGATGTCGCCTGCGCCGCCGGTGATAACCATCGTGAGCAAATCCGCGCGGTGGCTCGCTATACCTTGAACGGCGGGGTCTGCACCGGCCAGCTGGTCAATAACACGGCCGGTGACAACCAGCGCCTGTTCATCACCGCCAACCACTGCGTCGCCAGCCAGGCGGAAGCGAGCAGCATGGTGTTTTACTGGAAATACGAGAACCCTTCCTGCCGTGCCCCCGGCAGCGGGGCGAGTGGCAGCCCGATCGCGGTGACCGGCAATTCCATCGTCCAGACCGGCGGGGCGATCCTGCGCGCCAACCATGCGCCCTCGGATACTTCGCTGGTGGAACTGAACACTGCGATCCCGGCTGCCGCCGATCCGTTCTGGGATGGCTGGGACCGAAGCGAGGGCCCCAAGGCCGGGGGCGTGGTGATCCACCACCCCAATGGCGATGAGAAGCGCATCAGCTTCGAAAACAATGCCCTGGTCCTCGACGATGCCACGATCGATGGCGTACCCGGTCTTAACCACTGGCGGATCGATGACTGGGATCTCGGCACCACCGAGCCAGGGTCCTCGGGATCGGGCCTGCTCAGCCCGGAGCGGCGCCTGATCGGCGTGCTGTCGGGTGGTGCCGCGGCCTGCGGCAACGACGACCCAGACTGGTTCGGCCGGCTGAGCGTCGCCTGGGAGGGCGGCGGCAGCTTAAGCACCCGGGTCAAGGACTGGCTGGATCCGCTGGCGAGCGGCGCGAATTCAATCGAGGGCAAGGGCAGCTGCGTGGGGCCGAACGTGGTGCTGAGCAGTGATCCGGCAAGCCCCAGCGTCGATACTGAGATTCGCTTTACCGCCACCATCAGCGGGGGTGTGGCTCCCTACACGCTGCGCTGGGATGTCGACGCCGACGGGATCGTCGATCGGCAAAGCAATCTGGCCGCGCCCGGCACGGTGACGCTGCCGGTGCGCTACCCGGTCGCCAGTAACAGCACGGTCAGTCTCAGCGTTACCGACGCCAGCCCCTGCGCCAGCACGGCGACCCGCGCGATCACAGTCAGCGCGCCGAATATCGTCGCCAATGCGGGGACGCCGACCCAGGTCTGTGGCGACGGCGATAGCCAGATCGAGCCTGGCGAACGCTGGCAGGTTCCGGTCACCCTGAACAATACCGGTGGCAACGGTCTCAACAATGCCCTGGCCCAGTTCGCTACCGGCGTGGCTGCGGGCAGCGGCGTTTTGGTGCCGGGCGATGATTTTGGCCATCGCCTGGTCACCAGCGCCACGCCGGTGTTTGGCAGTTCTTGCCCATTCCAGGTGGTCGATATGACTGCCGCGGCGGCGCAGCCGTTGACCGCGGCGCCGGATGCGATCTCGGCCAATGACGACGGTGTGACCCCGCCCCTTGGCGTCGGCGGTGCCCAGCCCTTTTTGTTCTACGGTCAGCCGATCACCCAGCTTCGCATGTCGACCAATGGCTACCTGGCGACCAATCTCGCCGAGGACGGCAGCGACTTCGCCAATACCTGCGGACAATTCGGCTCCAGCCTGCCAGACAGCGGGCGCATCCATGCGCTGTTCGATGACTTCGTGGTGCAACCCGGGGGTGCCCTCACCCGCCAGCATT
>DIHI01000046.1:1213-1510 GCA_002420085.1 Lysobacterales bacterium UBA5700 | reverse complement strand
CGGGGGCGCCCTCACCCGCCAGCATTTCGCGGTTTGTCCGCGCGCCACGGATGCCGGACTGGCCGGCCAGGGGTGCACCGTGTTCGAGTGGCGTAACCTGGGACGTTTCGCGAGTAGCGGCGCGGTCGGCAACGCGGTGTTCCAGGCGATTCTTTACGATCTGAGTTACGAAATCGTCTATCAATACCTGACCGCTGACCCCCTGGCCGGCGGCGACGCCACGATCGGCATCGAAAACGCCACCCAGACCGATCAGTTGAACGCCGGTTGCAGCCTCGCAAACCAGGCACCGGCCGC
>DIHI01000046.1:0-1056 GCA_002420085.1 Lysobacterales bacterium UBA5700 | reverse complement strand
TGTTCCCGATCTGGCTCCGGGCCAGGGCGCGACCATCCAGGTGCCGTTCCACTTGCCGACCACGACCGCTTGTGGCGCCCCGCTCAATCTGCGCTATGTCGGCACCGTCGATGATTTCTCCTGGAGCACCAATGCCAATACCGTGCTCAGTACCCAGGTCGGCGCCGGCGGCGCCTGCCAGGTGGTGAACACTTGCCCGAATCCCACCACCCCGCTCGCCGCTGCCCCGCGCGACGGCCTGTACTGGAGCCCGAATCGGCAGAGCAATGGCATCGGCATGTTCAATGTCCCGAGTCCGGCGATCGTCGCCGGCACCTGGTTTTCGGGCCGGCCCAATCGCAAACCGATCTGGTATCTGGTCAGCGGTGCCTGGCAGCCGGACGACACCCGCGCCGATGTCAGCCTGAGCAATCGCGTGCTCGATCCGCCCAATACCTTCCCTGGCATTCAGCGCCAGCTAGGTAACGGCGTGTTGAGCCACGACGGCAGCCGCTACGTGCTGAGCTGGTCGATCGACGGCCACTCCGGCATGGAGAAACTGGTGCGCACTTTCGATGACAGCAACCTCGGGGTCAGTAGCCGCACCGGCCTATGGTTCAATCCGAACGAGGATGGCTGGGGTCTCACCATCGACGACCACCGGCTCAACGGCGCGTTCGATTCGTGGGTGATCAGTTTCCTTTACGACACAGCGGGCGAACCGACCTGGACCCTGGGCGACGCCGCCGCGAGCAATGGCGCGCTGGAGCAGGTCGCCTTCCAGGTGCACTGTCCCTGGTGCCCGAACATCAATGATTTCATCGAACAAACCCGCAGCGAAGGCGGCAGCCTCAACCGCAGTTTCAGCTCTCCGACCAGCGGCGTGTTCGGTTCCAGCATCGATCTGCCACTGAACAGCGTACTGTGGACCCGCAACAATCTACCGATCCAACTGATCACCGTGCCCTTGGCACCGTGAACGGGTTCGATCAATATCCGTAACGCCACAATGACCGGGACTGGAATGAGACAACGCTATTGGGTACTAGTGCGACACGCGCAGGCCGAGGCCACCGC
>DIHI01000001.1:33914-34035 GCA_002420085.1 Lysobacterales bacterium UBA5700 | reverse complement strand
GCATGGGTGTCCGTCTTTTGGTGTGGGTGTCCGTCTTTTGGTGGGTGCTCCTTTGTGGGTGTCCCTCCTTTGTGCTTTGGGTGTCCCTCCTTTGGGTTTCCCTCCTTTGGGTTGGGCCTTT
>DIHI01000001.1:29541-33767 GCA_002420085.1 Lysobacterales bacterium UBA5700 | reverse complement strand
GCCTTTGGGTTGCATGGGTGTCCCTCCTTTGGGCCGGCTCGTAGCACAGGCGTCCCGCCCGTAGGGCCTCGCAGCACGCCAGCCGCTGAGCCTTGCAGGCCGGGCATGGGGAATCGGGAATCGAGATTCGTTGGCGGGTACGACCCTGCTGGCGGCGGAAGATGGATGACGGGATACGACGTTGCGGTGGGGAGTGGGCCACGACATGAAGGCCGGTGCGACGCGAACGGTGACGCTCGCAGCCGGCGTTGCTCCTCCGATTCTCGACTCGCCATTCTCCATTTCCGGCTCCACGCAGTCCTTGTCCCGGCGGCGGCGTGGGCTGACAATCACGACATGGCCCGTCCTCGTCCGTTCGACATCGATTCCGTCCGCTATCCGCTGCTCTCGACCCTCGACCGTCCGGCCGATCTGCGCGCGCTGCCTCAGGAGCGCCTGACTGATCTGGTGGCCGAGTTGCGTGCCTGCCTGATCGCGACGGTCTCCCAGGTGGGCGGCCACTTCGCCGCCGGGCTGGGGGTGGTCGAACTGACGGTCGCCCTGCATCGCTGCTTCGACACGCCACACGATCGCCTGGTCTGGGATGTCGGTCATCAGTGCTATCCGCACAAGATTCTGACCGGTCGCCGCGATCGGATCGCCACCATCAAGCGCAAGGGCGGTCTGGCGCCGTTTCCGAGTCGCGAGGAAAGCGAGTACGACTGCTTCGGGGTCGGTCACTCATCGACCTCGATCTCGGCCGCTCTGGGCATGGCGATGGCCCTGCGCAGCAGGAACGATCCGCGCAAGGTGGTGGCGGTGATCGGCGATGGCGCGATGACCGCCGGCATGGCCTACGAGGCACTCAATCATGCCGGCGGGCTGGATCCGGCGCTGGATTTTCTGGTGGTGCTGAACGACAACCGGATGTCGATCTCGGAGAATGTCGGTGGACTGACTCGGCTGTTCGGCCGCGAGTCGGATGCGGCTGTCGGCGATCCGGCGTCGTCTGCCGACTACCCGCGCTGGCAGGATCACTGGGCTGGCATGATGCGGCCATCGACCCTGTTCCAGGCCATGGGCTTCGATTATCTGGGACCGATCGACGGCCACGATCTGCCGGCCTTGATCGCTGCTCTGGACGATGCCCGCCGACGCGGCGGTCCACGCCTGCTGCATGTGGTGACGGTCAAGGGCAAGGGCTATCCGCCAGCCGAGCACGATCAGATCGGCTATCACGCGGTCGGTCCGTTCGATCCCGACTTCGGTCTGCCGGCACCGACCCGCTCGGCCGCGAGCTACAGTGATGTCTTCGGCGACTGGCTGTGTGCCATGGCCGATGCCGACCCGCGCCTGGTGGCGATCACTCCGGCGATGCGCGAGGGTTCGGGCCTGGTGGCGTTCTCCAAACGACATCCGGACCGCTATGTCGATGTCGCGATCGGCGAGCAGCACGCGGTCACCCTGGCCGCTGGACTGGCCTGCGAGGGCAGCAAGCCGGTGGTTGCAATCTATTCGACGTTTCTGCAACGCGGTTACGATCAGCTCATCCACGATGTCGCGTTGCAGAATCTCGATGTGCTGTTCGCGATCGACCGCGCCGGCCTGGTCGGTCCGGACGGTCCCACTCATGCCGGCGCCTTCGATCTCAGCTACCTGCGCTGCATCCCGAATCTGGTGCTGATGGCTCCATCGGACGAGGCCGAATGTCGACGCCTGCTGACAACCGGCTACCACACACCGGGGCCGGCCGCAGTGCGCTATCCGCGCGGGGTCGGACCGGGGGTGCCCATCGCCGATGATCCGGAACCGGTCCCGATCGGCCAGGCGCGGGTGATCCGGCCCGGCCACGCGCTGGCCCTGCTGGCCTTCGGTGCGCCACTGGCCACCGCCCGGCCGGTGGCCGATCGACTGGACGCCAGTCTGATCGACATGCGCTTCGTGAAACCGCTCGATCGGGCAATGATTCGCCAATTGGCGGCCAGCCATCGCTACCTGGTCACCCTCGAAGACAATGTGGTGGCCGGCGGTGCCGGCAGTGCGGTCGCGGAAGTGCTGGCCGAGCACGGGCTGACCGTGCCGATCCTGATCCTCGGGCTGCCGGACCGATTCCAGGCGCACGCCAGCCGGGACCAGCAACTGGCGGAAGCGGGCCTGGATGAGGGCGGCATCGAACGGGCGATCCTCGATCGCTGGCCCGAACTGGCCGGTGCGCCTTAGTCGTTCCGTCGAGGTCGGACTCGGGGCCGGATCGAGCCTGATGGACCGATCCGGCACCTTGCATGACGATGGCTGCCGTCAGGTGCCGCGCGCACGCCAACCACCGCCATGGCTGAAACACTGCCACGCCCAGCGCAGCCAACCGAGCAATGCCTGTGCCAGCCACAGCGACCAGATCAACAGGGCCGCCTTGTACAGCCACAGCGGCAGGGTGTAGGCACGCGCCGACGGCAACGGCCCCTCGACCCGATCGACGAACCAGTTGAGCAGCCCCGGCGTGGAACCATTGCCGGTCACGCCCATGTCCGGACTGCCGAGTAGGCCGAGCGGCACCGACAGCAGCAGGGTGGCCATGGCCGCCATCGTCACTACCGCCAGCAGCACTTGCAGGGCGTTGAAACGGAACGCCGACAGGCTGTTCAGCCCGGCGCGGCCGCGCCAGCCCAGGATCAGCAGCCAGCCGAAAAACACCACCGCTGCCGGCCAGGACACCATGGCGAAGCCGAGCCCGAGCAGCAGCCAGTGGTGCATGGCCAGCGGTGTTCCACCCCAACGTCCGAGTGCCCAGGCCAGCCCGATCAGCACGATCAGCAGCGGCCACAGCAGCAGTGCCGGGCCGATGCCGGGGCCGGCCAGCCAGACCAGCCAGCGATCCATCGGCAAGGCCAGGGAAATACGAATCGTGGCACTCGATGCCCCCAGATCGATGGCCGGTGTCGCCAACACCGCGCCACTGTCCACGTCCTGACGCCAGACCAGGAACACCGCGCGAGTGCCGACCGCCAGTGGAAGTATCACCGCACCGTCACTGAGCAAGGTCGGCTGCGACTGGCCATCGAGACTCAGGGCGATCAGTTGTGCGCCCTCGGGCAGGGCCAGCCGGTAGTCCCCGGCGCGCGTGGAGCGCAGGTCGAAATTCAGCCGGTGCTCGGTTGCCCGTCGCCCAGGGCTGCTGTGCAATCGCACGTTCTCGATGGCCAGGGTGGCGCGCTCGATCGCGGGCGGCCGACTGATCTGCACGTTCAGGGTCTCATTCGGAAAGGGCAGAAACCACCAGACACCATCGGACGGGGGCGCGCCGTTGCTGTCCGGCGACAGCGGCAATCCGTCATGGCTGGCGTGCAGCAATTGGGTGACGTAGACCCGCCATTCCTCCGAATACTGGCGCTGATCACCCGCGACCAGGGTCAGAGTCGGTTCGGGCGTCAGTTGCGAACTCCAACTGACCTCATCGTCGGCGGCGGAGAACGCCACCCGCACCCGGCCCTGCGCCATCGGCAGCGGCTCATCCAGGATGCGTTCACCGGGCAGCAGGGCGACCTCGACCTCGAAACCACCCTCGGCCGGTGCGACCCGCTGCACGGTCGTCTGGACCGACCACTCCCGGTCCAGATCGAACACCCGCTGCACCCGGACGAACGGCGCCGCTGCCAGATTCGTCCGAACGGCATCACTGCCGGTGCTGGTCGGATCGGGGTCGATCGGTGCGGTCAGCGCCAGCGTATCGCCAGTCAGCCGACCCTCGTCGATGCCCTCGATCCGGAAGCCGGGGGCGTTGACTTCGATCCGCGCCGGCGCGATGGGGAAGCGCAGACTGCTGCGCCCTGCGCCCAGATAGCTCAGTCGCAGGCTGCTCACCCCGGCCGCAGCCTGCACCAGCACCTGATCGCCAAACCGGTGCAGCGGCACGGCGGCGCCTTCCAGCGCCGCACTGATCAGTACGGTTTCGGCATTCGGCCTGGGCAAACGAACCACTCCATCGGCCTGGGCATGCAATTCGACGATCAGATCGATGCGGTTCCCCACGCCAGTCACCCGCACCACGCCATAGGCGATGCAATCGGGCTGACAGGGCTCGCGCCGACTGAGCAGGCGCTCGCGCAGGGTGTCGATCATGCCGGCATCGGGAATCGCGTTGACCGGTGGTGCATGGGTCTGTGCCACGGCCACACGGGTCGGCGCGACGGCAAGCAGGATCGACAGCAGCACCATGGCGACCGACGACGACGCCAGGGCCGAGCGGCCGG
>DIHI01000001.1:25937-29430 GCA_002420085.1 Lysobacterales bacterium UBA5700 | reverse complement strand
GGCTTGGGCTTGGGCTCAGACTCGGCGCTGTCGGCATCGCCGCCCTGCCGTAGTTGCCGGATCAGCACGACCAGCACACTGGCCAGCAGCAGCACGCCCAGCAATCGCCACAGCCGGGTCAGCCCCGGTGGCGAGATCAACAGGCCCAGATCGTCGGCCGGCAGCAGCGGCCCGTTCCAGACGATGGCATGCCGGCGCCAACTCCAGTCCGGCATGGCGGCACCGGCCTGCGGAATGGCATCGGCCGGATAGCTGAACAGTTCGGCCCGGTCGATACGCGCACCGGTCACTTCGATGCGATCCAGAGAACCCTCCTCGCTGGCAACCGCCTTGCCCTGCATTTCGGCCCGTCGCCGTTCGGGCTCGAACGACTCAGGTATCGGTGCATCCGCTAACACCGGAGGAGCTGGAGGAGCCGGCGGCGGCGGACTGGCCGAATATGAAACATGACGGGCGTAGCGGGACGACTCGACCGCCCCGTACTCCAACTGCGGGAACAGACTCAGCTTGATCTGGCCAACGGCGAACGACAGCGTCGTCAGGACCAGCAGGACCAGCACGATGCCCTGACCCGCACGTACCAGCCGACGCCAGCGACCCGCCGGCAGCGAGCCGACCACCAAGGCCAGCGCCAGGGCGATCAGCAGACCCAGCCGGGGGGCATCGGGCTCATGCCAGGCCAGCAGCACGAAACCTGCGGTCAGCCCGACCAACGGCCAGCGACCCAGCCGCCAGCCGATCACCACGATCAGACTGGCCAGAAAGAGATCCAGCAGCGACCAGGAGCCCCACCAACTGCCGACCGCATGATCGGCCCCGGTTGCCGCCAGCAGCCGGTAACCGGGAGGCAGGTGCAGGGTGAGGCTGGCCGTGCTGAACGGCGCGCCCCAGCCGGTCGTCGAATGGTCACGCGGCACGCGAGAAGCGACGCTCAGGTCGAGTGAGGTGTTGCGGACTTCCAGCCCTTCCAGAGCGGTGGTCGGCGCCTCGGTCAGCAGAACATCACGATCGTCGAGTTCCGCGCGCTGCACCTGCCAGGGCGGCAGCATGTCGAGCCGGCGCAGACTGCCCGGATCGCCCTGAATCTGATCGTGTACGCTGAATGCCGCACCATCGAAGTCCAGCCACAGCTCACGCTCCAGCCGCAACTGAGCCGGGCGATCCTCCGGCAGTCCGCGCTGGCGCACCATCAGGGTGGCGCTGTCCTCCGGCCGAAGTCGCAAGGTCTGCCGCTCGACCTCGACCTCCGACACCGAAACGACATCGTCGGCCAGCCCCCAGTCGATATCCTCCCAATCGGGCACCGGGTGGGCGTCCGGGTCGAGCGCCGACAGACCCGACAACTGTGCCAGCCGCAGGCGCGGGTCGAACTGGAACTGCAACAGTTCTTCCTCCGGCCAGGGCGCTGACGCCCGTGGAATGCTGAATCCCTCCAGCGGCGACCCGGCGCGGGCGGCGAGCGTGATCTGCCAATGCCCGGAACGCACCTGCACCCGCAGACTGCCCTCGGCATCCAGGCGGACCGGCAGTTCACCCCCGACGGCCATCGCCACATAACCTTCCGGCAACACCGGGCCCAGGCGCACTTCGCGCGGTCGCCCGGCCACCCAAAGGGTGACGTGGGTGAGCAGCACCGCCGGAGTCCCATCGGCCAACAGGCGGGCGACCTCCAGATTCAGGGTATCGGACTCGACCCGCTCGACGTCGCCCAGAACCACCTCGTCATCCTCGCGCTGGACCGCTTCGACCGCCTGGCCGTCAACGGTCAGGTCGATCAGAGCGGTTGCATCCGGCACCATCAGGGTCGCCGGTCGCCGAGGCCAGACGATCCGACCGGCGATGCGCGCCTGACCCGGCGCCACCCGGACCACCGGACGCCCGTCTCGGATCAGCACCGGTGCCGGCCGGTCGTTGACGGTCACCGATTCGGGCCGCCATCGGGCATCACCAGGCAGCGCCAGCAACTGCTCACGCTCCAGCACCTGCCAACGCTGGCTGAAGCGGGCGCCGCTGGCATCGACCCGCAGATCGAGCGTGCCCGGCCAGGCGCAGAGCCGGTGACCTTCAGAACCGGGCAGGGCCGGACAGCGCAGGTGTTCATGGCCATGCAAGGCCCAACCCGTCCAGTCGCGCAGCACGCCCGGCACGGCCGTGGCCTGGGCCAGGCCGATCGAGGCGAACAGCAGCAGCACCCCACACCCTGCGCGACGCAGCCGAGACATCCCCGCGCTCACCATCCCCGTGCTGAACATTGTGCGATCTCCGTGGCAGTCCTCGGTCATCAACGCCCGTGCAGTCGATTCGGGGTCAATTGTCGCCCAGTCTGCGTGACTCAGCCGGCCAGGGCAATCGCCGAGCGATCCGCGATCGACACGTGGGTGTCGCCCGCCGACCGCAGGCCACCGGCCCTGTCTGCCGCTCGTCGGCTGGATCCATTCGACGTTTTGTGCCGCACGCGATTCTGGTTCATTATCGACACATCGGTTTCATCGGTTTCAACGTGAAGGAGGAGGACGGTCATGCCTGCATCCAGAATCACTCGTCGAACCCTGATTCAAGCCGGCCTGGGTTCCACCGCCGGACTGCTGCTCGGAGGCTGGCCCGGGCTGATTCACGCCGCCACCAGCGCCAGCACGGCGCTGGCCACCCGCGCCATCCCGTCCAGCGGCGAACAGATTCCGGTGATCGGCATCGGAACCGCCCGACGCTACTCGGTCGGCGCCAGCGAAGAGGAACGCGGCGAACTGCGTGCCGTGCTCAAGCGCTTTGCCGAACTGGGCGGCCGCATGGTCGATACCGCGCCGTCCTATGGCACCGCCGAGGCTGTGGTCGGTGATCTGATCGCCGAGATCGGCAACCGGCAGAAACTGTTCCTGGCGACCAAGGTCGGCGCCGGCAACGCCGGTCGGGACGCCGGCATCGCCGAGATGGAAGCCTCGCTCAAGCGGCTGCACAGCGATCAGGTCGATCTGCTGCAAGTCCACAATCTGTCCGGCGTCGATGTCATGCTGCCGGTGCTGCGCGAATGGAAAGCCGCCGGCAAGACCCGCTACATCGGCATCAGCACCTCGTTCGAGGGGCAGTACGCCGATTTCGAGCGGATCATGCGCAACGAGACCCTGGACTTCATCCAGGTCGATTACGCGCTCGACAACCGCGAAGCCGCCCAGCGCATCCTGCCGCTGGCCGCCGATCGCGGCATGGCTGTGCTGATCAATCTGCCGTTCGGACGCGGCCGCGTGCTGCGCACCTTCGAGGACACCCCGCTGCCCGAGTGGGCCGGCGAGTTCGGCATCGCCACCTGGGCACAACTGGTGCTCAAGTACGTGGTCTCGCATCCGGCGGTCACGGCGGCGATTCCGGGCACCGCAACCCTGGAGTATCTGGAGGACAACGTGGCCGCCGCACGCGGCCCGATGCCGGATGCCGCTACCCGCAAGCGCATGGAAGACCTGATCGACGCCGCCTGATCACCAGCCCCCTGATCACCAGC
>DIHI01000001.1:25057-25849 GCA_002420085.1 Lysobacterales bacterium UBA5700 | reverse complement strand
CCTGATCACCAGCCCCTGACCAGCCGCCTCCGATCCACTGCGGCCGGCGGCTCCGGGGGCTTCCGGTGGTTCCCGGCGGCGAACCGATCCAGGCAGCCAGCCACGGACGCCGGGCCATCGCCATCGACCCTGCCGCTCAGGTGCGCGGCAGGGTCACTCCCCGCTGCCCCTGATACTTGCCACCGCGATCCCGGTAGCTGGTCGAGCAGACTTCGTCCGACTCGAAGAACAGCATCTGGGCGACGCCTTCGTTGGCATAGATCTTGGCCGGCAGCGGCGTGGTGTTGGAGAACTCCAGGGTCACATGACCTTCCCACTCGGGCTCCAGCGGGGTGACATTGACGATAATGCCGCAACGGGCATAGGTGCTCTTGCCGAGGCACACCACCAGCACGCTGCGCGGGATGCGGAAATATTCGACCGTGCGTGCCAGCGCGAAGCTGTTGGGCGGGATGATGCAGGTGTCGCCGGTCATGTCGACGAAGCTCTTGGCGTCGAAGTTCTTGGGGTCGACCACGGTCGAGTTGAGGTTGGTGAACACCTTGAACTCATCGGCACACCGCACGTCGTAGCCGTAGCTCGATGTGCCGTAGCTGACGATTCGATGGCCGTCGCCCGCATGCCGGACCTGCTCTGGCGCGAACGGCTCGATCATGCCGTGCTCACTCGCCATGCGGCGGATCCAGTGGTCGGATTTGATAGTCATTGGGGATGGGATTCGGGATTCGGGATTCGGGGCTTGGGGTCAGCTTGTCAGCTTGTCAGCTTGTCAGGTTTCAGGTTTCAGGTTTC
>DIHI01000001.1:23174-24950 GCA_002420085.1 Lysobacterales bacterium UBA5700 | reverse complement strand
GGTTTCAGGTTTCAGGTTTCAGGCGCCGCCGATCGAATGCCGAATCCCGGCTCATCGCCCTCACTCCTGGATCACGATGTTCGGAAACGCGATGGTCTTGTTCCGGGCCTGCAAGGACAGCCGGGCGGCAGTCCTGCGGGCGATCATCCGATAGGCCAGGGCGCTGGCCGACTCGGGTTCGGCGACTACGGTCGGGCGGCCGCCATCGGCCTGTTCACGGATGCGGATGTCCAGGGGCAAGGCACCGAGCAGGGGCACGCCGTATTCCTGCGCCATCCGCTCGCCGCCGCCCGCGCCAAACACATGCTCGCCGTGGCCGCACTGCGAGCAGACGTGAATCGCCATGTTCTCGACGATGCCGAGCACCGGCACCTCGACCTTCTCGAACATCTTCAGCGCCTTCCTGGCATCGAGCAGAGCGATGTCCTGCGGCGTGGTCACGATCACCGCACCCGATACCGGCACCCGCTGCGCGAGCGTGAGCTGGATATCGCCGGTGCCGGGCGGCAGATCGATCACCAGATAGTCGAGATCCTGCCAGAGCGTCTCGCCCAGCAATTGCTGAAGCGCCTGGGTGACCATCGGTCCGCGCCAGATCATCGGGGTATCCTCGCCGACCAGCAGACCGATCGACATCGCCTGAAGACCGTGACCCTGCTTCGGCACGATGCGCTTGCCATCCGGCGTATCGGGACGTCCTTCGAGACCCAGCATCTGCGGGATCGAAGGTCCGTAGATGTCGGCATCCAGCACCCCGACGCGCGCACCCTCGGCAGCCAGCGCCAGGGCGAGGTTGACGGCCGTGGTCGATTTGCCGACCCCGCCCTTGCCCGAGGCCACCGCAATGATGTTCTTGACGCCCGGCAGGGGCGTGAGCGCCTTGCGAATCGCATGCGCGTGAACGCGCGAACCGACCCGCACCACGGCACTGGCAATCCCCGGCAATGCCTCGATCGTGGTCTTGATTCGTGCAGCCAGATCGGCGTGCCAACCGGCGGCCGGATAATCGAGCAGGACTTCCACGGCGGCCCGATCCCCGTCCACCGCCAGGCCACGCACGACCGATTCACCCAGCGGCCGATCGGTATGCGGGTCATGCAGTGCCGCGATGGCGGCCTTGGCGCGGTCGGCGGGTTCGGACATGGTGCTTGGGCTCGCGGAAATCATCGTGCCATTGTAGCCGAGCGCCCGATCCTCCCCGTCAAGACCTCGCACCGAAGCCACCGCCGAACCCTGTCAGCAAGCTCGCAGCCACCCGCAGCACCCGACCTCCCCGCGCAACCGACCGCATCTGGGATAATCGACGATCGTCCGACCCTGATCGATGCCGCGCATGTCCAGTCCGCCGTCCACCCTTGTCACCTGTGCCCTGCCCTATGCCAACGGGCCACTGCACCTCGGCCATCTGGTCGGCTACATCCAGGCCGACATCTGGACCCGGGCACGGCGCATGGCCGGCGGCAGAACCTACTACGTCTGCGCCGACGACGCCCACGGCACCCCGATCATGCTGGCGGCGGAAAAGGCCGGCATGGCACCGGAAGCGTTCATCCAGGCGATCCAGGCAGGTCACGAGCGGGACTTCGCAGCCTTCGGGGTAGCCTTCGATTTCTATCATTCGACCCATTCGGAGGAAAACCGCGAGATCGCCACCGGCATCTACCGCGCGCTCCGCGAGGCCGGCCACATCGTCCGGCGCAGCATCGAACAGCTCTACGACCCCGAGCGCGGCATGTTTCTGCCCGATCGCTACGTCAAGGGCGAGTGCCCCAAGTG
>DIHI01000001.1:10802-23097 GCA_002420085.1 Lysobacterales bacterium UBA5700 | reverse complement strand
GGCGCACCGGATCAGTACGGCGACAACTGCGAAGCGTGTGGCGCCGCCTATGCCCCGACCGACCTGAAAAATCCCCGCTCGGCGGTGTCCGGCGCAGTGCCGGAACTGCGCGAATCGGAGCATTACTTCTTCCGGCTGTCTGATTTCGACGGCTTCCTGCGCGACTGGCTGCACCGCGACAGCGCCCATCCGGCGGTCAAGGCGAAACTGATGGAATGGGTCGAAGGCGGGCTGCGCGACTGGGACATCAGCCGTGACGCCCCCTACTTCGGCTTTCCCATTCCCGATGCCCCCGGCAAGTTCTTCTACGTGTGGCTGGATGCTCCGGTCGGTTATCTGGCCAGCTTCATGGCCCTGTGCCGGCGTGACGGCATCGACTTCGACGCCTACCTCGGCACGAACAGCACGACTGAACTGCACCACTTCCTGGGCAAGGACATCATCAACTTCCACGGCCTGTTCTGGCCGGCCATGCTGCATGGCGCCGGCTACCGGGCGCCGACCGCCCTGCACGTCAACGGCTACCTGACCGTCAATGGCGCCAAGATGTCGAAATCGCGCGGCACCTTCATCCTGGCGCGCACCTACCTCGACGCCGGACTCGACCCGGAGTGCCTGCGCTACTACTTCGCCGTCAAGAGCAATGCCGGCATCGACGACCTCGACCTCAACCTCGACGACTTCGTCCTGCGCGTCAATTCCGACCTGGTCGGCAAACTGGTCAACATCGCCAGCCGGTGTGCCGGCTTCATCCACCGGCAGTTCGATGGTCGCCTGGCCGATGCCCTGCCGGATCATGGCGAGGAAGGCGAACTGCTGGCCAACCTCCGCAGCCACCTCGACACCCTGCCGAGCCGATATGAAGCCGGCGACTATGCCGATGTCGCTCGCACCACCATGGCCCTGGCCGATCAGACCAACGAATACATCGCGCGCGCTGCCCCGTGGCAACTCGCCAAGGATGAGGCGCAGCACGAACGCCTGCACCTGGTCTGCACCACCGCACTCAATGCCTTCCGCCTGCTGGTCGGCTTCCTGAAACCGATCGTACCGGCGACCGCCGCCCGTGCCGAAGCCTTTCTGGCCGCACCACTGAACCACTGGGATGATCTCCGGGTTGCCCTGCTGAACCATCGCATCGCCGCCTTCCAGCCCCTGATGACCCGTATCGACCCCAAGCAGATCGAAACCATGATCGAAGCCAGCAAGGACACCCTGAAACCTGCGGCAGCATCGGCGACAACCGAACAGCCGACGGCCCCGGCAGCCACCAGCGGACCTGCGGCACCGGCGCGCACCGACAGCGCATCGAGTGACCAGACCACCGGAATCGTCGGCATCGACGACTTCGCCCGACTCGACCTGCGCATCGGCCGGGTGCTGGCCTGCGACTTGGTCGAAGGCTCGGACAAATTGCTGCGCTTCCAACTCGATGCCGGCGATCTCGGCCATCGGCAGATCTTCTCCGGCATCCGTGCCAGCTATGGCGAGCCGGAAAAACTGGTCGGCCGCAACGTGGTCTTCATCGCCAACCTCGCGCCCCGCAAGATGCGTTTCGGCGTCAGCGAAGGCATGATCCTGTCCGCTGGCCACGACAACGGCCCACTGTTCCTGCTCACCACCGACCCCGGCGCCGAACCGGGCATGCCGGTGCGCTGAGCCGGCTCCCGCCGACACCCACGCACCCGATCGCGGCCCGGAATGTCCGAACTCTTTCTCCTGCTGGTCGGTACGGCACTGGTCAACAACTTCGTGCTCGTGAAGTTCCTCGGCCTGTGCCCGTTCATGGGGGTGTCGAAGAAACTCGACTCGGCCTACGGCATGGCCATGGCGACCGGCTTCGTGCTGACCCTGTCGGCGGCGCTGAGCTACCTGATCCATCACTGGCTGTTGCAACCGCTCGGGCTCGACCATCTGCGCACCCTGAGCTTCATCCTGGTGATCGCCGCCGTGGTCCAGTTCACCGAACTGGCGATGAAGAAGCAGAGCCCACGCATGTATCGGGTACTCGGCATCTTCCTGCCGCTGATCACCACCAACTGCGCGGTCCTGGGTGTCGCCCTGCTCAACGTCCAGGCCCGACATTCCCTGTTGCAGGCAACCGTCTATGGATTCGGCGCCGCACTTGGCTTCGGACTGGTGCTGGTGCTGTTTTCGGCCATGCGCGAACGACTGGAGCACGGCGACATTCCGGAAAGCTTCCGGGGGACACCGATCGCCCTGATCACCGCAGGCTTGATGGCACTGGCGTTCATGGGTTTTTCCGGCATGGTCGTGGAATGAACGCCGGCACCAGCCAGGCCCAACGCTGTCCACACGGCCGTCGGTTGCAGCATCGGCAACCGCCCACGAACCGACTGCGGACATGACCGCCATCCTGATCCTCTCCGGACTGGCCCTGGTGTTCGGCGCCGTGCTCGGCTGGGCAGCCTGGCGATATCGGGTCGAAACCGACCCCATGGTCGCCCAGATCGAAGCCCGGCTGCCGCAGACCCAATGCGGCCAGTGCGGCTACCCCGGCTGTCGGCCCTATGCCGAAGCCATCGCCGCCGGCCAGGCCGACATCAACCAGTGTCCACCGGGCGGCGAAGCCGGCGTCCGCGCCCTGGCCGAGTTGCTGGGCATGGAACCCAAGCCCTTGAATGCCGAGCATGGTGAGGAAAAACCCAAGCGGGTCGCCTTCATCATCGAAGCCGATTGCATCGGCTGCACCAAATGCATCCAAGCCTGCCCGGTCGATGCCATCGTCGGCGCCCCGAAGCGCATGCATACCGTGATCGCCGAACTCTGCACCGGCTGCGACCTGTGCCTGCCGCCCTGCCCGGTCGATTGCATCGAAATGCGCCCGGTGCGAGCGACCGCGCGCGACTTCCGCTGGCCCAGACCGCACATCCACCGCGATCGTCGCACGATCGCGATTGATCTCATCGATCAAGGCAGCACGGCACACGACTAGAGCGGCTCACCGTTCCCGGCATCCTGGTTCTTGCGGCCGAAATAGAAACCCAGCACCCTAGAAACCCAGCACCCAGGTTACGATGGATGGCACGGCCGTCTTGGTGATGTCCAGAATGGTCGTCACCAGATCGAACAGTGCCTTGTTCTCCGGAGATATCCAGAGGGTAAGGTCGCTCAGGGTGAATACCAACAACACCAGCAAGAACAGGTACGGCGAATCTGCTTGGCGAACAGGAGAATGTCTTTCGGGGAGAGCCCGACGGCGTCTTCCACTGCATAGACGCCGCTCAATGGGCACGTGTTGCGGACATTTCCGCCCCCAGTTGGCACCTACCCTGCCCCCAGAACACGCCCGTCAATCACCGCTCGGCCGATCAGATATCGGTGATTTCCGTCTCGACGACGGTGTCATCATCGTCATCACGAATGATCGCCAGCTTCTTCCCGCTCTTGCTCACTTCGTTGGCGATCGGCAGAAATGCCAGCACCCGGCGCATGGCATCAGACCGTGATATCTAGTTTCTCGCAGCGAATTCGTCCAAATCCTTGTTCACCCGATCGGATAGATCGATCGTGTACTGGGCCATGGTCAACCCTCGGTCAACCGTCACACCTGAATTCGACTGTCTCCAACCTGCACCCACCTGGGGCCAGCCACCCGTCAAGCCCCTTGCGCGTTCGCTCGGCCCGTCATCAATCAGGCCCCTCCAGGTCGGCCTCAGGTTCGACCAGCGCCGGCACCTCGGCAATCCCCGCCGCGATGGTCGGCAGGTGATAACGCTGATCGAGTTGCCGGTTCATCTCCCCGATCACCGGCCCGGAGATCGTCCAACCGAGCGGCAGCAGATACTCGCCCGGACACAACCGGAAGTGCCAGAACCGATCGTCCGGACCGAGCGCCGACAGCAGCGCCTGACGGGCGTAGGCACCACGTGCCTCGCGGGTGGACAGCAGGCCGACGATCGGCGCCGCAACCTCGCCGCTAAGCTCCACCCTGGCCGGCGGCTGCACCGGGCAGCGGTCGTCCGCGCCCGGTGACTCGTGGGCAAACGGCTGAATCGATGGATCGTTGCTGATGTGCAGCACCCGCAAACGCAGACGGTGGTCGCGATCCCAGGCGCGCAGGGCAGCGATCACATCAAGCAGGGTCGTGGCACCGGAATTCTCGAAGTAACCACCATCGACCAGTTGCAAAGCCGGCTCACCGGCGCCATCGACCAGGGTGCCGGCCGGGCTGACATAGGTGAAGCGGGCACTGTTCAACACCGCCTCGCCAAGTGGCAACTCGCGGCTGGGGAAATCGGCGACATCGCGGGCCGCGAACCAGTCCCCACCCTCAGGCAAGCGCTGAAACGGATGCTGCACCATCCGCTCACCGGTCTGCACCACCGTGCTGTTGAGGAACAGGGCCGGCGAGCGGACATCGGGGCGTTCGGCACTGCCATAGGCCGCCGCCAGCGGCTGAGCGAAGGCATTCTGGTCCGAACCAGGCAGCACATCGGCGAAATTACGCTCCCAGGCGTATGTCAGGGCACGACCGCGATCGTCGAACCAGGCGCCGGGAATCAAGCGCTGGCTGAAATCCACGAACAGCATGTTGGCCAGGGTCGGCGCCAGAAAATCACGGGTCAGGAAGTCGCTCGCGGTATCGGCCAGCACCAGGCCGGCCTCACGCTGGCGATGCAATGCCGCGACCGTCGCGATCCCGAGACTACCGCCGGAAACACCACTCATCGCGAAGGTTCGATCGATGACGCGGTCGTCTCCGGCGGCATCCAGCCGACCCAGGACCAGCCCTGTCCAGGCTGCCGCCCGGATTCCGCCACCCTCGGAGGACACCAGCACGATCGGACACGGCCCAGACCCCGGACAGCGCTCGGCCATCCAGGCATCACGGTAGGCATCGAAGCTTGGCAGGCGCGAACGATCGACCGGCAGGACCGCATCATCGACCGCATGGGTACTCATCGCCTCACTCAGTCGGACCAGATGGTTGTCGTTGAGCCGCAGGCTGTGCAGAACCACCGCCAGCACCGCCAGCGAAGTCAGCAACGGAAATCCACGCTGATCGCACAGCATGGTCGCAAAACCACCCGTGATCGCCAGGAACGCACCACCGGCCAGCAGGATCGCCAGCGGCCCGAGGCCGTCGAGCACCTGTGGAAACCAGACGACCAGCAGGATCACCAGCGCGTTCAACACCGCCACGCCGATCAATACCGCGATCGGGATCGGCCCCAGCGAGCGCAGGCCGGACCCACCCACCTCATCGCGCGCCGAACGCGCCAGCGGCCGCATGCCGAGCCGGACCAGCACGACATTGAATATTCGTCGCCGCCCGACGAAGCCGAGGATCAGCAGCAAGGACAGTCCGACCAGCAGGATCAAGCGGGTCGGTGACAGATCGAGATCGGCATTCGAGCGGACATCCAGCACAGCGACCCAACAGCCGGCAGCCACCAGCAATGGCACACTGGCCGCGAACAACCGAGGCAGCCAGGCACGCAGCCAGGCCCCGCGCGGATCCTGCAACGATGGCCAGCGCGGATAGCGCAGCCGATAGGCATTCCGGCCCTGATACCAGACCGCGATGGCCGCCGCCGCACTGGCCAACAGCAGGGCCGTGAAGGCCAGTCGCGAACTGCCTCGCTGGGCAACGATCAGAAACAACTCGGAAACCTGATCGACCGACAGCGCCGACGCCGCCCCGATCAGAACCACCACCAGCGGCACCCGGATCGGCCGCAGGTGATCGATCAACAACCCCAGAAAAAAGGTCTGCCGCGAAGCACGCTCTACCATGACCGCTCCCTCCGCACCTACGATACCCGCACTGCCATGCACGCAGCAGGTGGTGATGTCGGACACTAGCAGACATGTGAAGCCTGCACAAGCTCGGTGCGTGCCAGATCGGTGCGTGCCATACTGCGTTCACGTCGCCCATACGCGACATCGACAGAATCGAGGCGATCGGTCATCTACCAGCCACCCTCGCTGTCGCGTGGCCCGACCTCGAACAGTCTTCACAACCCATGAAACGCTCACTACACGTATTGGATGGAGCATGGACGAACTGAATATGAATAAACAAAAGTACGAACTCTTTTCATGTGAGCTTTCGGACACGCAAGAGAATATTCGATCCGTCTCCATACTTGAGTTGTTCCGCTCCTATGCCATCGGTGGCATCGTGGCAATTACGGGTTCCGGGGCAGTGCGTTCACTCAATTATCCTGGATGGAAGGATTTTGCCATTGCACTTGCTGATGGAGCCATCGAGTACTTCAACGAAAAAACAGACCACCGCGCAAAAACAAACAACACTGGCCTCGCTGAATTATATGAACACGGCAAGAAAATAATCAATCAAGCGCGGAAAGACTTGCAAAACGAAAAAAATGATTTTCACGAAATCGACTCGATATCGATAATTTATAGCCTGTGCGAAAGAGAACTCAATCTACACAAAAAAGAAAAAATGGAAAAACACAACAGGAGAGCAGATGACGACAAGAATTTGTTATATGGCCGCATAAGAAAAATCTACGAGGATCTTTTTTCGCCTATCTATGCTGTACACCGCAATGTCCCGCGTGACAGCATCTACACATATAAAATAAATAACGAAAATAGATACGGATCGATCCTGGAGCACGAGAGCAACTCTGATTTGCAGATAACACGACAGCCTGAAGCGGGCGAACAACTGAAAACGCCGAGACCGATCATCGATATACACACCACATTGATCGCTGACTGGCGTATCAGACGGTTCGCCACGCTGAACTACGATCAGGAAATTGAATTATCACTTGAGAATTTCGACTTCCAGGTGCAGAGCCTTTCTTCAGGCGCTCGTAGCGCATTCGCACGACTGGGAATCCCTGGAAGATCGATTGACATCAGTCACGATAATCTGTCGCAACTGATCTCATTCTCCGCCAACTACCCTACAGCCGAATACAACGTGCTCCACCTACACGGTACGTACACGCAGGCGAGAAGAGTTGTCGCAAGCCACCAGCATTACACAAATCGGTATGTGATCGATCCAGATGAACACGCACTTCTGGACGCGGCGACTGACCTACTTTACCAAGGAAATGCTGTGGTCATGATCGGTGTTGGCATGACCGAGGAAGATGTCTTGAGACGACTTCGATATCTGTCCGCGCACGGTTCCATAAGTCCTGCATCTGTCTTCTGTTTCTTGCCGGGCAGCGGCAATGACAACAGCGATACACTACAGGCAATTACCATATCCCAGAAATTTGGCATCAGAACGATTTTCTATGGAACCAAACTCGGGAACGACACAGACGAAAGCTATCTTCAGAGCTTCGATCAGCATCCGCTGGTTAAGCGGTTGGCTTCAAAGACAGCGGAACCCGTGCAGCCAACACAACTCGCTGGAATGCATAAAGAACTCGCTGAGCTGGAAACAATCAGGACAACAAATGAGACAATCGGAAAAACAAATCACATCAGGAAGTTGATCGAGACAGTGGAGAAAAATCCAATTGAATTACCTCGCTTGTCCACTCTCTATGAAATCGGCCCGATTCTCCAAGCACTATTGAATAATGCAAATGGTGGCGACAACCACCTCGTTACTGCAAAATGCCAGAAACTAGAACACCTGATAAGAACCCGTGCATTGCATGATTCACTGGAATTTTTTGTAACGGAAGCAAAAGCGTGGAAGCAGCGATGGAGCAAACAACCAGAACCGGTAGATTTCCGCAGTATGATTGTACATGGTGAAAATTATGTCCGCACGGCACGGAATTTGTGTTTAGGGAATGATGACCATTATCAATTGGATTTCAAAAATGCGGATAGCGCCGATTTGAAAAAACTGGAAAGTTACCTTAGAAAAATCAATACCAATACTGTATTCATTGGCAGCAACGGTTGCGGAAAAGGCACCATATGCACGGCATGGCAAAGTATCGTGCTCAACACGAATAATTTGAAATCGGGTACGATCCATCACTTCTACAGTTTTGACAATTCCATCGATTTTCACTCACCGTTCGACTACCTACGAAGTATTACATCGGTCACGAACGCGAGTGACAAACGCCCTCATGTCATCATACTACAACAGCCTGAAATTCTATTCGATGAAGATAGCGGACTGCCCCGATTGACCGAATGGGATCTGATATTCAGAAATCTCACGTCAACTAACATCAAGGCCGAGGAGGCGTCAAAAACAAAAAAACTGAGCCACAGCTTGAAGTTCGTTGTATTCACCTCATCCAAGCATGTCGCTGATTACTTCAGTGAAATCTGTGGGTTTTCACCAATATGGATTCAAGATGAAAGCGATTTTGTGGACTTTCTGAAATCTGTTGATCCGCTCAAGGCTGATGATAAAACCAATTTCATCACTTCAC
Organism: Lysobacterales bacterium UBA5700; assembly: GCA_002420085.1. GTDB lineage: Bacteria > Pseudomonadota > Gammaproteobacteria > Xanthomonadales > Xanthomonadaceae > UBA11164. The sequence continues at coordinate 14,737 of DIHI01000001.1, read as the reverse complement.
AGATGGATCGCATCATTCATTCCGCATACAGCCACGAAATTAAAGATAATATAGACGCCTTCATCGCTGATCTCAAATTTTCGATGGCAACCACGTATCCCGGCAGAGAAAGTTTCGGCATCATTGAGGAAATAATCGAGCATGCCCAGCTCGATTCATTGAACACTCATATTGACTCCGATGTCGATAGAAGCCACGAAAAAACTTTCCTGAAAATTTATCGTCATTTGATCCTCAAGCATCTGTTCGCAGTATCCGTGCCCTGCACCTCGGCGACGCTTGCCAAATGCGCAGAATTCGACCAAGTCGCAGAATTCTACAAAATCAAACCTGCCGTAAGAAAGAGTTATATCGAGCAAGCATTGAAGCAATTATCAGAATGGAAAATCATTTCACGAATGTACACGCATATTTCGTGGAATAAAACCCAGATCAAACACAGAGACTACTATTACGGACTGCACAAAGGACTCAGACATTATCTTTCTGTCAAGCAAAAACTGCCATTCGCTTACGTTCAAGCACGTGAACACTGCTCATTGAGTCTGGTACAAATGGACAGCGAGCGTGGTGTACGTCTGGAAAGGCGCACGGTCGACTTTGTGATCGAAACCATTGACAGTCTGTTGAAACCGAAAGGCGCTGGTTCGAGCGAGCCGAGAGCAGACGATGTGCGTACAGCATTCAGCCTCATGCGTGGCACATTGCGACTTTCTTCTATACTGGCCAGTGACATCAAACTAGACTCGAATAAGAGCTTGCTCGATACCTACTTCACGCTTCTGATGAAATTCAGAACGACACTATTGGACAATCTTGGCGGCAATGGCACCAGCAAGGCAATCTATCATCGCGAATGGGTATGGCTGTTCAATGAGGCTGCATCGGTGCGATACATCCAAGGAAATATCCATGATGCCGTCATGCTGTACGAACAAGCCTTGAAGTTTGAAAACATGCGATACCTGCATGATATCAAGCCGCGACATGAACATGTTTGTCCATCCAGAACATCTTATATACGGATCACCCTCAATCTTTGTGCCTGTCTGATCGAACGCGGCGCCTTGACAGCCGTGATCAAAAAATGCCGGACAACTCTACAAGAATTGATAGAGATTGATTCACATTATATTCAATTCAACAATACCAATTCAACGAATAGCGGCATTAATTTTCAACCAGGCAATCAGAACCATCCGGAACTACGCAAACTCCTGTTCATCGCGAACACCTACATGGCGCGAGCAAACTTGTTGATGGCCAATGTTGATCGCACCTCTCATTCACTCGCCACAAATGAAGCACAAGAAGCTAACAGGGACCACGATCCAACTTTGTCCGCATGGAATAATCGTATACGGGCCGACATGGCGAAGTTGACGGGCGACATGGGTCAAGCTGAAATGTACATAATGAAGGCAGTAGCCGAGGCATCTGCATCAGGATTATTGAGTCTGGAAATCGACACCAAACTATCACAGCTAGAAATTCTGGGCACTCGCGAAAACCCAACAGTTGACACTTTCAATGAACTGGATCGCATGGAAAAAGAATGCCTTCGCCTTGGACTCTCAAAATCATATTGTAGCTGCCTGATCACACGATCCATTGCCGAACACAATATCGGCGCTATCAAGGCCGCACAGGACACCCTATTCAAGGCACTCGCACTGGCATCTTCCTGCGGCCTGCGTCTGAAACGAATCGAGTCACTGCGACGACTATCGGATGTTCTGATCCGCCACGGCAGCAATGAGCGAATTGTGCGTCAAGGAGAGGAGTTGAAGGACATTGCCATGCACGAATCTGACCGTATTCACCTCAGAATCGAACATCTCCACAGACATTGACAGTATTTGCCGGTCCGATCGCCCGCTCGATCCTGTCTCCAGAGGCTCGGGTTCGACTGCGACAAATGGCCAGGATGCGGTTCGGTTGCCGCCCTCCGGTCGGCGCCCCGATTCTCATGGGCGTCCACGCGCCATGGATGGGGATCTTCGGCTTCAGGCTCCCCGCGTCGATGTGGCCGAGTGCGGCCCCTCGGCCAGGGCAGCGCCTCGCGGGTGCCATCGCCGTGGCCCGAAGAATGCTCGGCGGCGCACATCCTGCCGCCTGAGAGCCGGTAAACTGTCGGCCAGGCCACCGCGAGGACTTTGCCATCGACACCGTCCGTACCGAACGTTTCGTCGCTGATTCCTGGGACGATGAAATCGTGCCGCAATTGGTGGACTACATCCGCATCCCCAACAAGTCGCCGATGTTCGACCCGGCCTGGGCCGAGCACGGTTACATGGATGCGGCGGTGGCCCAGATGGAAGCCTGGGCCCGCCGTCAGCCGATCGCCGGGCTATCGGTGGAAGTGGTTCGCCTGCCGGGTCGGACGCCGCTGATCCTGATCGAGGCGCCCGGCAGCGATCCGGCCTCCGACGATACGGTCCTGCTGTACGGCCACCTCGACAAGCAGCCGGAGATGACCGGCTGGTCCGACGGGCTGGGGCCATGGACGCCAGTGATCCGAGGCGATCGGCTGTACGGTCGAGGCGGTGCCGACGACGGCTATGCGATCTACGGGTCGTTGACCGCGATCGCTGCCTTGCAGGCTCAGGGCGCCCCCCATTGTCGCTGCGTGGTCCTCATAGAGGCATGTGAGGAGTCTGGAAGTTACGATCTGCCCTATTACGTCGATCATCTGGCCGAGCGGATCGGTCGGCCGTCACTGGTGGTCTGCCTGGACTCCGGCTGCGGCAACTACGAGCAGTTGTGGTGTACTACATCGTTGCGCGGCATGTGCGGCGGCAACCTCAGTGTCGAAGTGCTGAGTGAGGGCGTGCATTCCGGCGATGCCTCCGGGGTGGTGCCGTCCAGCTTCCGTGTGCTGCGCCACTTGCTGTCGCGGATCGAGGACGAGGTCAGCGGTCACCTGCTGCCCGAGGTGTTGCACGCTGCGATTCCGGACGAGCGGGTCGAGCAGGCGCGAACGGCGGCGGCGGTACTCGGCGATGAGGTCTGGCGGAAATTCCCGTTCCTGCCCGGCATGCGGCCGATGCGCGAGCAACTGCACGAACTGGTGCTCAACCGCACCTGGCGTCCGACCCTGTCGGTCACCGGCGCTGCGGGTCTGCCGGCGCTGTCCGATGCCGGCAATGTTCTGCGACCGCTGACGTCGCTCAAGCTCAGTATCCGGCTGCCGCCGACGGTCGATGGCCAGGACGCCGGCCAGGCCATCCGGGACATCCTGCTGCGCGATCCGCCCTACGGCGCCAGGGTCGAATTCAATCTGGAGAAATCGGCGACCGGCTGGAACGCGCCGGCCATGGCGCCGTGGCTGGGCGAGGCGGTCGCTGCGGCCAGCAAGGCACATTTCGGCAAGCCGGCGGTGTACATGGGCGAAGGCGGTTCGATCCCGTTCATGGGCATGCTCGGTGCCAAGTTCCCAGGCGCACAGTTCCTGATCACCGGGGTACTCGGCCCGCAGAGCAATGCCCATGGTCCGAACGAGTTCCTGCACATCCCGACCGGCAAGCGGGTCACCGCCTGCGTTGCCAGCGTCATTGCTGCGCACTACCAGGCCAGCCAGGCCGGGCTGACCCGTGGCGTTGCGGTCGATACCAACGCTGCTGCCGACAGCCACGATCATGGCTGTTGCTGAACGACCCCACTGGAGGAACTGACCATGAAACTCATCATGCTCGCCCTGATCGGTCTGCTGGCCGGCCTGCTGGCCCGACTGATCAAGCCGGGCCGGGATCGGATGGGCCTGATCGTGACCGCCCTGCTCGGCATCGCCGGTGCGATGGCGGCAACCTGGGTCGGTCAGGCACTCGGGCTGTACCGCCCGGGCCAGCCGGCCGGTTTCATCGGCGCGGTCGCCGGTGCCATCGCCCTGCTCTACCTGTATGACTGGATTCGCAAGCGCTGAGCGAGTAGCCAGC
>DIHI01000001.1:0-10733 GCA_002420085.1 Lysobacterales bacterium UBA5700 | reverse complement strand
AGCCAGCACCGCTCCAGCCCCGGTCCGGGAGATGCCATGAACATGCCGGTCGAGTTCGCACTGTTCTTCCAATACCTGCGCGAAATCGGCAACGGCTGGCCGCTGCTGGTCGTGATCGGGGTGTTTGCCGGGGTGATCGCTCGGGCGATGTCGGCCGGACCACGCAATCACAGCATCCTGGTTACCTGCGTGCTCGGCATCGCCGGCGCCCTGCTCGGGGCCGGCACCGCGCGCTGGTTCGGGCTGAATGCCGAGGGTCCGGGCATGCTGTTCCTGCTCGCACTGGCCGGCAGCCTGATACTGGTCTATCTGCACAACCGCATCGCCCGGCGCTTCCGGCACCGGGACTGACAGCGGCCTGACGCTGCACTCACGCCTTGAGATTGATCCAGGTCGCCTTGAGTTCGGTGTACTTGTCGAAGGCGTGCAGCGACTTGTCGCGGCCGTTGCCGGACTGCTTGTAGCCACCGAACGGGGCGGTCATGTCACCACCATCCCAGTAGTTCACCCAGACACTGCCGGCACGCAGGGAACGGGCGACGCGATGGGCGCGGGTGATGTCGCGCGTCCACAGCCCGGCCGCCAGTCCGAAGATGCTGTCATTGGCGATCCGGACAGCATCCTGCTCGCTGTCGAACCCGATCGCCGAGAGCACCGGCCCGAAGATTTCCTCGCGCGCGATGCTGGCCTCGCGCGGCACTTCGTCGAACACGGTCGGTTCGATGTAGTAGCCGCCGGTCTCGGCCAACACCCGACGGCCACCCAGTGCCAGGCGCGCGCCTTCGGCGCTGCCGCGCTCGATGTAGCCGAGCACCCGCTGCATCTGAGCCTCATCGACCAGGGCGCCCATCGGTGCGCCGGGCTCCAACGGATGGCGTGGCTGCATCGTGCGGCCTTCCTCGACCACTCGGGCGACGAACTCATCCTTGATCTCGCGCTGCACCAGCAGTCGCGAGGCTGCCGTGCAGACCTCGCCCTGGTTGTAGAAGATGCCGGACGCGGCCGCTCGGGCGGCGGCATCCAGGTCGGGGGCGTCGGCGAACACGATGTTCGGGCTCTTGCCGCCGCATTCCATGTAGGCACGCTTCATGTTGCTGCGTCCGGCACATTGCAGCAGGTGCTTGCCGACTGCGGTCGAGCCGGTGAACACGATGCCATCGACATCCATGTGCAGGGCCAGCGGCTCGCCTGCGCCCTTGCCGAAGCCCGGCAGCACGTTCAACACGCCGGCCGGGATGCCGGCCTCGATCGCCAGTTCGGCGATGCGGATGGCGGTCAGCGGCGATTTTTCGGAGGGCTTGAGAATGACCGAGTTGCCCATCGCCAAGGCCGGAGCGATCTTCCAGGTCGCCATCAACAACGGGAAATTCCACGGCACGATCGCAGCGATCACACCGAGCGGTTCGCGGGTCACCAGGCCGAGTTCGTCGGGGCCGGTCGGGGCCACCTCATCGTAGACCTTGTCGATCGCTTCGCCGGTCCAACTCATGCAGCGCACGGTCGCGGCCAGATCGACGTGCAGGGCGTCGTCGATCGGCTTGCCCATGTCGAGGCTTTCCAGCAGGGCCAGTTCTTCGGCATGGCTGTCGATCAGGGCGGCGAAGCGGATCAGGGTCTTCTTGCGCTGCACCGGGGTCTGTGCCGACCAGCGACCGTCCTCGAAGGCGCGTCGGGCAGCGGCAACTGCCCGTTCGACATCCTCGGCCTCGCAATCGGCAACCCGCCCGAGCAGTCGGCCGTCGATCGGGCTGATGTCGTCAAAGGTCTTGCCGGATGCGGCATCGACATGGCGACCATCGATGAATGCCTGGGTGCGAATCGACAACCGGCTGGCGCGATCGAGCCAGGTGGCATGGGTGGCGGGCTGGGTGGCAGGCAGGTTCATGATGGCTCCGGTCGTATCAGAACGTGGGTGGTGTGCTGGCGCTGACGATGATGGCATCCTCGTCGCCGACGTTGCGGAACCGGTGCGGCTGCCGGCTCTCGAAGTAATAGCCTTCGCCCGGCCCGAGCACCCGGCTGCGCTCGCCGACGGTCAGTTCGACCCGCCCCCGCACGACGACACCACCCTCCTCGCCCTCATGGCTGAGCATTTCGGCACCGGTATCGCTGCCGGGCGGCATCACTTCGCGCAGGATGCACAGCCGACGCTCCGGCCGGTCCTGGCCGACCAGGAAATAGTGGATCTCGTTGTTGCCCATGTCGGGCTGGCGATCGGTGCCGTAGAACGGGCCATCCTCGCCAGCGGCCTCGAAGTCGGCCGTGAAGAACTCGGCCAGCGAGATCGGGATGCCTTCCAGCACCTTCTTGAGGGAACTGACCGACGGACTGACCTTGTTCTGCTCGATCAGCGAAATCGTGCTGTTGGTGACGCCAACCCGCTTGGCGAGTTCGCGCTGGCTCAGACCGCGAGCCTTGCGGATGGCGTGCAGGCGCGCACCGATGTCCATAGCTGGGATTCCAGATCGTCTGGCGGAGGATGCCACTGTTGCGAAATATTTAACACCCGTCACGGTATCGGTCAAACCCTAGCCGGCCGACCCCGGCACATTGTAAAGTTTATTCAACACTGATAGCGTTTCCCTTCAACCTTTCACACCACCGAGCGATACGGCACAGGAGACCGCCATGAACGCCCCACTTCATACTTCGCAACGACCGCAGGACAGCGGTCTGACCGCACCCGCACCAGCCAACCTCGATGCCTACTGGATGCCCTTCACCGCCAACCGACAGTTCAAGGCCGCGCCGCGCCTGCTGACCGGTGCCAAGGGCATGTACTACCGCAGTGTCGATGGCCGCGAAATCCTCGATGGCACCGCCGGTCTGTGGTGCTGTAATGCCGGCCACGCCCGCGAGGGCATCGTCCATGCGGTGCAGCGGCAGATTGCCGAAATGGACTTCGCGCCGAGCTTCCAGATGGGCCACCCGCTGGCGTTCGAGTTGGCCGAGCGGCTGGCCGAGATCGCACCCGAACCGCTCAATCGCATCTTCTACACCAACTCCGGCTCCGAGTCGGTCGATACCGCGCTGAAGATCGCACTCGCCTACCACCGCGCTCGGGGTGAGGGCCAGCGCACCCGCTTCATCGGCCGCGAGAAGGGCTACCACGGAGTCGGCTTCGGTGGGATCTCGGTCGGCGGCATGGTCAACAACCGCAAGGCATTCGGCGCGATGCTGCCGGGTGTCGATCACATGCGTCACACCCTCGACATCGGCCGCAATGCCTTCAGCAAAGGGCTCCCGGCACACGGCGCCGAACTGGCCGACGATCTGGAGCGCATCGTGCAACTCCACGATGCCTCGACCATCGCCGCCGTGATCGTCGAGCCGGTGTCCGGCTCGGGCGGGGTGGTGATGCCGCCGCAAGGCTATCTGCAACGGCTGAAGGCGATCTGCGAGAAACACGGCATCCTGCTGATCTTCGATGAGGTCATCACCGGCTTCGGCCGAGTCGGAAAGGCATTCGCGGCACAGCGGATCGGTGTCACCCCGGACCTGATGACCACCGCCAAGGGCTTGAGCAATGGTGCGATTCCGATGGGTGCGGTGTTCGCATCCGACGCCATCTTCCAGACCTTCATGAAGGGTCCGGAGCCGATGATCGAACTGTTCCACGGCTACACCTATTCCGGTCATCCGGTCGCCTGCGCGGCGGCCCTGGCGACCCTCGACATCTATCGCGACGAAAACCTGTTCGAGCGTGCCATCGAACTGGAAAGCTACTGGGCCGACGGCCTGCACAGCCTCAAGGGCCTGCCGAACGTGATCGATATCCGCAGCTACGGCCTGATTGGTGCAGTCGAGTTCGCGCCGCGCGACAATGCACCGGGTTCACGCGGCTACGACGTGTTCACCGACTGCTTCCACAAGCGCAATCTGATGGTCCGCTACAGCGGCGACGTGATCGCCATGTCGCCGCCCTTGATCATCGAACGCGAACACATCGATCAGATCGTCGAACGTATGGCGACTGCGATCCGGGCGACCACCTGACCCCCCCACCCTGCCAACAGCGAGCACACCCATGCTTATCGGCGTACCGAAGGAAATCAAGAATCACGAATACCGGATCGGCCTCACCCCGGCCGGCGCGCGCGAACTGGTCGCGCACGGCCATCAGGTCATGGTGCAACGGGACGGCGGCAAGGCCATCGGCCTGACCGACGAGCTTTATGCCAAGGCTGGCGCGGAAATCGTCGATTCGCCGGAAGATATCTTTCGGCGCGCCGAGATGATCATCAAGGTCAAGGAACCGCAACCGAACGAGTGCCGGATGCTGCGCAAGGGCCAGGTGCTGTTCACCTACCTGCACCTGGCGCCCGACCCGGAGCAGACCCGGTTGCTGGTCGAATCCGGCTGCACGGCGATCGCCTACGAGACTGTCACCGACCGCACCGGCGGCCTGCCCCTGCTGGCACCGATGAGCGAAGTCGCCGGCCGGATGTCGATCCAGGCCGGTGCCCATGCCCTCGAACGTGCCCAGGGCGGATCCGGCGTCCTGCTCGGCGGTGTGCCCGGTGTGCGTCCAGCGGAAGTCATGGTGCTGGGGGCCGGCGTGGTCGGCCTCAATGCCGCACGCATGGCGATGGGTCTGGGCGCCAATGTCACGGTGTTCGACCGCTCGCTGAACCGGCTCAAATATGTCGATGAGTTGTACGGCGATCGGCTGACCACCCTGTACTCGACCCATGACGCCATCGAGCAGTACCTCGCCGAGACCGATCTGGTCATCGGTGCCGTGCTGATTCCCGGCGCATCGGCGCCGAAACTGATCACCCGCGATCAGTTGGCCCTGATGCGGCCCGGCTCGGTCCTGGTCGATGTCGCCATCGACCAGGGCGGCTGCTTCGAGACCAGCCATCCGACCACCCACCAGAACCCGACCTACGAGGTGGACGGCATCATTCATTACTGCGTCGCCAACATGCCGGGCGGTGTCGCCCGCACCTCGACCTTCGCACTGACCAATGCCACCCTGCCGTTTGCGGTGCAGTTGGCCAACAAGGGGGCTCGTCAGGCTGTACTCGACGATCCGCACCTGGGCAACGGCCTGAACGTCCACGAGGGCAAGATCACCTACCAGGCGGTTGCCCGCGACCTCGGCTACGAATACGTGCCGGCCGCCCAGGCACTGGAATGACCCCGCACAAGGAACTGCCATGAGCGCCCATCCGATCACAAATTCAGCACCCAGCCACGCCGACACGCCACCACGGCAGATTCCACACTGGCTCGACGGTCAGCCGTTCGCCGGAACCGGTAGCCGCCAGTCGGACGTGTTCGACCCGGCCACCGGTCAGGTCACCGGACGGATCGCTCTGGCCGAACCTGCCGATGTCGCCGCTGCCGTCGCCAGCGCTGCCGCAGCCTTCCCGGAGTGGGCCGCAACCACGCCCCTGAGCCGGGCGCGGGTGCTGTTCAGGTTCAAATCGCTGCTGGAGGCCAATGCCGACGAACTGATCCGCGCCATCAATGCCGAACACGGCAAAGTGCTGGCCGATGCCCAGGGCGAATTGACCCGAGGCATCGAAGTGGTCGAGTTCGCCTGCGGTATTCCGCACCTGCTCAAGGGCGAGCACTCGATGAACGTCGGGCGCGATGTCGATTCCTGGAGCGAACATGCCCCACTCGGCGTGGTCGCTGGCATCACGCCGTTCAATTTCCCGGCGATGGTGCCGATGTGGATGTTCCCGATCGCCCTCGCCTGCGGCAACACCTTCGTGCTCAAGCCCTCCGAGCGCGACCCGACCCCCGCACTGATCATCGCCCGACTGCTCAAGGAAGCCGGCCTGCCCGACGGCGTGTTCAACGTCGTTCAGGGTGACAAGGTGGCGGTCGATGCTCTGATCGATGACGACCGGGTGCAGGCACTGAGCTTCGTCGGCTCGACCCCGATCGCCGAATACATCTATGCCCGAGGCTCGGCCAAGGGCAAGCGCGTGCAGGCGCTCGGCGGCGCCAAGAACCACATGGTGGTGCTGCCCGATGCCGACCTCGACCAGGCAACCCATGCCCTGCTCGGTGCCGGTTACGGCTCGGCCGGCGAACGCTGCATGGCAATCTCGGTCGCGGTGTGCGTGGGTGATGCCACCGCCGATGCCTTGATCGCCCGACTGGCGCCGCAGGTGCGCGCGCTGAAGATCGGCCCTGGCTGTACCGGCAATCCCGACATGGGTCCGCTGGTGACCGGCCCGCACCGCGACAAGGTCCGTGCCTACGTCGATCTGGGCGTCGAAGAAGGCGCCGATCTGGTGGTCGATGGCCGCGACCTGCGCATCGCTGGCCATGAGCGCGGCTTCTTCCTCGGCGGCTGCCTGTTCGACCGGGTCACCCCGACCATGCGCATCTACCGCGAGGAAATCTTCGGGCCGGTGCTGTGCGTGGTCCGCGTGGACGACTTCGATGCCGCCCTGGACCTGATCGATCGTCACGAGTACGGCAACGGCACCGCCATCTTCACCCGCGATGGCGATGCCGCTCGACAATTCGCACATCGGGTCCAGGCCGGCATGGTCGGCATCAATGTCCCGATCCCGGTGCCAATGGCCTTCCACAGCTTCGGTGGCTGGAAACGCTCTCTGTTCGGACCACTGCACATGCATGGCCCGGACGGCGTGCGCTTCTACACCCGATTGAAGACCATCACCGCACGTTGGCCGACCGGCATCCGCGCCGGAGCCGAGTTCGTGATGCCGACGATGAAGTGATGGCCGGCCGATCATGACCGGCCGATCGCAATCGGACAGCATTCCGGGCCAGACCGACCTGGCCTTCACTCGGGACAGCCCCTACGGCACCCTGGTCGAACCGACCTACTCGGGCGCACTGAGCTTCCTCCGGCGCCGGTTCGACAAGCACCTCGACGGCGCCGATGTCGCGGTGATCGGAGTGCCGTTCGACCTAGCCACCACCGGCCGACCGGGCACCCGGTTCGGCCCACGGGCGATTCGCGAAGCCTCGGCCATGCTTGCCTGGGCCGCGCCTGACGCCTGGGACTTCGACCCCCTGGAGCGACTGGACGTGCGCGACTGGGGTGACGTCTTCTTCGATCCCGGCCGACCGGAATCGGTACCGGACAGACTGTTTCGCAGCTACCGCGAGATTCTCGCCAGCGGCGTGGTTCCACTGACCCTGGGCGGCGATCATTTCATCAGCTACCCGATCCTGCGCGCCCTGCATGGCATCCACGGCCCGTTGTCGCTGATCCACTTCGACGCCCATTCCGACACCTGGACCGATCCCGCCGATCGGATCGACCACGGCACCATGTTCTTCCACGCCGCACGCCAGGAGTTGGTCGTCCCGGCACATTCGATCCAACTCGGCATGAGAACCCGCAATCCGGACGATCACGGCTTCGCCGTGTACGACGCCCGCCGGTTGCATCGCGAAGGCTGTCACGCCGCCATTGCCGCCATCCGCGATCGGGTCGGCGCTCGCCCCTGCTACGTCAGCTTCGACATCGACTTCCTCGACCCGGCCTACGCACCCGGAACCGGCACCCCGGTGGTCGGCGGCTTCTCCACCGCCACCGCACTGGAACTGATTCGCGGCCTGGCCGGGCTGAATCTGATCGGCATGGACGTGGTTGAGGTCTCACCGCCCTACGACCACGCCGGGATCACCGCCCTGGCTGGCGCCAGCATCGCCCACGAACTGCTCGCCGCCCACGCGGCCCGCTTCCCGCAAGTGCAGCGCTGACCGTCGAACCGGCAGCCGGACTCGGGGATGGGCTCGGACGGGCAGGTTCAGGCGCGTCCGGGCCCACCCGCGCCCGGCTTCTTGCGCACATACATCACCAGACTGTGGCCCTGGATGATGTAGCCGTGCTTGTCGGCGATCTCATGCTGGAGGCGCTCGATTTCCTCACTGAAGAACTCGATCACCTTGCCGGACTCGACATCGACCATGTGGTCGTGATGGTGGCCACGATCGAGTTCGAACACCGCCTGACCACCCTCGAAGTTGTGCTTGATGACCAGCCCGGCGGCCTCGAACTGGGTCAGCACCCGGTACACCGTCGCCAGACCGATGTCTTCCTCGCGGTCGAGCAGCAGCTTGTAGATGTCTTCAGCGGTGAGATGGCGCGGTCGGGCGTTTTCGAGAATGTCGAGGATGCGCATCCGGGGATGCGTCACCTTGAGTCCGGCCTTACGGAGATCGTTGTTTTCCATCGTAGCGAGTGCGCGTTGTCGGCAGGGGGGCTGGCGTTCGGCCCGCAGTCGGCCCGGAGCGGCCGGCCCAGTGTATCATCGGCATGTTTTCCACGAACCCGAACCCGGATGCGCACTGTAACCCTCGCCCTCGTCGTCGCCGTGTCGATGACCGGCTGCGGCATCATCTACCGCCAACCTGTTCATCAGGGCAACCTGGTCCAGACCAAGAACGTCGAACAGTTGCAGGAAGGCATGACCCGTCGCCAGGTTCTGGTTCTGCTCGGCAGCCCACCGATCAGCGATCCCTTCCACCAGTCGCGCTGGGACTACCTCTCGACCCAGCGACGGGGCTTCGGAAAGACCGAGATCAAGAACCTCACCCTCTACTTCGACGGCGACACCCTGGTGCGCTGGGAAGGCGAACACTTCCCCGATGACGAAGTCCGCCTAGCCAAGGAGATGACCCGCTTCGGCAATCTCCCGCGCGAACGCGACAAGCGCCGCTGATCGCTCCAGCGGCACACCGCCTCAGCCGCGACCGGCCGATCGACGGCGCCGCGCCTCCTTCGGATCGGCCACCAGGGGTCGCAACAGTTCGACCCGATCACCCTGGGTGAGCACGGTTGAAGCGGTCACCGCATGGCCGTGCATGCCGATCCCGAGATCGGCCAGATCCAGACCTCCCGGAACCCGCGACGGCAGATCGGCGGCCGACAGGGCATCCGCCACCGTCGCCCCGACCGGCAGTCGCAGCGCCACCCGCCAGCTACGCTCCGGCCGTGCGAACACCACCTCGACCTCGATCATCACCGGCCCGACTGCATCCATCGACGCCTCCATCCCCCCTCCCCCGATCACGGCTGGCGCAGCGCCACCCGACAGAAATCATCGACCATGCGGTCCGCCACCCGCTCGAAGCCCATGGCCAGGGTCGAACCCAGCCAGCGCCCGGCCGGCTCGAAATCCATCGCCAGACCAACCTTGCAGGCATCCTCGGCCAGGGCCGAGAACGTCCACACCCCGCGCAGATGCCGAAACGGCCCCTGCTCCAGTGCCAGATCGATCTGCGCCGGACGCGCCAGGGTATTGCGGGTGGTGAACGCCGTCTCCACCCCCGCCACCCGCACGGTCAGACGCGCCAACATCTCGGTCTCCGACACCGACAACACCTCGCCAGCGCGACACCAATCGAACCAGCGAGGATATGACCGAACATCATTGACCAGATCGAACATCGCCGCCGCCGACAATCGCACCAACGCCGAACGCCGAATCACCGCCATTGCCTTACCATGCCTTCCGCCCTCGCCCGCAACGCCGGCATCGGCGACAATGGCGCCGAGCAGGAACGGATCATGTCGAAAAAGAAAGAAAACAAGGATACCGGAAGCACCATCGCCCTCAACAAGCGCGCGCGCCACGAGTACGCCCTGGGCGACCGTTTCGAGGCAGGGATCGCCCTGCAAGGCTGGGAGCTGAAATCCCTGCGCCAGGGTCGAATCGCCATGAGCGACGCCTACGCCCTGATCAAGAGCGGCGAGATCTTCTTGTTCGGCGCCCAGATCACCCCGCTGATCTCCGCCTCCACCCACGTCGTCGCCGATGATCGACGAACCCGCAAACTGCTCCTGCACAAACGCGAGATCACCCGCCTGATCGGCGCCGTCGAGCGCGACGGCTACACCCTGATCCCGACCGCGATGTATTGGAAGCGCAACAAGGTCAAACTGGAACTGGCCCTGGCTCGCGGCAAGCAGGAGCACGACAAGCGCGCAGCGATCAAGGACCGCGACTGGCAGCGTGACAAGCAGCGAGTCATGCGTCGCCACAACCGCGATGCCTGAGAGCACCGCCCAGCCATGCCCGACCGAGCGCGGCCAAGCGCGGGGCCGGGCCCGACCTGATCAGGCGCGGCCCCTGCTCAGACCAGCCACGTCGAACACCGCCGCTGCGGACTGAACGACAGCCGATCCGGATGACCGGATCTCTGCCCTGCCCTTGCCAGCGCCTGCACCTGCCCCCATACTGGCCGGGAACGAGTTTCCCCGGGGGTGTCCTGGCTTCGACGGGGGTCGCGAATTCGTTCGGTGCATGCCGAGGGGGCAGCTTTCCTCGTAAATCCAGCGGCAAACAATCAGACGCCAACGACGACGTCTACGCTCTGGCCGCTTAAGGCCTAGCCCCGAAACCACTTGTGTCCGTGCTCGTGGAGGTAGGGTCATCATCACGGAATCGCTGAAGCTCGCCGCCTGTCGGTCTTCGGCCAACTCAAAACAGGCTGGTCCGGCGGTGCGCTTTGCTCATCGTGCTGCCGCAGGACGAGATCCAACGATGAGATAAGCATGTAGGGCCGGCGATGCAGGGCCTTCGGACGCGGGTTCGACTCCCGCCACCTCCACCAATTGAAAAGGGCCCGGATCGTCTCCGGGCCCTTTTTCTTTGCGCGCATCCCCGCGTGGCGCGGGGTTCCGGGCGATTGCCCTGCGGGTGCCATGCCGCCCGAATGCGCGAAATCGGCCTATTTTCGGGCCTGCCCAGTCTCTTTTCTCTGTTTGCCCTGCGGGTAGTCGAGAG
>DIHI01000058.1:7236-13654 GCA_002420085.1 Lysobacterales bacterium UBA5700 | reverse complement strand
TCCCGAATCCCCGCTCTCAGAACGTGAACGAATGCGGCAGCAGATCGACGATGCGATGCTGCTCGATGCCGCCTTCCGAGCCACGGAACAAGACCACCGCGTCCGGGCCGAATTCGCGAATCAGTTGCCGGCAGGCGCCACAGGGCGGGATCGGTGGGGTGATCCCGTCGCCATCCACGGCCAGCACGGCGATCCGCTCGATCCGCATGGCACTGCCCTCGGCGCGCACCGCCGCTGCGATCGCGTGATGCTCGGCGCAACCGCCAACCGGAAAGGCGGCACTCTCGACATTGCAGCCGCTGTGGATGCGACCACCAACCGAACGCAGGGCGGCCCCGACCGACAGGCGCGAGTACGGCGCGTGGGAATGTCGCAACGCCTGATTGGCGTGGTCCAGGAGTTCCTGGTCCAGGTCTTCAATGCCTGTCATCTGCACACCCCTCAAAACCGGATCCTGCCGGTCAATACATCCTTGAACATCACCCAGTCGCCCATGAACGACCACAGCGGGTAGGTAAAGGTCGCCGGCCGATTCTTCTCGAATCCGAAATGACCGACCCAGGCGAAACCGTAGGCGATCACCGGCAGGCTGAGCAACCACCACGACGAGACCACACCGAGCACGATCGCCGCCAGCATCGCCAGCATCAGGCCGCTGCCGACCACATGCAGGCGGCGACAGGTGCGATTGCTGTGCTCGGACAGGTAATACGGATAGAACTCGCGAAACGATGCGAACGTCTGTGTCATCTTCGACTCCCCCCGGTTGCTCGGATGGTGCGCCATCGCGGCCCCGGCTTCAAGTCGCTCCGCATTGCTGGTGTCATGACCGTAGCGCGCGCAGCGACACCCGGCCTCACTGGCCGGCTGAACGCTCCTCGACCTTGGCGCGGTCCCAGAGTGTTTCCTGGGCAGCCAGATCGAGATCCGGCAAGGCCAGACCAGCCTCGGCCGCCAGCGCCTCCATGCGTCTGAAGCGTCGCTCGAACTTGCGGTTGGCGGCACGCAGGGCGGCGCCGGGATCGACCCTGGCGTGGCGGGCAAGATTGACGCAAACGAACAGCACATCGCCGATCTCATCGGCCAGTCGGGCGGCAGCCTCGGCACCCGGGGAGCCCGGATCCGATCGATCAGTCCCAGTCTGGCGATCGGCATCGGCGAAGGCGGCGAACTCGGCTCGGACTTCCTCGATTTCCTCGGCCAGCTTGGCCAACACCGGTTCCGGATCGGGCCAGTCGAAACCAACGCCAGCGGCCCGCTTTTGCAGTTTCAACGCCCGCTGCCATTCCGGAAGTCCCCGAGCGATCCCGGCCAGCGCGCTGTCATCCTGGCTGTGGGCGGACCGCTCGGCGCGCTTGTGCGCCTCCCAGGCACGACTCTGGGCATCAGCATCAGCGATCGGAGCCGCAGCGAACACATGCGGATGGCGGCGCTCCATCTTGTCGCAGATCGCCATGACCACCGCGTCGAAATCGAAGCGCCCGGCCTCCTCTGCCATCCGCGCGTGGAACACCACCTGGAACAGCAGATCACCGAGCTCGTCGCGCAGATCGTCGAAATCACCCCGCTCGATCGCATCGGCGACCTCGTAGGCTTCCTCGATCGTGTACGGCGCGATGGTCCGGAAGTCCTGCTCACGATCCCACGGGCATCCGGTTTCGGGATCGCGCAATCGCGCCATGATCGCCAGCAGCCGGGCGATACCGCCGTGCTCAATCATGCAGCCACGCCTGCCATGGCAGATCAGGATCACCCAGCGCGAGGAAGTCACCGTTGAGCAGTGACGCCTTGGCGTTGTAGACGAACGGCCGGCCATCACGGTCGAGCACGACCCCGCCGGCCTGCTCCAGCACACATTGACCGGCCGCCGTGTCCCATTCCGAGGTTGGCCCGAAACGCGGATAGACATCGGCCTCGCCCTCGGCGATCCGACAGAACTTCAGCGACGAGCCCAGCCCGATCCGCTGGCAGTCGCCGATCCGGGCCAGCAGGGCAGCGGTCCGGGCATCGAGATGCGATCGGCTGGCGATCACCCGCAGCGGCTGACTGGCCGGCCGGCGACAGTGCAGCCGCTGCGGCACGCCATGACTCGGGCAATGCCACGCCCCTTGCCCGACCTCGGCCCACCACGCTTGATCGAGTGCGGGCGCATGGACCACCCCGAGCAGTGGTCGGCCATGGTCGATCAGGGCGATGTTGACGGTGAACTCGCCATTGCGCTTGATGAACTCGCGGGTGCCATCGAGCGGATCGACCAGCCAATAACGCTGCCACTGGCGTCGGACCGACCACTCGATGCCGGCCCCCTCCTCCGACAACACAGGCCACTCCGGAGCGATCCGTCGCAAGCCTTCGACGATGCAGCGATGCGCCGCCATGTCAGCCTCGGTCAGCGGCGAGCGATCGTCCTTCTCGGTCACCGAGAATGCCTGGGCATAGATCGCCATGATCGCCTCACCGGCCCGCCGGGCGAGTTCGACGCAGTCATTCAGCACGACACTCATCGGCCCGGCCGCCCCTTGGCGAGGAACTCGCGGACGATGAACAGGGCCGCCAGCGAACGGCCCTCCGAGCAGTCGTCGCGCAGCATCAGACGATCCAGCGCATCCAGGCGCCAGGGAATGACATCGAGCGGCTCGGGCTCATCACCGGGCAGACGCTCGGGATACAACTCCTCGGCCAGCACCAGGTAGGTCTGGTGCGCCATGTAGGTCGGCACCAGGGTCAGGTTGCGCAGCACACGCAGGCGTCGGGCACCGAACCCGGCCTCCTCCTTCAACTCGCGGTTGGCCGCCTCCAGCGGGCTCTCACCCCGGTCGATGCGGCCCTTGGGCAGACCGAGTTCGTAGCGATCGACACCGCAGGCATACTCGCGGATCAGCAGGATGGTCTCCGGGTCCGGCAGGGCCGCGACGATCACCGCACCATGGCCGCGCGGTTGCAAGCGCCGGTACAGACGACGCTCGCCATTGCTGAATTCGAGATCGACCTCCTCGATGCGATCCCGACCCTGCTCGATTTCGACAATGCCGTGGATGATCGGCCGACCGCTCATCGAACCTCCTCCAGCCCACCCGGCAACCAGCTTCCGGCGACCACCAGACGGCGGGTACCGCCCTCGGACTGGCCGATCCGGGCCAGGGCCGCTCGGGCATCGGCATCCTCGGCCGCCAATCGGGCCTCGAAGCGATATCCCGACAGCCCGGCCTGGAAATCACCATCAATGGCGATCGGACCGCCACGATCACGCACCCCGCCAACCACCTGCCCATCGATCAGGGCAAAGCTTGCCTCGACATCGCCCAGCGCCGACCGCGCCGCGCCGTACAGCACTGCCTGCCGCCACAAGGCCGACCCGGAAATCGCATCCAGCACCGCACCGTCGAACGACAGCGAGTCCAACTGCACGGTCAGCACACCGTCCGGCATCAGACCGGTGCCGACCAACAATGGCGCCAGCACACTGGCCGACAGTTCGGCATGCACGGCATCGGCACCCACCCGGTCCGGCAGCGCCAGCCAGACCGCGCCCGACACGGTCCGCACCGCTGTTCCCGCCGTCCCGAACACCTCGACATCGGCCAGCAGCCGGGCAGCCAGCAGCGCCATCGGCCGGACCCGCCAGCGCAGGGCACCGATATCCCGACCCGAGACGCGCAGCGAAACCACTCGGCCATTCCAGATCGAACCGGAAACCCCATCGAAACGGATGCTGGGCACACGCGACTCGATCTGCGCCGTAAGCAGGCGCGCCGGCAGGAATACCAGAACCACCAGCACGGCAGCCAGCGCGATCGCGATCAGCAACAGCCGACGCATCATCGTCCAGCGACCGACAGCACGACCTGGCCATCGACCAGGCCCGGTCCGGACACCCGCCGGAGCGACAGTTCCTCGACCCGCAGACCCGCGCCGGCTTCGCGCTCAAGCCAGATGACCAGAGCATCGAAAGCGACCGCCGAGAATCGTACCCGCACTCGATCGGCCGCCAGCGGTTCGACCGCCAGCAGACCGCCGGCCAGGCCGGCCTCGCGAACCCCGGCATCGACCCGTGCCAGCAAGGACCGGTCGTCACCACCGGCCGCCACGGCACGAATGCCACCGGCCGCCGCCGCCTGCTGCGCCGCAGGCCGCATCCAGGCCAAGGCCGCCGCATTGGCCGCCGCCTCCGCCCGCAGCGCCTCCCGCTCCTGCGCCAGCGGCTGCCACAGCCAAGCCCAACCGAGCAGCACTCCGGCCAACACCGAACCACCGGCCAGCAGCGCACGTTCACGACCGGCCAGATCGGCCCAGCGCTGACGCAATGCCGTGCTCAAGGCGTCGTCCTCAATGTCAGGCGACCCTCGACCCCGCGAGTACCGGCGGTCGCCGCCGTCAACTCGGCAGCGATTCCCGCCGCGCGCAGACGGGCGCGCAGATCGTCCAGCACCGCGACGTCAGGCGCCAGCACCACCCATTCCATCTGCCCGGCGCGAAACTCCAGCACATCCAGATGCAGACCGGGCATCGCCGCCAGCACTGGTGCTGCGCGGGCCAGCAGACGCAGCGCGACATCCCCGGCGGCCGCCCCGCCCAGGGCGGTCCGCAACTGCTGTTCGGCATCGACCACCCGACCGGCATCGGGCACAGCCGATCGGTAGAGTGTTGCCATCTCCTCACGCTGCTCGGCGACCGTCGCCGCCAACCGCATCCGCTCGGCCAACGCGAACAGCACCGCCAGCAGTAGCCCGGCACCCATCGCGATCGCCGCCCAACGCCAGCCGGCCGCGACCGCACCGGCCCGGCGCACCGGCTCGAATTCACCCTGCAACAGATTCAACGGTGGACGCGCCGTCGATAGCCCCTCGGCCATCTGCGACAAGACCTGCTCCGGCAATATCCGGTCGATCGTCTCCGGACGCACCAGTTGCAACGACTGCACCTCCTCGGCCCGACCACAGAACGCCTGCATCGGCCCATAGCGCAGCACTGCCCGGCCCTCCTCGACCAACAGACTGGCCCGACCCGGCGACCAGGGCAGCAACACCGGTTCCGGCACCAGCGCCTCGGCCACCAGGCCGTGCTCGGCCAGGCGCTGCACCCAGGCACGCACCCGAGCCCGATCGGCCACCGCCACATCGACCTGGCCGGCAACCGCAGCCGGCGCCCAGGCCACGTGCTGGCTCTCGATCGCCGCTGCCAACCGATCCTCGATCGCGAACGGCAAGGCCCGCTCCATCTGCTGCACGGAACCCGGCGGCCGTGCCACCGACAGCAGCAGAACCTGGTCGGCCGGCATCACCAGCCACAGCCGTACCCCCGGCTCCGGTGTCGGCCATCCCTCGCGCACCGCCCCGACCCGCCCGACATCGTCCCGCTCGACCCAGCGGGGCTGATCATCAGCAGTGAACCGGAGCAGGCGAACAGGCATCGGCGGATTCTAACAGTCGGACCGGAACAGAGGCAGCGCCACGCCGACGTCCACGCACGCCCGGCTCGGTTGACGGTGTCGGTGACAGCGACTTACGCTCCATCCCGCCCACCCAGGCAGGACGCAGCCGCGCCCGAACTCGCAGGCAGGTCCGCCAGCACACCCGTCCCGGGCCGTCACTTCCGTCATCGGAGAATCAAAGCGTGTATCAGGGACACTGACGTGCAACGAAGCTTGATTCATGTGACGGCCGCCCTGACCGGGGCATTCATCGGATTGTTCGCGCTCGCCGAGGCCATCGATCAGCGGATCGCCATGCCGAAGGTGTTCGAATCGGCCGGTACGATCTCGAAGCTGGTCGTGCAGACCCCGAATAACAGCACCGGATACCTCCCCTGGCCGGAGTTGATCGCAGCGATCAACCAACAGCAGGCGCTGCCCAGGGCATTCGCGGTCATCAATCGAACCGTCGAAATTTCCAGCGAACATCAGCAGAGCGCCGCCGACTATCCAGCCAGCCATGTCACCGACGGGTTTTTCGAGGTCGTACACGCCCCGGTGATCGCCGGCCACGGCCTTCAGCGCGGCCGTCCCGATGGTCAGGGCGTGGTCATCAGCCACGCCCTCGCCCGCCGGCTCTTCCCGGAGGTCAGTCAGGCGGTCGGCGCGATGATCAGGATCAATGGCCGAAAAATGACCGTCGATGGCGTCCTTGCCCCCGGTTTCGCTGGATTGGGCTTGATCGCAGATCCAGAAATCTGGTTGCCTCTGGACAGCTACCTGGCGACCCAGGCAGGCTCGCCCGCTGACGACGTCGTCGCGACATTCGATGAATTGCCGAGCTTCTTCATCAACCATGGCCAGCAGGACGACCACACCCTGCCGGCGGTCATCGACCTGCTCACCGAGCGTCTGCGCAGCACCGGTGATCTGCCCGAAACCCATCGCCTCAACGCCATTCCCTGGCGTGATGCGTTCGCCAGCATCATGCCGTTTCGAGTTGCCGAC
>DIHI01000058.1:6710-7132 GCA_002420085.1 Lysobacterales bacterium UBA5700 | reverse complement strand
GCGGCAGGCTTCTCGCTGGTCTCGCTGATCCTGGCGATCGCCGCAGCGATCACCCGCGATCGGACATCGGAGCATACCCGATTCGCGCTCGGTGCTCGATCAATCGATCTGGCGTTGCTGCGCTTGCGCGATTGGCTGATCACCATGATCCTCCTCGCCCTGATCACGACCGCGATCATTTTCCTGGGCGGCTACCTGCTGACCGGCTATTTCGCGGCACTGGCCCTGGACGGACTGAGCCCATGGGCCACGATTGAAACCGCGCTCGACCGGTCAGTATCGCCACTGCTGATCACCCTGGTCATGACCGCCGTGTTTTTCGTGGGCTATAACGCCAACACGCCCGATCGATCGGCGACCCGAAACCGCCGAGCACCGCTCCAGCGGATCGGCCTGACCGGGATCTACGTGCTGGTGTTGGG
>DIHI01000058.1:187-6679 GCA_002420085.1 Lysobacterales bacterium UBA5700 | reverse complement strand
GCACGTCAATCTCAACCGGATCGAGACGCTGGCGAAATCACTGGCCGGCTTCCAGGGATTCGCGCGCAGTGAGAACGTTACGATCATCACCGGCGAGCGGGATCCGGAGCGCACGTCCGGGGTGCATTTCATCGACCCGCGAGCAACAACCGCGATCGTCAACGAGATCGCCGATCAACTGCGCAGCATCTGGCCACGCATGGCATTCGGGGTCTCCGAGTGGCTGCCGGCCTCGGAGAACAGGCGATTCGCGCCACGGCAAGTCTTCCGGACGACGCGAACGGACCACACCGAGACGCTGCCAGTCAATATCTTCGGCGCCAGCGGTGAGGCCATCCGGCTGCTGGGAATATCGATCGTCGCCGGCCGAAGCTTTACCGATGCGGATGCGCCATGGGATGTCGTGCTGATCTCGGAACGTGCTGCCAAACAGGCGTTCGGTGACCCGCTCGCGGCTCTCGGCCAGTCGATCTCGATCTTCAAGAAGCACCGGGACGGCTCGGAATTGCGCGACCACGGCTCGGATCCCGGGGGTGGCGCCGGTAGCCCAACCAGTATCATCGTCGGGGTGTTCCGCGACATCAGCTTCGATGGCGCCGAGCCGGTGGCCACGGTCATTCGTCCGCCTGGGACGATCGATGCACTGGCACCCTACCTGTTGATCTCGCTGGCGCGACCGGTGCAGGAGCGCGACCGGGAAATCATCCAGAGCATCACCGATCATGCCCTGGGCAAGAACTATCCGGACTATCGGGCCAGCACAGCACACTCGATCAACGCGCTGGTCGAACGAAGTGCGCGAACCGAATCGTATGAGGTGGCCATCTCGTTCGTGCTGCTGGCCTTGACGCTCGCCGCTGCCCTCGCGGTGATCGCCGCCTGGGTCTGGCATACCCTGCTTACTCGCCAGCACGAACTGGCCATCCGCGCCAGCGTCGGGGCGACAACCGGACGACTGGCATGGACAGCGACCGGCCCCGGACTGATCGCCTGCGGCCTGACCCTGCCCGCCTATGTGCTCGGGCTGGCGATGATCGAACGCCTGACTCCGGACCTCGCCCTCAGTCCCCGGACAACCGCGCTGCTGGCGGCTGGACTCTGTGCATTCTTCTGCCTGACCCTGTTTGCCCTGACCCGATATTTCCTGTCGCGACCGGCAGGCATGAACACACTGTCACGCCAGCAGGCGATCTGACCGATCGAACCGACGATCGCGGTCGGTCCGGATTGCTGCCGGACCGCCGCAAACGACCGATCAATTCGACAGTGCCAGACGCCGCCAGAGCGAATCGAGCTGATCAGCCGCGTCAGCGGCCAGGTTGCGATCGCCTCGGATATCCTCGGCATAGCTGGCCAGGCTGACCGCGATGATGTCCGCGATGCGGCGGTTGCGGAAGCCATCGATCGACCGGCGCCGCGACTCGGTCATCTCGATGTCATCGCACTCCTCCCTCGGCACATAGACCGGCAACCCTGTGTAATAACGGCGGGCGTTGATCTCGACGATCACATTGCGCTTTGGAAAAATCACTTCGCCGTCGCGAGCCTGGCGAATTTCACCATCTGCGAAGACACGCAGCGAACGCGCCGCCAAGCCAGCGGCCGCCAATGCCGTGGACAGTCGATTGCAAATGCGTCGGAAAAAACGCCACTCGGCGTCCTGATAGCGTTCAAGCCGGCTCATGCCGACACGATCCTGATGGCGGTGCCGCGCGCGCTCCTGAAATACCAGGTTGCAGGCGTTTCGCCGCAACAGCGCATCGATCCGAGCCGGCTTGCTCGGCGGCCTGCCGCGCGCGAGCACGGGCAGGCCATAGCTCTTCAAAAGCAGCAAGGTGGCGAGGTTGTCAGCCTCGAAGTCCGAGTCAAAACGTGCTTCGCCACGGAACTTGCGGTAATTGGCCTCGGTGATCCCCTGGACTGCGACATGGACATAGTTGTGCCAGAGATTCTTGACCAGATAATTCACGGCACAGGCGCTGATGAAGACTTCGTCATTCTCGAAGTGAGCACGTTCAAGCTCCTCGTCGGTGCCGATCGGCCAGCGCAGTCGTTGATGACTCCAGTCGAGAAACGTTTGGGTCAATCGATAGTTGACCGTGACCGACGAACGCGCGCCCTTGTTCAGTTGCAGGCTTGGATAGAAGAAATTCTCTGCGTTGTACTCGTCGTTCAGGTTGTACTCGTCATACCCGACCTGATGCATCCGAACGAATTCGGCAATGCGGTCGTGCAATTGATCGAACATCGCTCGATCGGTTTTCTGAAAGAACGCCTGGTCGAAACCATTCGCTGCGCTGTTGATCAAGGCCGAAATTCGCAACAATGCCGCTCTGAAACACCATTCATAGTCCTGCAAGGACATCACTGGAGGTGCGCTTTCCTTCCGTCCGGCTTGCATGGATCAACTCCTTTCCAGCGGCTCCTGGGCCTGCCATCGAGCACATCGACTCGATCCCGTGACACTGCACCGAAGTACGAACAGCCTGAGCATGGCCTCGACGGAATCGAGCATAACAGCACACCGACAAAGTGCAAGGGCGATCACCGAGTCATGCCGTTTCGAGTTGCCGACTGCCAAGCCAGGCCGATCGTCTACCCAGCTACCAGCGCCCACGCGCGCGGGCGTGGACTCGGATCTGTTCGCCAGTGCGTTCGATCAGGCTGGTGTAGGCGAAGTCGATGCCGTCGGCTTCGATGCGGGCTTCGGCGAGGAAATACCGGCTGCCGAGGCTGGCGCGGCGTGGGTCGGGGGCGGGTTGGTTTTCGCGAGCCAGAGCGGCGTGCAGGGCTTCGAGCGAGCCGAAGGCGTTTCCGGGCCGACGGGCGAGACGGCGGGCGGTGGCCAGGTCGAGGGTCGGCAGCACGGTCAGCCAGACTTCCGGCGGGGCGGTATTGAGGTTGACCGGGCTGGGTTCCGGCAAGGTGCAGACGAACGGTGCCAGGGCCTGCCAGGTGCCGGCGTCGATCCCAGACAGGCGCCGCAGTTCCGAGGGATGGGCCATGGCGCGATTGGCGGTGCGTCCGGGTGGGATGGCGGCGGCGTAGACGGCATCCTCGGCACCGCGTGTGCCGGCCTGCCCGTCGAGATCGAGCCAGTCGAGGGTGCGATCGGCGATCGCCGGATCCAGACGCAAGGCATGCAGCAGGGCGGCATAGCCTTCGATCGCGATCGGGTCGGCCTGGCCGCCAGGCGCCAGCCGATTGAGGTCGAAGCAGGCGCCCAGGTCGCGCAGCCGGCCACCGATGCGGGCGCCGGGGATGGTGATCTCCGGCAGCGGCCGGGTCAGGCCATCGTCGAGACTGTCGATGCCGGGGTTGGCGCGATGGTCGATGCGCAGCAATTCGGCGATCCACAGTTCGAGGCCGATGGTCAGTTGCCAGCTCTGTTCGGCACGCCACAGATCACGCTGCCGGGCACGGCTGGCATCGCCGCTGTCGATCAGGGCGGTCACCAGAAGCACGGCCAGGGCGACCGCCAGCAGGGCGATCAGCAAGGCGACGCCACGTTGGCGTGCTCGACCAGGCCGACCAGGCCGGCCGGGCCGGCTGTCTCGGCCGAAACGGCGGCTGCGGATGCGACGGTTCATGGCGTCGGCCTTGGATCGGCCGGGAGTTCCAGCAGGCGCCGGAACTGGCCCTCGCCTGCCAATTGGAAGCGCAGTTCGACCGCACGCGGCAGGGCGCCGGTATCGAGACCGCTGGGGCCGCCGACCACGGTGCTCGGTCCCGGCCACTGGTCGAGGACGGCTGCCGCGCCCAGATAGCGCCAGCGACAGTCGCTTACTCCGATCAGGACATCCTCGACCGTGATCGGGGTGGCCCGGTCGCGATCGGCCACCGGCCAGCGCAGCCGTTGCAGGCGATCGTCGCGACAGCGCCAGGCGAGTCGCTCGATCGCCGGACTGGGACTCTGCCAGCCGCCGGACAGCGCCAGCCGGGTCAGTTCGACGCCCTCGCCCGTACCGACCAAGGCCGGTCGGCGAACGCCGTCCTCGGCGCGGATCGGGCGATCGATCGCCTGCCGCAGGTCGCGTTCCAGGCGGCCGATGCCGCGTTGCAGACTGGCCAGAGCCGCCTGGCGCTCGACCAGCACCTGCTGGGCGCGCGCCAGACTTTGCAGGCCACCCCAGGCCAGGGCCGCGACTACGGCGACGATCGCGGTGGCGACCAGCACTTCGAGCAAGGTGAAGCCGGCGGTGCGGGTCATGGCGTGCCGGCAAATCCGGTCAGGATGAGGATCGGCTGCTGGGCCGGTTCGGCAAATACGGCGACATCGAGCCGGCGGATGCCGGCATCGGTGGTGGCGATACTGAGCGTCCAGCGGAATCGGCGGTCGCCCATCTCACTGTGACCCTGACGGAGAGCGCTGGCCGGCAGCGTCGATTCCAGCCGGGCTTCGGCGATCACGTCGGCGGCAACCCACTGGGCCAGGGCGTGTTCACGCGCCTGCGCCAGCGACTGGGCTTCCAGGCCAGCAGTGCGCACCAGGGCGGTCATCGCCAGGGCCAGGACGGCCAGGGCGATCAGGGTTTCGAGCAGGCTGAAGCCGGCGCGCGTAGGGTGCGGGTCAAGGCGCATCGGTGGGTTCAAGCCGAATCGGGCCGACTGGGTCGGCATGGATGCGCCAAGCCCGTCGCTCGGTGCTGTCCGTGTCACTGGACAGCCGCAACTCGAACGGCGCGCGCTCGCCAGTGGCCAGACAGGCGATCTGCGGGGTCGGATCGGCGCCATCGGCCGACCCTTCGGCCAGACTCAACGCGATGCCATCGATCCGCAGGGCCAGCCGCTGTCCCTCGGGCAGGCGGCGCGGTCTCAGGGCTTCGCTCGAATGCTCCGGCACGGGCTGCCAGCGTCCGTCGATGAACGGGCCGAAGCGCAGGCCGTCGCGCCTGATCTCGATGCCGAAATCGCGGCCCGAGCGCTCGGCACGCTCGCAGGCCAGTTCGATCAGGCGATGCAGGCGGGCGGCACTGGTGTCCAATCCTCGACCGGTGAGATCGGGAAATGCGATCACCACGGCACCCACCATCACGCCGACGATGGCCAGGGCGATCAGCAGTTCGATCAGGCTCAAGCCGGTGTCCGACCGCCGCAACGATCGCTCGGATGCGGACGGCAACCGATCATTCACCCCAGTTGCCGACATCGGCATTGGCGCCCTCACCTCCACTGCGGCCATCGGCGCCCTGGCTCCAGACGTCGATGTCGCCGTTGCGACCGGGGTTGAGGTACAGGTAGGGTCGGCCCCAGGGATCGACCGGAACCCGGTCGAGATAGCCGCCCGCCCGCCAGTTGCTGGCACCGGGCGGCGCCTGGACCAGAGCATCCAGACCCTGGTCGGTGCTCGGATAACTGAAGTTGTCGAGGCGGTAAAGATTGAGCGCGGTGACGATCGCCTGGATGTCCTGGCGGGCACGCACGGCACGGGCTTCGTCGGGCCGGTCCATCAGGCGCGGCACGACCACCGCAGCAAGGATGCCGAGAATGACCACGACCACCAGCACTTCGATCAGGGTGAACCCCGATCTCGACGTGCGCGGCGCCGACGCCATTGATGTCGGCTGCATGGCTGCGGCACGAACGGCAGCGATCGGGCTGCGGCTGGCTCGGCATGCAGGGGCGTGGACAGAACCACTCCAGGTCGGGATCATGGTGGTTTCGCAGTGATGGGGTCGGGAAAATGCTAACAGAGCCGTCCATGCACGACAGCGGGGCGAGCCGTGGATCGTGCCACTGCGCCCATGCAGGGGGTCGCATCGTCCGATATCCCCAACCCTCCGAGACTCACCGGCGAGGTGCAGCAGCATGCGGCTGATCCGCATCCACGTCGATGCTGCGCTGGCGATCGGCCAGACGATCGCACTTCCCGAGTCAGCGGCTCAGCATGTCAGCCGGGTGCTGCGGCTGGATGTGGGCGACACCCTGCGGCTGTTCAATGGCGATGGCCGCGAATATGCGGCCCGGCTGTCCGATCTCGGCCGAAAATCGGTATCGGTGACGGTCACCGAGGCGATCGAGGTCGAGCGCGAGTCGCCCTTGCGCCTGGTTCTGGCGCAGGCGCTGGCGCGCGGGGAAAAGATGGACTGGATACTCCAGAAAGCGACCGAACTGGGCGTGACCGAACTGGTTCCGATCATCACCGAGCGTACCGAAGTCCGGCTGGATGGCGAACGCAGCGAACGGCGGTTGAACCACTGGCGCGGGGTGCTGATCTCGGCCTGCCAACAATGTGGTCGGGTCCGTCTACCGAGCCTGCACGAGCCAATCACCCTCGGTCATTGGTTGGCATCGCTGTCGCACCCCACCCTGGGCCTGACCCTGGACCCGGACGGCAGCGAGACGGTCAATTTACTGCCGACGCCTGGGCCGGGTACGGCGATCGCCCTGGTGGTCGGCCCCGAGGGTGGTTTCTCCGAGCGTGATCTGGCCCAACTGCGCGCCGCCAGGTTTCACGGCCTTCGGCTCGGCCCGCGCATTCTGCGCACCGAG
>DIHI01000058.1:0-131 GCA_002420085.1 Lysobacterales bacterium UBA5700 | reverse complement strand
CGGCCCGCGCATTCTTCGCACCGAGACCGCCGGTCCAGCGGCGCTGGCGATGCTCCAGGCACGGTTCGGCGACTGCGGTTGATGCGCATCGATCCAGCGCGTGGCGGTCGAACCACTGGCGGTCGAACCTC
>DIHI01000100.1:1659-13105 GCA_002420085.1 Lysobacterales bacterium UBA5700 | reverse complement strand
TCATCATCATGACCGACGCCGATGTCGATGGCTCGCACATCCGGACCCTGCTGCTGACCTTCTTCTATCGGCAGATGCCGGAGCTGATCGAACGCGGCTATGTCTACATCGGTCTGCCGCCGCTGTTCAAGATCAAGCAGGGCAAGAACGAAATCTACATCAAGGACGAGCCGGCACTGGATCAGTATCTGATCGGCAGCGCCGTCGATGGCGCAGAACTGCTTGCCGACCCGGATGCACCGACTATCGCGGGTCAGGGGCTGGAGCGCCTGATGCTCGATTTCGCCCAGGCGCGCCAGACCATTGCCCGACACAGCCATCGTTTCGATGCGGCCGTGCTGGCAGCACTGCTCGACGTCCCGGCGCTCACCCCGAGCATCCTGTCGTCCGAGGCCGAATCGAACGCCTGGTGCGAACGCTTGGCGGCACGCCTGAATGCCAGTGGTACCGGGCGGGCGCGTTACGTCCCGACCATGCGCGCGGCCAGCGGCGACCAGCCCGCAGCCGTGCTGATGGCCAGGCGCCAGCATGGCCTTGATGCCGTCCAGACCATCCCGGTCAATGTCCTCCTCGATGGTGAACTGCGTGGCCTGACCGCCCTCGCAGGTCAGCTCGATGGCCTGCTCAAGGCCGATGCCCGGATCATCCGCAACAACCGTCAGCAGACTGTCGGCCGATTTGCCGAGGTGTTCGACTGGCTGTTGGAAGAAGCCAAGCGTGGTCGCTCGATCCAGCGCTTCAAGGGCCTTGGCGAAATGAATCCGGATCAGCTCTGGGAGACCACGGTCAACCCGGAAACCCGCCGCCTGCTCCAGGTTCGGATCGAGGATGCAGTGGCGGCCGATGAAATCTTCTCGACGTTGATGGGTGATGTGGTGGACCCACGCCGCGCGTTCATCGAAGACAACGCGCTGAAGGTTGCCAACCTCGACGTCTGATCGAACCCCGTTCAGCCGGCCAGTGGCGTGGGTCCAGTGGCGCTAGGCTTGGCCGTCCCGGCCGCGCCAAGCGCCTCCGGCCTTGGGCGTCCTGCTGTCGGGAGCGCTGGATAATCCGATCCTTGTCAGGATCGTCGTCCGGTCCGCTGTCTCGATCGGAATCCGAGCACCCCTCCGCGTGATCTCGGCGGTCTCGTATACTGGCCCACCGATACTGCACTCGATGCTCGGTCTGATCCGTAGCCGCCGCTGGAAGCCTCCTCAATGAAGAAGACCCATCTCTATCTGCTGGTGCTGTTGACAGCCGGGATGGGCTTGGCGGCGACGTTGTACAAGTGGCAGGTGCTCCAGTTTCCGCTGCGACCGAATGCCGAGGTCGAAGTCTGGACCATCCAGGCCCACGTGGAATATCGGCCACGGCGCGGGCCGAACACCGTCACCCTGCAAGTGCCGAAGGAGGCGCCCGGCTTCACCGTGGTCGAAGAACGCTTCGTCGCACGCAACTACTCGAAGCTGGAGGAGAGCAGTGGCATCAGCCGCGCGGTGCAGTGGGCGACCCGACGCGCCACGGGCGCCCAATCGTTGTACTACCGAGCCACCCTGGTCCGTGCCCCACGTGCCGATGGGCTGGCCGCCTTCCACGAACGCCTGACTCCGGAACTGATGATGCCGGAGCCCTTGCCGGAGCCCGAGGCCACGGCCGCCCAGACCCTGCTCGACAACACCCGTGAACGCTCAGCCGACGTCCTCACCTATGCGCGCGAACTGGTCCGGCAGTTTGCCCAGAATGATGGCGAGGAAGTTGCCCTGTTGCTGGAAGGGCGAGACGGGACGGAAGCCAGGGCACAACTGATCGCCGACCTGCTGGCCGCCCGCAACATCCCGGCCCGGGTCATCCATGGCCTGATGCTGTCCGAAGGCGATGCCGTACTCAGGCCCTGGTTGATGGTTCACAACGGCACCCGCTGGTACACCCTCGATCTGGAGACGGCGGCCGAGGGCTGGCCGAGGGATCTGTTCCTGTGGTCGGCCGATGCCCGACCGACCCTGGTCGTGGACGGCACACCGAATGCGACACTGAGCTTCCGTCTCGGCCGCAACCTTGCCGACGCCATGGCCGTCGCGGAGCGTCGGCTTGAGGTGCGCGATGCCAACCTGGTTCGCTACTCCCTGCTGAGCCTGCCCCTGCAAACCCAGGAGGTCTATCGCGTGCTGATGATGGTGCCGATCGGCGCCTTCATCATGCTGGTGCTGCGCAACCTGGTCGGGCTCAGGACATTCGGAACCTTCATGCCCGTGCTGGTGGCATTGGCGTTCCGCGACACCGGCCTGATTGCCGGCATCGCCCTGTTCGTACTGGTGGTCGGCGCCGGTCTGCTGGCTCGGTTCTACCTCGAACGACTGAGACTGTTGCTGGTGCCGCGCCTGACCGCCGTGCTGATCGTGGTGGTGCTGTTGATGGCCTTGGTCAGTGTGCTGTCGAATCGCCTGGGAATCGAGGTCGGCCTCTCGGTCGCCCTGTTCCCGATGGTGATCATGGCCATGACCATCGAGCGGATGTCGGTGGCCTGGGAGGAGCGCGGCGGTGGCAGTGCCATGAAGGACGGCATCGGCACCCTGATCGTCGCTGCCGTGGCCTACCTGGCGATGAGCTGGCCGCCGCTGGTGCATATCGTGTTCGTGTTTCCCGAGGTGTTGCTGATCCTGTTCGCCGGCACCCTGCTGCTCGGTCGCTATGCCGGCTACCGGCTGACCGAACTGCTGCGATTCCGGGCACTGGCCAATGATCCCGATCCGATTGCCGCACCGTCCCGAGAGGCCGGTTGAGCATGCCTGGCCTGAGTTTCCCGAACCCGTTCAGGATCGCCGACCGGCTGCGCCGGATCGGCCTGATGGGGATCAACCGGCGCAATGCCGAATTCGTGCTGCGCTACAACCCGAGGCGTTTCTATCCGCGTGTCGATGACAAGCTGATCACCAAGAAACTGGCGTTGGCGGCCGGCCTGCCGGTGCCCGACCTGTATGCCGTGGTGCGCAACGAGCATGAAATCGCCGACCTCCACGCGCGCCTTCGCGATCGCGAGCAGTTCGTGGTCAAACCGGCACATGGCTCGGGTGGCGATGGCATCCTGGTCATCAATGGTCGGCGTGGTGATCGCTACCGTCGGGCCAACGGCCACCTCATGAGCCGTGAGGAGTTCGGCCACCATCTGTCCAACGGTCTGGCCGGGCTGTTCTCGCTGGGCGGACAGCCCGATCACCTGATCGTCGAATACTGCGTGCAGTTCGATCCGATCTTCGACCGGATCAGCTTCAAAGGTGTCCCGGACATCCGCATCATCGTTTTCCTGGGTTATCCGGTGATGGCCATGTTGCGCCTGCCGACCCGCTTGTCGGACGGCAAGGCCAATCTGCACCAGGGTGCGATCGGGGTCGGCATCGACCTGCCGAGCGGACGCACCAAGCGCGGCGTCTGGGGCAGCGAGGTGGTCAGCGAGCACCCGGACACCGAGCACAGCCTGACCGGGTTGGAGATTCCGGGCTGGTCGAACCTGCTGGAGATGGCGGCACGCTGTTACGAATTGTCCGGACTCGGCTATGTCGGTGTCGATTTCGTGCTCGACCGACAGCAAGGTCCGATGATTCTGGAACTGAATGCCCGTCCGGGACTGGCGATCCAGATCGCCAACGGCAACGGTATCCTCGGTAATCTGCGGCGAATCCAGGCGTTGGAAGCAGAGGGGCGACTCAGTGCGAACGCGACCGAGCGGGTCGAGTTCGCCCGAACCGCGTTCCCGATTCGTGGCTGAGTCCGGTGGACGACGATGGCGAACGGTCAACGGACACCATGCCTGACGGTCCGTCGGAGTCGTTCCATCCGGTCGGACGGCGCGATTCGTCGGGGCGTCCGCGCGTGCTCGCCGGGTTCATTCCCCGCGCGTGGTTACCTTACCCTTCCAGGAGGACCGTCATGAAAGCCATCATCCCTGTTCTGGTGCTGCTGCTGGCCGCCTGTACCACCACCCCGACCGGGCGCAGCCAGTTGATGTTCATTTCCGACGGCGAGTTGAACCAGCTCGGCGTCAACTCGTTCGATCAGCTCAAGTCGTCCGGCAAGCTGGTCAGGGACAGCCGTCGTCTTGGCTACGCCCGCTGCATCGTCGATGCCCTGGTGCGCGAACTGCCGTCGGAGTGGCGGGGAATCGCCTGGGAAGTGCAACTGTTCGAGGATCCGACCGCCAATGCCTTCGCGCTGCCGGGTGGCAAGGTCGGCGTCAACACCGGCATGCTGGCCCTGGCAGCCGACCAGAACCAACTGGCGGCCGTGCTCGGCCATGAGATCGGTCATGTCGTGTTCCGCCATTCCGGCGAACGGGTTTCGCAGGATCTGGCCGCCAGAACCGGTCTGAGCGTCGCCGGTGCCATCACACAGAGCCGCGCCTCGCCGGAAACCGCCCGCGCGGTCTCCGCCCTGCTCGGTGCCGGCGCCCAGGTCGGCGTGCTGCTGCCTTTCTCGCGCAAGCACGAGAGCGAGGCCGACGTGTACGGTCAGGAGCTGATGGCCAGGGCCGGCTTCGATCCGGCAGCGGCGGTCGCCCTGTGGCAGGCCATGCAACGCAACGCAGGCGCCCGGCCGATCGAATGGCTGTCCACCCACCCGGACCCGGAGAATCGCATCCGCCGGCTGTCCGAGCGGGTCGCCGAGCTGACCGTCGTCCAGCGTCAGGCGCGCGCTGCCGGTCGAGTTCCGGATTGCCGGTGACCGCACGTCGACCGTCGCTTCACGTGTGGTCTGCTGACACTGTTCGGGCGGCCGACGTGGCCGGCATCGACGAGGCTAGCCCTGGCGCATGACCGTTAACCCGATCACGGTCCGACTGTCCAAACGACAACGCACTTGAGTATTTACTCTGCAACACGGTACTCTAGCCGACTACCTGTTTACGATTTCCGGTTCCGACCACGATCCGGCCCCTGCCATGAACCAGTCCAGACTCCTCAATTCGGTCTTCCTCGCCACCGCGCTGCTGTTCGCCGCCGCGTTGGCGGCCCCTGAGCCGGCCATGGCCCAGCGTTCGGAACGAGGCAAGGCCGAGAAGGAAGAAGCGCCCTACCCGAATGCCACTCGGAAGGAGCCGGTCATCCGGGCCAACTCGCGCATCCAGAAGAAAGTCCAGGACATGTTTGATGCCTACGGCGAGGACGACATGACCAAGGTCGAGTCGATCGCCCAGGAACTGCTCGGCAATGCCAAGGCCGGTGATTACCCCCAGGCCATGGCCAACCGGATGATGGCCGAAGTCAGCAACGAGCGCGACGACCTTGCCACGGCCATCGACTACCTCAACAAGGCGATCGCCAGCGAGGCGATGGCCAACGAGCAGCATTTCCAGAGCATGCTGCTGCTCGCCCAGTGGTACGGCTTCGAGGAGCGTGAAGACGAGGCGCTGGCGGTCATGGAGCGGTTCTTCGATGAGTCCGGCTCGACCAACCCCGAGTACCGGATGATCCGCGCCCAGTCGCTGTATCGCCTTGAACGTTACGACGAGGCCGCCGCAGCAATCAACGAAGTCCTGGCCGAAGTAGCCGATGCCAATCCCAACTGGCGCAAGCTGCTGCTCGCCGTCTACGTGGAAGCCGAGAAGCTGCCCGAGGCGATCGAAGTCGGCAAGCAGTTGCTGGCGGTGGATCCGAACGACAAGCCGCTGCTGGTCAACATGGCCAGCATGTACCTCGATCTCGATCAGACCGAGCAGGCGGTCGCCCTGCTGGAAGATGCCAAGGCGCGTGGCATCTTCACGGCGGAAGAGGACTACGAGCGGCTGTACCGGGTCTATTACAACATGGAAGGCCAGGAAGCCAAGACCATCGCGATCATCAACGAGGGTCTCGACAAGGGCATCCTCAAGCCGGGCCATCAGGTCTACAACCTGCTCGGCCAGTCCTACTATTTCAGTGATCAGATCGAGCCGGCGATCAGCGCCTGGACGAAGGCGGTCGAATTCGCCAGCGACGGCCGCACTGCGCTCAACCTGGCGCGTGTCTACTACAACGAGGAGCGTTTCCCCGAAGCCAAGACCGCGATTCAGAAGGCCCTGCAGCAGGGTCTTGAGAATCCGGGCGACGGCCACGTGACGCTCGGCAACATCGAACTCTATGGCTTGCGCAACAAGGCGGCTGCCGCAGCCGCCTATCGCGAAGCCCTCAAGCATCCGGGCAGCCACCAGGAGCAGGCCCAGAAGGGTCTGGCCGCTGCTTCCCGATGAACCGTGAACGGGTGATGACCATTCCGGTCGGAATGGTATAGACTCGCACCCTCCCGCTGAACCCGGGGCGGTTTCCCGGAAACGATAACGAACACCGCCACGGCGACGAGACGACTGGATTCCATGACGCAGACGTTCATCAACGAAGAAGAAGAGACCGGCGCAACGTTCAGTTGGGCGCGGGTGGCCGGCATCGCCTGTGCGATCGGCGTTCACATCACCGTGTTCATGTTCCTCATGCTTCCGTTCGGAACCGAGGAAGCCGAAGAGGACGAAGAACAGGTGGTGCAGGTGACCTTCATCGAACCACCGCCGCCGCCACCGCCGCCGCCGCCGCCGCCGCCGGAGCCGCCGAAGCGGCCACCGCCGAAGGTGATCGAGCGGCCACGGCCGACCCCGGCCCCGCCGCCGCCGGAGCCGCCGGTGGTGTTCGAGGATCCCAGCCCGATGGCAGTCGAAGCCCCGCCACCGGCGCCACCCGCTCCTCCGGCACCGCCGGCTGACTACGGTCCGTCGGAAGACCAGAGCTACCGGCGCATGCGGCCGCCGCGCTATCCGCCACAGGCCCTGCGTCGCCGCGAGGAAGGCGAGGTGCTGCTGCGGGTGCTGGTCGATATCAATGGCGACCCAACGACCATCGAAATCGAAAAATCCAGCCGCTCCCGGCTGCTTGACCGGGCCGCGATGGACGCGGTCAAAACCTGGAAGTTCAACCCGGGCCTCAAGAATGGCCAGCCGGTCGCCGGCTGGGTATTGGTCCCGATCTCCTTCAAACTCAGTGATGCTTAATCAAGGGTAGGCGCTATGCTTCAGGACACCGACACCACCGCAACCGTAGAGCAGGCCGCGCCTGCCGCCGCGAGCCCGGCCAGCACCCTGGCGGCGACCCCGGCACAACAGACCACCAGCACGCTGGGCACCGGCCTGACCGACAGCGACGCAGCGGCGTTCCAGCAGATGGGTTTCGACCACATGATCGCCAACCTCGACTCGGTCGGGTGGGCGGTGCTGATCACGCTGATCGTCATGTCGCTCAGTTCGTGGTACTTCACCGTGATCAATGCGATCAAGAATGCGGTCATCAACTCCCGCGCCGATCGTGTGGTCCGTGGCTTCTGGCAGGCCGCCAATCGCGAAGAGGCGGCCCAACTGATGGAGCAGCAGCCGAAGAACGAGCCGTTCTCGAAGATTGCCCTGGATGCGCACAATGCCGCCCAGCGCCATGACAAGAGCGGTGAGTCCTCGCGTCTGAGCGAAGTGCTCAACCGGTCCGAGTTCATCGACCGCGCCCTTCGTCAGGCAGTCGCCCGTGAAAGCGCCCGTCTCGAAACCGGCATGACCCTGCTGGCCACGGTCGGTTCGACGGCGCCGTTCGTCGGTCTGCTCGGCACCGTGTGGGGCATCTACCACGCCCTGATCGCGATCGGCGCCAGTGGCCAGTCGTCCATCGAAGCGGTCGCCGGACCGGTCGGTGAGGCGCTGATCATGACCGCCATCGGTCTGTTCGTGGCGATCCCTGCGGTCATTGCCTACAACGCCTTCAACCGGGCCAACCGCAATACCAACGAGAAGTTCGACACGTTCGCCCACGACCTGCATGACTCCTACGCAACCGGCGGTCCGCAGACCGGCGGTCGTTGATTGATGGCCGATCCGACGGAGACAGGCAATGGCGTTCAGCACGAATGATTCCGGCGACAGCGGGTTCACCGAACCCAATGTCGTGCCCTTGGTCGATGTCATGCTGGTGATGCTGATCATCTTCATGGTCACCACCCCGCTGATGGCGCACAAGGTCAAGGTCGAACTGCCGGAGGCGACCCTGAAGGAACAGGCCGAAAAGCCGATCCAGCCGATCACCCTGGCGGTTCGCGCCAACGGTGAGATCTACTGGAACGACCAGCCGATCAACAGCCAACTGCTGGAATCGCAGTTGGCGATCGAAGCCCAGAAACAGCCGCAGCCGCAGGTCGATATTCGTGCCGACAGTGATACCAAGTATCGGATCATTCAGGATGTGATGCGCACGGCACGTCTGTCGGGTATCCGCAAGATCGCCTTCGTGGCGACCCCATCGGACTGAGCACGGGAGCAACGACCATGGCATTCACGGTATCCGGCGGCAAGGGCGCGAAGAGCGACATGAATGTCGTTCCGCTGATCGACGTCCTGCTGGTGTTGCTCATCATCTTCATGGTGACGGCACCGGCGATGACCTACAACATCGACATCGACCTGCCCCAGCCCACCAAGAACCTCGAACCGCCCAAGGATCCGCCGCCGCCGATCCGTCTGCGCATCGATCAGATGGGGCAGTTGTTCTGGGATGGCTCGCCCCTGCCGATGGCAGCACTGGGCATGCAGCTTCAGGTCGAGGCCGGGCGTGACCCACAGCCAACCCTGGAGTTGGAAACCAGCCCAGAGGTCAGCTATCAGGTTCTGGCCGACGTGCTGGCGACCGCCAAAAACGCCGGTATGGAAAAAATCGGCTTCGTGGAATCGAACGCGCTCTGAGTCTCACGCCCCTGCGATTTTCGGTGGGGTGTGATAGCCAGAAGCTTCAGACAACGCCGCCCAATCGGGCGGCGTCGTCGTTTTCGGCCCCTGGTCCATTCGATTTCGTGCGAAGCCGGCTGCAGGCCACCGTTCAGACCTGGGCGATCACGTTCAGATAACGGCGGACGGTGGTTGCCAGGCCGTCGTACAGCGCCTCGCCGATCAGCGCGTGCCCGATCGAGACTTCGGCGACCTGCGGTACGGCGCGCAGAAAATCACCGAGATTGGCCTGACTGAGATCGTGGCCGGCATTGATGGCCAGGCCGGCCCGGGCAGCAGCCTGGGCGGTGTCGCGGTACTGCCCCAGCACGGGGTTCACGGTATCACCGGCCTGTCGATGGGCTTCGGCATAGGGACCGGTATACAGTTCGACCCGATCCACGCCGATACGCCGTGCAATCTCGAAGTGGTCGGCACCGACATCGACGAACAGGCTGACCCGACAGCCGATCTCGCGGAATGCCTGCACCACGGGCGCCAGCCGTGCGCCGTCGTGTTCGAGTTGGTAGCCGTGATCCGAGGTCAGTTGTCCATCGTCATCGGGAACCAGGGTGATCTGGTCGGGCCGATGCAATCGGGCCAGGGCCAGCAGACCGGGATAGCCCGGCCGTGGCGGCGCAAACGGGTTGCCCTCGATGTTGAACTCGACCCGTCTGCGGGTGATGGCGGCCAGGGATGCGACGTCGTCGCTGCGGATGTGCCGGGCATCGGGACGCGGATGCACGGTGATGCCGTGGGCGCCTGCTGCGATCACGGTCTCGGCAGCCAGTTCGATCGAAGGCTCGCTGCCGCCCCGCGAGTTGCGCAGGACGGCGATCTTGTTGAGGTTGACACTGAGTGCGGTGGTCATCGCGGCAGGCTAACGGCAAATCCGATCAGCGGCAACGCTCCGATCGGGTTCGCCAGATGACCGGTTGCCAATGGGCATTGTTGATGACATCGCGCGGATACGGTGCCAGCTTGGCGGCGAGGTAGTAGGTGGTGTTCGGCTCGACCACGACCTCGAATGTCTTGAACTGTGCCATCCGGCGATTGCGCAACTGGCGCAGGCCCGCACGCTCGGTGCTGTTGAACTCGACCGGAGGAATGGCGTCGGCCACCATCAGACTGTGGCTGCCGGCCGAAACCTTGACGGCTGGCGAGCCGCCACCGGCGATCTCCTTGCCATCGATCCGACGCAGTACGATCGGGAACAGACCTTCGCTGCGTGGCATCGAAGTGAAGCTGCTGATCCGGCCGCAACCGGCTTCACTGCTGGCGGGAACGGCAGCCAGGTCGGTGCCGGATTGTGCCAGTGCCACAGAACCGGCGGTGAGACTGGCTAGCATGAGGAACACGGGTAGTTTCATGGTGACTGCTCCAGGTGTGGGGTGGTCGCCCGAAGGCGGGTTGGGGGCAGGGTCGATGACCGTGCCGAATGGATGGAATGGCGGGCTCGGTATGAGCACTCAGCGGCAGGACGCCCGGCGGATCCGCCAGATCACCGGTTGCCAGTAGCCGTTGTCGATGATCCGACGCGGCGGGTCGTGCAGGTGGGCGGCCAGGTAATAGGTGAACCCTGGCAGGATGTCGATCTCCAGGGTCTTGAACTCGGCCATCCGCCGGTTGCGAAGCTGCGTGCGTTGTTTCAATTCGATGCTGTTGAATTCGACTTCGGGAATGGCTTCGGAGAGC
This sequence comes from Lysobacterales bacterium UBA5700, assembly GCA_002420085.1. Lineage (GTDB taxonomy): Bacteria > Pseudomonadota > Gammaproteobacteria > Xanthomonadales > Xanthomonadaceae > UBA11164. Next base: position 2,670 of record DIHI01000100.1, on the reverse strand, counting down.
AACAACCGGCGCCGTCCCGGTTCGACGCGGATGGAGCCGGGTGGGCCGATCACGATTTCGACACCATCGACACGGCGCAGGGTCAGCGGAAACAGGCGTTCACTGCGAGCCATCGCCGGGAATACGCTCACTCGTCCGCAGCGATTCTCGGTGTCGGCGGCAATCTGCAGGGTGTAACCGGGGATGGTGACCGGCTGTGCCCGGCCATGCAGGACATGTTCGACACCGGCACGCAACACGGTCAGTTCGATGGCACCTTCACGTCCGGCAATGGCCGCCCCGATCGCCTGTGCCGTGGTTGCCGCCGAGCCAGCTTCAGTCGGAAGACGCAGGTCGTTGAGCACATGAAACCGATCGCCGGCAAGGATGCCCATGCGTTCGGCGCTGGAGCCCGGCGTCACGGCCAGCACCGGCAGACCGTCGCCATCACTGGCGGCCAGATCGATCACCGCGCCAAGCTCGTAATGGATTGCCGGCGCCGAACTGACAGTCAAGGGTGAATCCGGGGCTGCGGCGAACACTCCCTGCTCGGACAGCGCGATCAGGGTCGAATCGATGGTGTGCTGCACGACGTCATGGACACGGGCATGGCCAGGGCCGGTCGCGTTAGCGGGTGTCGGCTCGGTCGCCTGGCCTGCGGCCTCGGCGCTGCTTGCCAGCAACAGCATCAGCACCGATACCCTGAGCCAATGAACGCCGGGTTGGTCGATGATCGGTGCCAGAAAAGTGGATTTCATCGCGAATCTCCGATGCAGGACTTCAGACGGCGACACAGCCTCGGGCATGGCGTCGGGCGTGGTCGTGGTGGGAACGGCAACGGCGGTGACAACGGCGTAGCGAGCGCAGACGACATCACAGGCGCACCGGCCGGGCGGGCAATGGTGCTGGACTGTTGCTGGCCAGACGCTCGCGAGCGTGCCACAGCGGGGCCAGTTGCTCGGTCGAGGCGCCGCGCGCATAGCCGTCCTGCAACATGCGATCGATCGCGTGCAGACCGGCGGTCGAGCCGAT
>DIHI01000100.1:295-1586 GCA_002420085.1 Lysobacterales bacterium UBA5700 | reverse complement strand
GGTGCCAGTGCCAGCGTGACAGGCGAGGGCTCCGGTCGGGTCAGCGCGAGGGCCAAGGCCATGGCGGCGGATCCGGCTGCGATCGCCAGCCAGGTGTGCGACGCGACCCGTTGCGAGCGGCGTCGTGTCCGCAGGCGTGGCCACAGTGTCGGCGCCAGCAGCGGCTGGGGCAGGGCGTGCAGATAGGCGCGGACATCGGCGTAGTCGTCGGTCGGCGGAGCGACGGTGGCGGGCCGGTGCGGCGGGCCGGTGCGGTGGTCTGTGATCATCGGTCGTGCTCCAGAGTCGCGCGCAGGCGTTTGAGCGAGCGCGACAGGATCGATTTCGACCAGCTCTCGCTGGTACCGAACAGGGTGGCGATCTCGGCGTGGGAATGACCTTCCATTTCATGCAGCCAGACCACGCTGCGCGCCGCCGGACTCAGGCCGGCCAGCAGGCCGAGGGCGGCGGCGGTGTCGTGATCCTCGGACGGCAGCGTGGCCAGTGCCGCGATCGCGTCGGGTTCGACCTGCCACTGCCGATGCTGACGAATGCGATCGATGGCTAGGTTGATGGTGATCCGGGTCAGCCAGGTGCGTGGTGCAGCATCGCCACGGAAATGCCTGCTCGACCGCAAGGCCCGCAGAAAGCAGTCATGAACGACATCCTCGGCAGTGGCGCGATTGCCGGTCATCCGCAGAGCCAGGGCGTAAAGTGCCGGTGCATGGTCGCGGTAGAGCTGGGCGAAGGCTGCATCGCTGCCATCGATGGCGCGATCCAGCAGCATGGCTGGAGGCAGTACATCGGCATCGGCATCGGCGTCGGTCACCGGCTCGCCGGATCGGCGGGTATCGATACCGCCGGCCGTGCGGGCTTGCGGGGGCTGGATGATGCCTGCTGCGTTGCCGGGTCTGTCATGTCGGTCAAGCCTCGGTCCGGGTCGGGTCGTAAGGTTGGACGTGGCGGCAGGGCCAAACGTCGCAGTCGAGAGCGGCCGCGCAGCGAGCCGTGGATTCCGTTCAGTGTTCGGACAGGATCAGGCGGACACGGCGCAGCCCGACCCGACAGCATGCCAGCACGACGGTGAAACCGGGGGCCGGCGTCACGCGAACGAATTGCCAGTCTTCGGGCGTTCCGGCTTCGATCGGCAGCGGCTGCAGGGGCACCGGATCGTCCGCACCGAGTGCGAAGCGCCAGCGATCGAGGTGGCCGAAGATGCCGGTCCCGGTGGCCTTGCAGGCGGCTTCCTTGGCGGTCCACAGATGGATGAATGCGCCGGCCTGGACGGATTGTGGCAGGGGCGCCAGAGCGG
>DIHI01000100.1:0-224 GCA_002420085.1 Lysobacterales bacterium UBA5700 | reverse complement strand
GATTGTGGCAGGTGCGCCAGAGCGGCCTGTTCCGTGTCGCTGAACCAGCGGCGTGCCAGCCGGGCCGCCGGCACGCGCCGATCCAAGCGTTCGATGTCGGCGCCGATTCGGCCGGTGCCAACGATCGCCAGCACGGTGCCGCCGTCGGTGTCGCTCAGGTTGAAATCAGGTGCATCGGGCATGGCCAGGAACGGTCGACCATGCGGTTCTCGTTCAATCCGGGC
>DIHI01000163.1:293-2765 GCA_002420085.1 Lysobacterales bacterium UBA5700 | reverse complement strand
TTCATGTGATGCGACGCTCGCGCGGACGTCGTTCGTGGTTGAACTTGTCGAGCAGTGGGTGCGCAGCGATGACCCGGTCCGCCGTGCCTGCGGTTACGGCCTGCTCTATGAGGTGTCCAAGCGCGCCGGTAAGAAGGCGCCGAGTGAGGCGTTCTTCCTCGCTCATGTCGCGCGGATCGCCGACACCATCGATGGCGATTCGGAGAACGTCCGTCTGTCGATGGCAACGGCGCTGATGGGGATCGGCAAGCGGACGGCTTCGTTGAACGCGGCGGCCTTGAAGGTTGCGCGGGATGTCGGGCCGATCGCGTTCAGTTCGGTCAGCGGCCAGTGCGAGCCGTTCGATGTCGCGAAGCATCTGGTCACCGAGCGGCTGAAGGCGAAGCTATCGACATGAACGAGGCGCGAGGTCGGATCGGTTCCTGACCGGGCGAGTGGCAACCGGTCACCGGGATGGACGGTTGCTTTCCGCCAGCCGGATGGACGAGGCCGCCGGGGCGCTGCGGGCGGGTTCGGTTCAGGCAAGCCAGAGCAGCAGGGCTGCGCCGAGTGCGATGCGGTACACGGCGAACGGGCGATAGCTATGGCTTCGGATGAAGCCGAGCAGCCAGCGCACGGCGATGAAGCCGGTGGCGCTGGCGGCGACGAATGCCGCTGTCAGATGTCCCCAGTGTTCGTTGCTGTGTCCAGGTGACAGAGCGTATTCCAACAGGGCGTAGGCGCTGGCGGCGAACATGGTCGGGATGCCGACCAGGAATACGAATTCGGTCGCGGCCGGGCGATTGCGGGTGCCGGCAAGCAGAACCACGAAGATGGCGGCGGCCGAGCGCGATGTGCCGGGAAACACGCCGGCCACCACTTGTGCCAGGCCGACCAGGGCGGCTACGGTCCAACTGATCTCGGTGCGATTGGGTCGGCGCTCGGCGAGGTGTTCGGCGAGCAGCATCCACAGGCCGCCCACTACCAGTGCCCAGGCGACCGGGGTGAGCGTCTCAGGCAGTTGCCAGCCGGCCAGTCTGACCGGGATGCCGAGTGCGGCGGTGACTGCGAAGGCCAGGGCGATCTTGCCGAGGTAGCTGCGGTTTTCGGGCTGGCGCAGACCAAACGCCAGGGCGAGCAGGCGCTGCCGGTAGACCAGCACGATCGCCAGGATCGCGCCAGCCTGGATGACGATGTTGAACAGGTCCGAGCGTGGTCCTAGCCAGTGTTGGGCGATCAGCAGGTGGCCGGTGCTGGAAATCGGCAGGAATTCGGTCAGTCCCTCGATCAGGCCGAGCAGGATGGCGGCGAGTGTGTCGTTCACGTCGTGGCTTGGCTCCGACGGCGAGGGTCGGCGAATGGTGGTGTGTCGGGCAGGATACCCGGAACAGGACGGTCCTGAGCCGGTTCGCGATGCTGGCCCGGTCGCGCTCAAATAGCACCAAACAGGTGCTTGTCCTGAAAAAATGCACCATTTAGATGCGCATCAGGCGTATCCATGGCCGCTATCCATGGCCGCTGTCGGATGTCCGATCGGCCGTCCATCGTGTGTGCGAATTCGCGCGTTGCAGCCGTGCAATCGCTTGTTCGGCGGTGATTCGACCTTCGATCGTGGTGGTACACGGTCGCCGTCGGTGACGCTTGGAAAGACTTGGCACGATCTGTGCTAGCTCGGCGGCAACACCCATCCATCACATCAACCCAGGAGACATCCATGTCCGCCGAACACGTCGAAAAGCTCGTCAAGGACCATCAGATCGAATACGTAGACCTCCGCTTCACCGACGTGCGCGGGGTCCAGCACCACGTGACCTTCCCGGCCTCGATCGTCGAGCCTGCGCTGTTCGAGGAAGGCAAGATGTTCGACGGTTCGTCGATTTCCGGTTGGAAGGGGATCAACGAGTCCGACATGGTGCTGATGCCCGACGCCAGCACGGCGGCGATCGATCCTTTCATGGATGCACCGACCCTGGTGCTGATCTGCGATGTCCTCGATCCGGCGACCATGCAGCCGTATTCGCGCGATCCGCGCGGTGTCGCGCGGCGGGCCGAAGCCTACCTCAAGGCCAGCGGGATCGCCGATGCCGCCTATTTCGGGCCGGAACCGGAGTTCTTCATCTTCGATTCGGTGCGCTTTGCGGTCGAGATGGGCCACACCTTCTTCCAGATCGGTTCCGAGGAGGCCGCGTGGAGCAGTGCCGACAAGTTCGATGGCGGCAACCATGGTTATCGACCGGGGGTGAAGGGCGGCTACTTCCCGGTACCGCCGACCGACAGTCTGCAAGACATTCGCGGTGAGATGTGCAAGCTGCTGACCCAGGTCGGCATCGAGGTCGAGGTCCATCATCACGAGGTGGCTACGGCCGGCCAGTGCGAGATCGGCACGCGGTTCAATTCGCTGGTCAAGAAGGCCGATGAGCTGACCTGGCTGAAGTACATCGTCAAGAACGTCGCCTACCGCAACGGCAAGACCGCGACCTTCATGCCCAAGCC
>DIHI01000163.1:0-192 GCA_002420085.1 Lysobacterales bacterium UBA5700 | reverse complement strand
AAGCCGATCGTCGGCGACAACGGTTCAGGCATGCACGTCCACCAGTCGCTGGCCAAGGGTGGTGTCAACCTGTTCACCGGCGACGGCTACGGCGGTCTGAGCCAGCTCGCGCTGTGGTACATCGGTGGGGTGTTCAAGCATGCGCGTGCGATCAATGCCTTCACCAACTCGACCACCAACAGCTACAAGCGG
>DIHI01000023.1:15107-15421 GCA_002420085.1 Lysobacterales bacterium UBA5700 | reverse complement strand
AAGCCGGGTTCCGGTCATGGCTCGATCCCTGCCGGCGCCTCTGGTCGGCCTTCGACCGCCGGTCAGGTGACCAGGCTGCGCGCCTTCAGAGCCTGGATGCGGTCGCGAACGGCGGCTGCCTGCTCGAATTCGAGATCACGGGCATGCCGATACATCTGCTGCTCCAACTCGGCGATGCGTTTGGCCAGGGCGGCCGGATTGAGGCTGTCGTAGTCCTCGGCCGCCTCGGCAACCCGACGTGCTGCCGTGCGGGTGCGGATCGCCTCGGGTTCGGGCCGGGAACCTTCCAGGATGTCGGTGACCGGCCGGACCAC
>DIHI01000023.1:8920-14887 GCA_002420085.1 Lysobacterales bacterium UBA5700 | reverse complement strand
TCCTTGTCGGCATCGAGGATCGCCACCAGTGAGACCTCGGGCATGTCGAGCCCCTCACGCAGCAGGTTGATTCCGACCAGCACGTCGAACACGCCACGGCGCAGGTCACGGATGATCTCGACCCGCTCGACGGTGTCGATGTCGGAGTGCAGGTAGCGGACCGCGACACCGTGTTCGGCCAGGTATTCGGTGAGGTTTTCGGCCATGCGCTTGGTCAGGGTGGTGACCAGAACACGGTCACCATCGGTGACGCGGAGGTTGATTTCCGAGAGCAGGTCATCGACCTGGGTCGCGACTGGTCGGACCTCGATCTCCGGATCGACCAGCCCGGTCGGTCGGACCACCAGTTCGATCACTTCACCGGCCGATTGCTGCAACTCGTAAGGGCCAGGTGTCGCTGAGACGAAAATGCTGCGTGGCGCCCGACGCTGCCATTCCTCGAACTTCAACGGTCGATTGTCGAGCGCCGACGGCAGCCGAAAGCCAAAATCGACCAAGGTCTGCTTGCGTGCCCGATCACCCCGAAACATGCCGCCGATCTGCGGCACGGTGACGTGCGACTCGTCGAGCACCAGCAGGGCATCAGCCGGCAGGTAGTCGTACAGGCAGGGTGGCGGCTCGTCGGGCATCCGTCCGGTCAGGTGCCGGGAGTAGTTCTCGATGCCGTTGCAGTAGCCGACCTCGGCCATCATTTCGATGTCGTACTGGGTGCGCTGCTGCAAGCGCTGGGCCTCGACCAGCTTGTTGTCGGCGTACAGTGACTGCAGGCGTTCCTGAAGCTCGGCCTTGATGGTTTCGATGGCGTCGAGCACCGTGCGCCGGGTGGTGACGTAGTGCGATTTCGGGTAGATCGTGTAGCGCGGGATGCGCTGTTGCAGTTCTCCGGTCAACGGATCGAACAGGGAGAGATTCTCGATCTCGCCGTCGAACAGTTCGATGCGCAGCGCGGTCGATTCCGACTCGGCCGGGTGGACGTCGATCACTTCGCCGCGAACGCGGTAGCAGGCGCGTCGAAGTTCCAGTTCGTTGCGGGTGTACTGCATCTCGGTCAGGCGCCGGATCAGTTCGCGTTGGTCGATCCGTTCGCCCCGGACCATGTGCAGCACCATCCGAAAGTATTCGTTCGGATCGCCGAGGCCGTAGATCGCGGATACGGTCGCCACGATCAGGGCGTCGCGTCGCTCCAGCATGGCCTTGGTCGCCGACAGCCGCATCTGTTCGATGTGCTCGTTGATCGAGGCGTCCTTCTCGATGTAGGTATCCGACGCCGGGACATAGGCTTCCGGCTGGTAGTAGTCGTAATAGCTGACGAAGTATTCGACTGCATTGTCCGGGAAGAACTGCTTGAATTCGCCGTAAAGCTGGGCGGCCAGGGTCTTGTTCGGTGCCATCACCAGGGTCGGTTTCTGCACCCGTTCGACCAGATTGGCGATGGTGTAGGTCTTGCCCGATCCGGTCACTCCGAGCAGGGTCTGATGGGCCAGGCCGGACTCGAAGCCGCGAACCAGACGCTCGATCGCCACCGGCTGGTCACCGGCAGGTTGATAGGGGGCAACGAGGCGGAAGCGGTCGGACATGGGCGGAACCGGGTGGCTTGGCAGTATACGGTGTGTCGGTCGAAGGGCCGCGACGTGCGGGCCGCCGGCCGCTCGCTCGGTCGAGAACCCGCGTGTCGCGGGCAGCGGAGGGCAGGGGCTGACATGCGGATCGCCCGAGTGCGCCGGGCGGATTTCCGAGCGCTCATGCGACATTGTCCTACCCGGCCATGCGGCGACCGGCTGACGCAGGCAGCCAGGGTCGGTCGGACACTGTCGGCTCCCCAATCGGAGTATCGATCATGTCCCGCACCGTCCGTTCTGCCGTTGTCCCCTGCCGTGATTTTCGTACTGATCTTGCGCCGCGTCACCGAGCCGGGGTCAGCCTGATCGAGTTGCTGATGGTGCTGGCGATCGTGGCCATACTCACGGCCAGCGCCGGCAGCATGATCGGCTCGGGACTGGAAGCCGGGCGCGCCCTGTCGGCCCGCGCGGAGTTGCTCAACAGCGTCATCGCAGCCCTCAACAAATCGACCATCACCGGTGCCCGGACCGTGCTGTGTCCAGCGCATGGCGATGTCTGTCTCGACAGTGTCGAATGGAGCGGTGGCTGGATCGTGTTCGTCGATCGCGACGGCAATCGCGAGCGCGACCAGGGCGAGCCGGTCGTCGCGCGTCAGAGGGAACTGGGTGGCCAGGTCCGCCTGCGCAGCACCGAGGGTCGCAAGCGCATCGTGTTCCAGGGGACCGGCAGCAATGCCGGGAGCAATGTCACTTTCACCCTGTGCGATGGGCGCGGGCCGAACAAGGCGCAGGCATTGATCCTGAACAATCGCGGGCGCCTGCGGGTGGACACGCCGACCCCGAAGGCGATCGCGGCGACCTGCCCGGAGTGACGCCCGGGTCAGTCGGCGCCGTCAGCCGTGCCGGACACGCGGCCACGCAGCGAATTGGACAGGGCGGCCGTGATTTCGACCGGGATGAACTGGCCGACCAGGCGGGCGGGCGCTGCGAAGTTGACGTAGCGCATGTTCTCGGTGCGGCCGGTCAGTTCGTTCGGGTCTTTCCGGCTCGGACCCTCGACCAGAACCGTCTGCACGGTGCCGACCATCGCCTCCGAGATGCGTCGGGCATTGGCCTCGATGGCCGCCTGGAGGTGTTGCAGGCGGGCTTTCTTCACGGCTTCCGGGGTGTCGTCGGGGAGATTGGCAGCAGGTGTTCCGGGGCGCGCCGAGTAGACGAAACTGAAGCTCTGGTCGAAGCCGATGTCGTCGATCAGCTTCATGGTCTGGTCGAAATCGCGTTCGCTCTCGCCGGGAAAACCGACGATGAAGTCCGAGCTGATCGAGATGCCAGGCCGCGCCTCGCGCAGCCGACGGATCTTGGCCTTGTATTCGAGTGCAGTGTGGCCACGCTTCATGGCGGCCAGGATGCGGTCGGAGCCGGCCTGCACCGGCAGATGCAGGTAGGCCGCCAATGTGCGGACATCGCGATGGGCCTCGATCAGGCTGTCGCTGAACTCGACCGGATGCGAGGTGGTGTAGCGGATCCGGCCAATCGCCTCGATCTCGGCGATCGCCCGGATCAGCAGGGCCAGATCGGCCTGGCTGCCGTCGGCCATCCGACCCCGGTAGGCATTGACGTTCTGGCCGAGCAGATTGACCTCGCGCACCCCCTGTTCGGCCAGTTGCGCCACTTCCAGCAGGACATCGTCGAACGGCCGACTGACCTCCTCGCCACGGGTGTAGGGAACCACGCAGAACGAGCAATACTTGGAACAGCCCTCCATCACCGAAACGAACGCGGTCGGGCCTTCTGCACGCGGCTCCGGCAGGCGGTCGAACTTCTCGATCTCCGGAAAGCTGATATCGACCTGCGGCCGGCCGCTGCTGCGCCGAGCGGCGATCAGTTCGGGCAATCGGTGCAGGGTCTGCGGGCCGAACACCAGATCGACATGCGGGGCGCGCTTGAGGATCGCCTCGCCTTCCTGGCTGGCGACGCAGCCTCCGACACCGATGATCACCTCGCGGCCGCGCCGCTTCAGCGGCTTCCAGCGACCGAGTTGCGAGAACACCTTCTCCTGGGCCTTTTCCCGGATCGAGCAGGTGTTGATCAGGATGACGTCGGCTTCCGATTCGTCATCGGTCAGTTCCAGACCGTGCTCGGCGGCGAGTACGGCGGCCATCTTGTCCGAGTCGTACTCGTTCATCTGGCAGCCGTGGGTTTTGATGAAAAGCTTGCCGGCCGTCGGCGAGCCGGCGGCGCTGGAGGCTTTCCCGGTCATGGCGCTTACTCCGGTCGGGACGTGGGGGCTGGATGTTCGGCCGAGGCCGGCCGGGTGCGGTCGGCCGGTTCGGTCCGAATCCAACGTTGAAATTCGGTGCGGCGGCGCTACAGTGTAACCGCCGCTGCGATGGCGGCATAGCCGCGTGGGCGTGGGTGAACGGTCGGGAGTGGGCAGGATGATCGCAGGTGCAACGATGAGGTCGCTGGTCGCGTTGGTCGGAGCGATCGGTCTGGCCCTGGCCGTGCAGGTGCGACCGAGCCATGCGGCCGATGTGCTGTATCGCTGCGAGGCCGAGGACGGGGCGCGCAGCTATGGTGCCCGTGTCCTTCCGGGGCAGCGCTGCGCGGTGGTGGCCGATGCCTCGGCCCGTCACGACGGGCAGCGTTTCCGCACGGATGACTCGGGCCAGCGCTTGCCCGCACCGGTCGCACCGGCCGACGCCAAGGTCAGTCGCGGCGCCGTCTACAAGTACGAACGGGATGGCATCACCCACTACACCAATATCCGTCCAAGCCAGGCCAGTGACGCCAAGGTGCTGTTCACCTATATCCAGACCTGCTTTGCCTGTGGCGCGCGGCCGGGTGTCGATTTCCATTCGGTTCGCCTGAACACCCGCGCCTTCGATGGCGAGATCGCCGCTGCCGCCCGCGAGCATGGTGTCGAGGAGGCGCTGCTGCGCGCGGTGATCCACGCCGAGAGCGCGTTTGATCCGAATGCCCGCTCACACAAGGGCGCTCAGGGTCTGATGCAGTTGATGCCGGCCACGGCCGAGCGGTTCGGAGTCGGCGACCCGTTCCAGCCCGAGCAGAACATTCGCGGTGGCAGTGCCTATCTGGCCTGGCTGCTCAAGCGCTTCAAGGGCGACACCACGCTCGCGGCAGCCGCCTACAACGCCGGTGAGGGCGCGGTCGATCGCCACGGTGGCGTGCCGCCCTACCAGGAGACCCAGCGTTACGTCGAGCGAGTGGCGATCCTGGCCGAGCGCTATCGGGGGGCGCTGGCGGCGGCCGGCGGGTCGCCCTGACCCGGAAATCCGGGCACCGGACATGGCTGCCTGCCGCCTGTCGGAAGCGGTAGCCGTTGTCGCTCGATTCAGGCTTCCGGTAAACTAGTGGACTTGTGCGCCGCCGGCCTGGGGCGCGATCGATTCCCGTCATCACACGTCCAGTCCGGAGAGCCGAATGGCCAATCCAGAGGTCAACACGGGCCGCCGCCGATTCCTGACCGCCACCACCGCCGTGGTCGGGGCGATCGGAGCCGGTTTCGCAGCCGTCCCATTCGTATCGTCGTGGCAGCCGAGCGCCAAGGCGCGCGTTGCCGGTGCCCCGGTCGAGCAAGACATCAGCAAGCTTGAGGTCGGTCAGCGCCTGATCGTCCAATGGCGTGGCCAGCCGGTCTGGATCATTCGTCGCGACGAGGCCCAGTTGGCTGCCCTGCCCAGCCTCGACGGCAGTCTGCGCGATCCGGATTCCAAGAACATCGATCAGCAGCCGACCTATGCCGCGAACGCGCACCGTTCGATCCGTCCGGAAATCGGCGTCATGGTCGGTCTCTGCACCCACCTCGGCTGCTCGCCGAGCTTCGTCCCGGAAATGGTGCCGCAGTTGTTCGATGCCAACTGGAAGGGCGGTTTCTACTGTCCGTGTCACAACTCCCGCTTCGATCTTGCCGGCCGCGTCTACGCAGGGGTGCCGGCGCCGACCAACCTGCGGATCCCGCCACACCGCTTCCTCGACGATGACCGCATCCTGATCGGCGTCGATACCGAAGGAGCCGCGTGATGAGCAGCAGTCTGCCCCCTGTGGTCAACACCGTCGTCAAGTGGTTCAACGAACGCACTCCAGGGCTGATGCCGGTCTACCGCAAGCATCTGTCCGAGTACTACGCACCCAAGAACTTCAATTTCTGGTACTACTTCGGCTCGTTGGCGATGCTGGTGCTGGTCAATCAGTTGGTTACCGGCATCTGGCTGACCATGTTCTACAAGCCGTCGGCTGCCGAAGCCTTCGCCAGCGTCGAGTACATCATGCGCGACGTGGAGTGGGGCTGGCTGATCCGCTACATGCACTCGACCGGCGCCTCGGCCTTCTTCGTCGTGGTCTACCTGCACATGTTCCGGGCGCTGATCTACGGCAGCTATCAGAA
>DIHI01000023.1:1536-8750 GCA_002420085.1 Lysobacterales bacterium UBA5700 | reverse complement strand
TGCTGCCCTGGGGCCAGATGAGCTACTGGGGTGCCCAGGTCATCATCAACCTGTTCGGCGCCATCCCGTTCGAAATCGGTGACGTGCTGACCGAGTGGATCCGCGGCGACTACCTGGTGTCGGACGCCACGCTGAACCGGTTCTTCGCCCTGCACGTGGTGGCCCTGCCGATGGTGCTGCTGCTGCTGGTTGTGCTGCATCTCGGCGCCCTGCACGAGGTCGGCTCGAACAACCCGGATGGCGTCGATATCAAGAAAAAGAAAGGCCCCGACGGCAAGCCGCTCGATGGCATCGCCTTTCACCCGTACTACACGGTCAAGGATATCGTCGGTGTAGGTTTCTTCCTGACCATCGCCGCCTTCATCGTGTTCTTCGCCCCGACCTTCGGCGACCTGTTCCTGGAGTACGACAACTTCATTCCGGCCGATCCGATGGTGACGCCCGAGCACATCAAGCCGGTGTGGTACTTCACGCCGTACTACGCCATGTTGCGGGCGGTGCCGGACAAGCTGTTCGGAGTGATCGTCATGGGTGGTGCGGTGATGATCCTGTTCCTGCTGCCCTGGCTGGACCGCAGTCCGGTGAAGTCGGTGCGCTACCGGGGTTGGATCTTCAAGCTGCTGGTGACCCTGTTCGTGATCGCCTTCGTGATCCTGGGCTGGCTGGGCATGCAGTCCGGCAGCGAGGCCCAGACCCTGTGGGCACGCATCCTCACCTTCTACTATTTCGCCTTCTTCATCACCATGCCGGTGTGGACGCGGTTCGACGCCACCAAGCCGGTACCGGATCGGGTGACCACGCATGACTAAGCGCTTCGCCAAACTCATCATCGCGTCGCTGCTGGCCCTGGTTGCCGGCTCGGCGGTCGCGGCCGGCGCCGGTGCCAAACTGGAGGCTTCGCACGTCAACATCGACGATCGGGCCTCGCTCCAGCGTGGCGCGGCCCTGTTCATGAACTACTGCGCCGGCTGTCACAGCCTGGGCTATCAGCGTCTGGCTCGGATGGCCGAGGACATCGGCGTGAGTGAAGCGCAGGCCATGGCCAACCTGAATTTCGTCGGGGTCGGATACGGCGACCTGATCGGCACCGCGATGACGGCTGGCGATGGCGAAGCCTGGTTCGGCAAGGCACCGCCCGACCTCAGTCTGGTCGCCCGGCGGAAGCCCGGCGGCCCGGATTGGACCTACACCTTCCTGAAGTCGTTCTACGTGGATGAGTCGCGGCCGCTCGGCTGGAACAACCGGCTGCTGGCCAATGCCAGCATGCCGAATGTGTTGTGGGAGCTTCAGGGCAGTGCTCGGCCGATCTATGCCGGCGAGGGTGCCGGTGTGACCATCGAGCGACTCGAAACCGTCAGCCCCGGCGCGCTTGATGCCGAGGCATTCGACCGAGTCGTGCGCGACATCACGACCTTCCTGACCTATGTCGGCGAGCCGGCCGCGCTCAAGCGCGAACGGATGGGCGTCTGGGTGCTGCTGTTCCTGGTCGGCTTCACCTTCCTGGCCTGGTTGCTCAAGCAGGAATACTGGCGCGACGTGCATTGAGCCCCGCCGGTCGGGTCGTGCCTGCCGGTCGGGTTCTACCGAGCGCAGGGCCGCCGACCGACCGCTGAGCACGCCTGCGTGCAGGGCGTCGGATCAGACTGCCGGCCGATGTCGTCCCGATCTCGCTGTGGTTGCCGGCCGCTGTTTTTGATGCCGTGGCCGGCCGCCACGGCCGTGTGACCGTGCCGGTGAGCGACCGGCCGGGTCGGTGCGTGGGCCGATCGTCGTGCGTCGAGTTCCTGCCAGTGCGATGACCGGACCATGACCGATGGATGACCCCTGGGTGACCGACCGATGGTCGGTTTGCCGTCATCCAGGCCGCACGGAGTGCTTTCCAGGGTGTCATTTTCTTCTGTAACGCCTTGATTAAAAAGAACAATAAAGAAAAATCTTTCAGTCTGGCCGGTGCTTTTGCTAAAATAGGCGATTGCCCGTCGGCGCGATCGCCGCGCCGGCCCATTGCCGAATCCCCGGCTCAGGAGAAGCCATCGATGGCCGCAAGCCTTCGTCTCAGAAACGCGCTCAGTCTTTTTTCCGCTCGTGATTGCGTGGTCTGTCATCGGGTCCGTCTGGTTCTCGCCGCCAAGGGCGTGAGCTATGAATTGATTCAGATCGACACCAACAACCCGCCCGAGGAACTGATCGAACTCAATCCCTACCGCTCGGTGCCGACCCTGGTCGATCGCGAACTGGTGCTGTACGCCGCCTCGGTGGTCAGCGAGTACCTCGACGAGCGTTATCCGCATCCACCCCTGATGCCGCTCGATCCGTTGGCCAGGGCCCGCCTGCGCCTGGCCATGTTGCGGACCGAACACGATTGGGTGCCCCTGGTCCAGACCATCCAGCATGGTGCCAAGGCACAGGCCGATTCCGCCCGCAAGCGGCTGCGCGAGCAGTTGCTGGGCGCCCTGCCGGTGTTCAAAAGCTCCAAGTTCTTCCTGAACACCGAAATGAGTCTGGCTGACTGCGCCGTCGCTCCGATCGTCTGGCGCCTGCCGGCATTGCAGATCGATCTGCCGAAGGAGGCCAAGGTGATCGATGATTATGGTCAGCGGATCTTCCGCAACCCGGCGTTCGGCCGCAGCCTGACGCCCGACGAGCGTCTGCTGCGCGACGACATCGTGTTCTGAGGAGGGGCCGGCTTGAGCGCGCCGCCGGTGATGAGTTCCAATCGCCCGTACCTGATCCGGGCGATGCATGCCTGGATCGATGACAACGGCATGACCCCCTACCTGGTGATCGACGCCAAACGGCCCGGATTGCAGGTGCCGCCATCGGCGATCAAGGATGGCAAGGTGGTGCTCAATGTCGCCGCGCGTGCGGTGGCTCATCTGGAATTGGGCAATGTCGATATCCGTTTCCATGCCCGGTTCGGCGGCGTCAGCCAGACCGTAGTGGTGCCGGTGGCGGCAGTGGAGGCCATCTATGCCCACGAGACCGGCCAGGGCATGATGTTGCCGCCCGAGATGGGTCCGACCACGCCCGAGCCGCCGGACGGGGCGGGCGGACCGGACGGCGCCAAGGCCGGGCCGAAACTGCGCGTGGTCAAATGAGCGCCACTCGGCCGTCAACCGGCCACGCTGGGCGTCACGGCGGTTGCAACGCCACCGATCGCGGCCGTTCACTCAAGTTTTTTCCGTTTCGATCGATACAACGGATTGCCGGCTTCAGCGCGGGGTGCCAAACCACCGCTCGCGGCTGACTCGGCACGGCCGATCGGCAACGGCCGGCGCTTGGCTTCGCCGATACGGTGGTCGGTGCCCGGCAACGATCGGCTTGGCAGGCCGTTCGGACCATCGAGCCCGAGCCGGAGATGATCGGAGTCGCTGAGGGTTGACCACCCCCGATGCGGGGGCGCCGCGCAGTCAGAATGGGTGATCGATTGAGTTCGACCGGAAACGAGCCGCGAATCGACGATCTGGCCGTATCGCACTGGGATCTGGTGCGCGGAATCGTGCATCGGGATCCGGCTTGGCTGCGCCTGACCGGGCATGGCGAGCAGGATGCCATCGACGATGTCGAATTCTGGACGGCGCGGGTGGCGGTCGCCGATCTCGCCCGTTTCTTCGTCGAGTTCGGGCGGCTCAATGCTCCGGGCTGCGACAGTACCCAGTTCGGCTACCGGTTCCGCTGTGCCGATGGCCGCTATCGGCGTCTTGCCTGCCGGCTGACCGTCGAACGTCGTGATGCGCATGGCGCGGTGCTCCAGTTCCGCACCGAAGAGTTCGCCATCGATGACTTTCTCTCGCCCGATGACGAACTGCGGCCTGCACCCCTGGTTCCGATCGAGGCGCGCGCCGGGGTCTGGCTGTGGCAGCCGACGATCGACCGGATCTGGTGGTCCGAGGAGTTGAGTCAGCGTTTCGGTATCGACGCCTCGGGCAGCACATGCGATGCGCTCGGCTTCGTCGAACGCTTCGACGGCGATTCGCGCGAGCGCATCCTGACGGCGATGCAGCGCACTGCGCAGGAGGGCATCGGTTTCGTGCTCGCGGTACAACTGGCCGAACAGCACGGTTTCCGCATCCCGGTGCGGATCGCCGGGGACGCCCAGCGCGAGCCTGATGGTCGGATCAGCCAGGTGCTCGGCTCACTGGCCTTTGCCGTCGCGCGGTCGGCCGAAGACGAACTGGCCGGTCTGCGCCGGGCGGTCGGGTTCGACCGCCGAGCGATGATCGAGTTCGATCTGGTCGCTGGGCGAATTCGCCTGTCGCCCCAGGCCGGCCACTCCTTCGGACTGGTCGAGGGCGAAGAGCCGGTCACGCCCGAGCGGCTGGCCGGATTCCTGACCGCCACATCCCGCCGTGAGGGCGTCCCCTGGCTTGACGGCATGATGCAACGTTTCGATCTCGATGCCACCCCGATCGTGGTGTCGGATTTTCGCGGTCGGCGATTGCGGCTGGCGCCGCACATGCATGTCGAGACCGATGCCGGCCGCATCGGCTTCGTGCGGATCGAGGATATCGACGATCTGGAGGGCGGAACCGAGCGTTATCTCGACCCGTTGACCGGATTGCACCGGTTTGCGGTGTTCGAGCGACTCGCTGACGCGGCGCTCGGGCGCAACCAAGGGCCGCGCCGGGCGCTGCTGATCCTCAACGTCGATCGCCTGCGGGTGGTCAATGGCCTGTTCGGTGATGGCGAAGGCGATCGCCTGCTGCGCAGCATCGGTCAACGACTGCGCACCCTGTTCCCGACCGCCTTGATGTGTCGCCGGTCGAGCGACACCTTCCTGGTGTTTTTCGAGTGCCGGTCGGACCTGCCATCGGAACGGCTCGCCGAAGCGGCCCTGGCCGACCTGCATGCCATCAAACTGCCTGCCGCTCGACTGTTCAATGTCTCCCTGAGCGCCGGCCTGGTCGAGAGTTGGCCCGAGGTCGCCCTGGAAGAACTTGTCCGCGCTGCCGAAACGGCGCTCCAGCATGCCCGCCGCGAGGGTGGTCATCGTTTGCGGGTGTACGACATGGCGATGGGCATCGAAGCCGCGCGCGAGCGAATGATGCGTGGCCGCCTGCCAGGGGCGATCGCACGGGATGAGTTGACCCTGGCATTTCAACCGGTGGTGTCGTGCGTGGATGGCCGTTGCCTGGGCGCCGAATGCCTGCTGCGCTGGACACCGACCGGGCTTGGCCCGGTGCCGCCCGGCGAATTCATCCCGGTGGCCGAGGAGTCCGGCGATATCCACGCGCTGGGCCGCTGGGCATTGGCGGAAGCGATCGCTGCACTGACAGCCACGCGCGCGGCCGGCATCCGACTGGAACGGCTGTCGGTGAATGTTTCGGTCAAGCAATTGGCCGATCGCGAGTTGCCCGCCTGGCTGGCCGGGATCTGTGCAGCCAGGGGGCTATCGACGAGTGAACTGGTGATCGAAATAACCGAATCCACCCTGCTCCAGGATGCCCCGGAAATCATCGAAACCCTCGCGGCATTCCGCGATCTGGGTTTCGTGTTCGCCATCGACGATTTCGGCACCGGCTATTCCAACCTCGAAACCCTGAGCCGGATCGAGGTCGCCCACATCAAGATTGATCGTTCCCTGGTCGAGCGGATCCGCACCGACCCGCGCAGCCTGGGAATGGCCAAGATGGTGGTCGCTCTGGCCAGGACACTGGATTGCGCAACGGTTGCCGAGGGTGTCGAGAAGGTCTCCGATGCCGCCCTGCTGCGCGAGATCGGCTGCGACGCGATCCAGGGTTTCGTCTACGCCAAGCCGATGACCCTCGATGTCTTCGTCCAGTGGCTCGAACGACGCATGCTGGCCACTGCGGGCAGTGCATCTGATTCACGGTCAACGGCCGGAGCCCGACCATGACGGTGGCCGCACCGCAGACAGCCCGGCCAGTACAGGCACGACCGCTGGTGGACATCCTGATGCGCCCGGCCCTGATCATGCTGCTGATTCCGGCGGCCGCGCTCGGCATCAGCCTGATCGCGGTATCGGTGCGATTCGAGCTGGATTCTGGTCGGGCGCGGCTGGAACTGGCCTGCTCGGCCACGTTCGACCTGCTGGAAAGCCTGCTGGCCCGCAGCACCGCCAGCATCGAAACCACGGCCGATCGTCTGTCCGCCGTGTACTCCGAGCCGGTCACGCAATCGGTACTGGCGGACGAACTGGCCTTGCTGCGCGCCTACAGCCCGGAATTCATCACCGCCCTGGTCGCCGATCGCGATGGTCGGGTGCTGGCCGGTGTTCCCGAGCGGATCGACCCCGTCAGTGGACGCAGCGTCTGGCTGGACAGCGATGTTTCCGATCGCCAGTATTTTCACCGTGCCATCGACGGTGATGGCAGCCATGTTTCGGATGGCTTCGTCGGGCGGGCATTCGGTGATGATCTGCTGATCGGCATCTCGCATGCGATTCGTGACCCGGATGGCGCGGTGGTCGGCATCGTCCAGGGCTCGATGACCCTGCTGGTGCTGGAGAACTGGCTGCGCAATGCCCTGCCGGATGCCGGCATCGAATTCGTGCTCAGCGATCGCTCCGGACGCATCATCGCCGCATCCTCCGGCGTCGGCCTCGACAAACTCGCGCAGTGGCATCCCGAGCGGGACATGGCCTGGCCGTTGGCCACGCCCTGGCCGGGCCGAACTGCGGCGCGCCCGATCCTGTCGATGACGCGCACCGGAACCACCGGCTGGACGCTCACCGTCATGCGCCCCGATCGCGTCCTGCTCGGCTCGGTTTTCGATCGCATTGCCGTGGCCCTGGTGGTGCTGGCCGGCTCCCTGCTGGCCTTGCTGGCCGTGCGTGCCCGTTACCGCGCAGCCATTGCACGGGAAGCCGACCGGGTCACCGGCTATATCGAAGCCGCCACCCGCGAAGCACTGGGCGGCCGTGTTCCGGATGCCGAACCCGCAGACATGGTGTCGCTCGAAGGCGCCCTGGTCCTGGCCAGCCTGCGTCGGCTGGGCGAGCGTCTGCGCACGGCATTCAAGGCGTTGGAAACCACCGCAGCCGAGGAGCGCATGCTGCGGGAAGCGCTCGACAGCGTGGTCGCCGAGCAGGAGAACGTCATTCGCGCCCGCACCCACGATCTGGTTGAGATCAACGGTGAACTGCGCCGGACCCAGCAGTTTCTTGATGCCGCCGAGCGGGTCGGGCGGGTCGGGTTCTGGGAGTCCGAACAGATCGATGGCCCGGAGCGGCTGTCGGAAGGCGCGATCGTCCT
>DIHI01000023.1:0-1462 GCA_002420085.1 Lysobacterales bacterium UBA5700 | reverse complement strand
GTCGGAAGGCGCGATCGTCCTGCTCGGGGCGGGTGATGATGTCAGCGCCAACACGCCGGGCAATGGCGATACCGGCGCCGGCTCGATCCTGCTGCGCGGCCTGTCCGAGCGCGATCGCGAACGGGTGCGGGTGGCCAAGGGCAGAGCCTGGTTCGAGGGTCGCGATCTCGACCTCGATGTCGAGTATCAGCGCGGTCCGACCCGAGCCCCGTTGCGCCTGCGGATCGTCGGTCGGGTGCTGCGTGAGAACGCCGAACGCGGCCAGCGATTGATCGGCGCCGTTCTCGACGTCGGCAGTCTGCGCCGGGCTGAACAGCGCAGCGCCTACCTGGCCGACACCCTGACGGCCCTGATCGACCTGTTGAATCAGGCGAACCTGAGTGAAGCGGATCGGATCCTTCGACTGGCTGCCATCGCCCGCGACCTGGTCGGCGCTCGACGTCTGCGGGTAGATGGAAGCAGCGTCCCGGTCGCCCTGCGCGAACTGGCACGCGAACACGTCTGGTTGGCGATCGAGTCCGGACCGCCAGCGATGACCGGAAAGGACGGGCTCGATACCGTGCAACTGGCCGGCGAGGGCATCGAAATCGCCTGGCAGAGCCGCATCCGGCGCACCCACGGCGGCGTCTGGGGCTTCGCCCTGGAACGACCGATCGCCCTCGACCTCGAATCGGAACGCCGTCTGATCCTGCTGACCGTGCTGCGCACCATGGCCGCCCTGCTCGATCGGCTGTGAGGCATGGCGGCTGTGGCGCAGGATGCCGGCCGCAGAGCAGCCGATCGGCATTTCACGGTTCGGGCGCGGGGCCGAGCGAAGTCTGCAATTCGCGGCCGAGCAGGGTCAGGCGACCGCTGCTGCGGGATTCGCCGTCGCGGCTGTACTCGAAACGGTAGTCGCGTTCGAGGCTGATCCAGCCGTCCGGGCGGCGGCGCAGTCGCATGCCGATCAGTTGCACGCTCTGGTCGAGCCATTGCACGTCGGCCGATTCGCAGATGCGCTTGCCATGGAAGCGGGCCGCTTCGTGGGCGGCGCGCTGGGCAGACCAGAACCAGCCGAGCCCGGCCAGTGACCACAGCAGTATCAACACCTCGATCATCTGGATATCTCGAATGCGTGCTTTGCGGGGGCGGTGTTCGGTCGGGCCGTGGTCGTCATCCTGTCATGCCGAACTCGGCGTCACGCGGTGTCAGGGCTGGGTCGGTAGCTGCATGTCGGCCGACCGACCGGCTTCGCTGCGGAAGTACACGGTTGGCCAGGCCGAGCAGGCTGCCGGACGGTCGTCCGGTCGATGCAGATTCTGCCGTGTCGGCGGCCGTCCGTGTTGTTCGAAACGCCAGCTTTCTGCATCTGCTGGGTGGCTGCGTGGCTGTCGATCGGACAAGAAAACGGGGGGCAGTGAGCCCCCCGAAAGGTACACACGGTTCAGCAGATCATGCTGTTCCATGTCTTTGTGTCATGTCA
>DIHI01000152.1:21735-24972 GCA_002420085.1 Lysobacterales bacterium UBA5700 | reverse complement strand
ATCCTCGCCGAAGGCCGCCTGGTCAACCTCGGCTGCGCCCACGGCCACCCGGCCTTCGTGATGTCCAACTCGTTCTCCAACCAGACCCTCGCCCAGATCGATCTGTGGGCGAACAAGGACCGCTACGAGAAGACCGTCTACCGGCTGCCGAAGAAGCTCGACGAAGAGGTCGCCCGCCTGCATCTGGAGCAGATCGGCGTCAAGCTCACCCGGCTCAGTGATGACCAGGCCGCCTACCTCGGCGTGCCGGTGGACGGCCCATACAAGCCCGAACACTACCGCTACTGAGGCGGCGCAAGACCCTCCGGGTGGTCCCCCGACACCGGTCGGGCCACCCGGACGCGGCGCGCGGCGTGTCGGATGATCGTCGCGCAGACCGCAGTCGCTGGCGCGCGACGATCCAACCGGTTCAATCCAACCGGTTCAATCCGAGCGGCGGTAGTACGGCCGGGCGCCGGTCGCGTGATCGGTGGCATCACGCACAGCGGTGATTTCCGGCAATCGCTCGCGCAAGGTCTTCTCGATGCCCTGCTTGAGCGTGACATCGACCATGCCGCAGCCATGGCAACCGCCGCCGAAGCGCAGAAACACCTCGCCCTCGGCAGTCAATTCGGCCAGGGCGACCTTGCCGCCATGGGCAGCCAGCCGAGGGTTGATCTCGTTCTCCAGCAGCCAGCGGACCCGCTCGACCAGACTGGCCTCACTGCCCGGCTCGCGGCCCTTGATGCGCGGCGCCCGAATGGTGAGTTGACCACCGGTCGCATGGGTCTGGTAATCGACCTCGGCACCATCGAAGTATTCGGCACTGTCACCCCGCACGAACAGGGTGAAGCCATCACAATCGAGCGACCATTCGTCGCCGATCAGGTCTTCCCGTTCGCAGAACTCCAGGCGGGCATCGGCGCGCGGCGTGCCGGGCTCGACCGCCGTCAGCAGGATGCCGATGGCATCACCGCCCTGGGTCTGGATGAGATGGCGAAAATGATGCTGTGCGCTTTGACTGATCTCGATCATCCCGGCATTGTAACGACACCCGCCGATGCCCGGTGTGGAGACTGACTGAATCCGGAGCCACCGACATGAGCGACATCGACACCTTGCGCAACAGCCACTGCCGCCCGCGATCCGGAGCCGAACACCGGCTGCCGGAGTCGCGGACGCACGCCCTGCTGGCCGAACTGCCCGGTTGGCAGGCGATCGAGGCTGGAGCGGCGATCGAGAAGACCTTCCGCTTCCCCGACTACTACCGAACCCTGGCCTTCGTCAACGCACTCGCCTTCATCGCCCATCGTGAAGACCATCATCCCGATCTCGGCGTCCATTACGACCGGGTCGTGGTCCGCTATTCCACCCACGATGTCGGTGGCCTGAGCGAGAACGACTTCATCTGCGCTGCTCGGGTCGAAGCCCTGGCAACCGACAGCCGCTGACCCAGCGCGATCATTGTCGGTCGATCGCTGCCCGCCGATCGCCCGGATGTGCTCACACCAGGCGGTCGAGAACCTCGGCCAGATCGGTCGGCAGCGGCGCACTGAGCAGGTACGGTCGGCGACCGCCATCAAGGCTGAACTCCAGACGGGCGGCATGCAGGAACAGCCGCTTCAGCCCAGCCCGTTCGCGCAGCTTCCGGTTGGCCTCGCGATCGCCGTACTTGTCGTCGCCGGCCACCGGCAGCCCGATATGGGCCGCATGGACACGAATCTGGTGGGTCCGGCCGGTCGCAATGGTCGCCTCGCAGAATGTATGCCCGCCCCGACGCTCCAACAACGCGAATCGGGTGTAGGACGCCTTGCCCTGGTCATCGACTCGGACCATCCGTTCGCCGCCCTGAAGGGTCGCCTTGCGCAAGGGCAGATCGACCTCCATCGAACCGCCCGGAAGGCGGCCGACCAGCAGGGTCAGATAGCGTTTCTCGATACCGTCTGATTCACGCATCAAGGCTTGCAGACTGGTCAACGCCGCGCGCTTCTTGGCGATCAGCAGCAGGCCGCTGGTGTCGCGGTCCAGGCGGTGAACCAGTTCCAGCGACTGGCTCGGCCGCAGCGCGCGCAGCAATTCGATGGCACCGTGGCGAATGCCGCTGCCGCCGTGACTGGCCAGACCCGAGGGCTTGTTCAACACCAGCAGTTGATCGTCCTCGAACACGATGGCATCAACCAGGAAATCCGCCGCCTCCGGACGCGGTATCGCAGGCGACGAATCACCGGCCAGACGGACCGGCGGAATCCGGACGCGATCACCGGCATCGAGCCGGCTGTCGGGCTTGGCCCGGCCGCCATTGATCCGGACCTCGCCACTGCGGATGATCCGATAGACCAGGGTGCGCGGGGCACCCTTCAACTGGCCCAGCAGGAAGTTGTCCAGCCGCTGACCGGCGCGCTCCGCATCGACCGTGACCAGTCGCACGGCCGCCATGCCACCCGCCGCAGTCGGCTGCTTCGATCCGCACTCAGGACGGCCGTGTGAGTCTCTCGCCATGGGCTCGCTATCTGTTACACTAGGGAAGTGAAGTAAGGTCTTGATTTCGCTGAACTGCGCGGGGAAGCCCGGCAGCAGCGAAATTTCAACGAATCCGGACCGGCCGTTGGCCGTTGCCGCGCCACACAGGCGACATGGTAACGGCAAGCGCGATTCGGCGGCGTCGGACCTCCTCCACGGGCGCCGTCGAGGCGGCGCCGAACCTGGCCGGTTGCCGCATGCGGCAGCCGGTCCCGATTTACGAATTTACGAACAAGCGCTCCCGCGGGCTGTGGCCCCCGGTCGACAGGCAGCGCTGGCGAATCTGCAAACCCGTCCGGCATCCCCGCCGGACAGGTTCCCGAACACGGGGCGGACACCCGGCGTTCCTCGCGGTCGAGCGCGCGAGGAACCGACAATGAAGCGAATGCTGATCAACGCGACTCAGAAGGAAGAGTTGCGGGTAGCCATCGTCGATGGCCAGAGCCTGTTCGACATCGACATCGAACAAGCCTCACGGGAACAGACCAAGTCCAATATCTACAAGGGTCGGATCACCCGACTGGAGCCTTCGCTGGAGGCCGCCTTCGTCGAATACGGCGGCGAACGCCACGGCTTCCTGCCATTGAAGGAAATTTCCACTGACTACTTCGCCCACGGCGTTGATCCGGCCAAGGCCGGCATCCGCGACCTGCTGCGGGAAGGCCAGGAAGTGGTGGTCCAGATCGACAAGGAACAACGCGGCACCAAGGGCGCCGCGCTGACCACCTTCATCTCGCT
>DIHI01000152.1:18259-21667 GCA_002420085.1 Lysobacterales bacterium UBA5700 | reverse complement strand
GCCGGCCGCTACATGGTGCTGATGCCGAACAGCCCGAGTGCCGGTGGCGTTTCGCGCCGAATCGAGGGCGACGACCGCCAGGCGCTGAAGCAGGCCATGGATCGGCTGTCGATTCCCGACGACATGGCGATCATCATCCGTACCGCCGGAGTCGGTCGCGACGCCGAAGAACTGCAATGGGATCTGGATTACCTGCTCCAGGTCTGGCGCGCGATCACCGAGGCCGCCCTGGCCAAGCCGGCACCGTTCCTGATCTACCAGGAATCGCGACTGATCATCCGGGCGCTGCGTGACTACCTGCGGGCCGACATCGGCGAGATTCTGGTCGACAGCGAGGAGATGTACACCGAGGCGACCGAATTCATGCAGCAGGTGATGCCCGGCAATCTGCGCAAGCTCAAGCGCTATACCGACACCACCCCGCTGTTCAACCGCTACCAGATCGAATCGCAGATCGAGAACGCCTACGAGCGGGAAGTCCGGCTGCCGTCCGGTGGCGCGATCGTGGTCGATCAGACCGAGGCGTTGACCGCCATCGACGTCAACTCGGCGCGCGCCACCAAGGGCGGCGACATCGAGGAAACCGCGTTCAAGACCAACCTGGAGGCCGCCGACGAAGCGGCACGACAACTCCGCCTGCGCGATCTCGGCGGACTGGTCGTGATCGACTTCATCGACATGGCGAGCAGCAAGAACCAGCGTGAAGTCGAAGAGCGCCTCAAGCAGGCGCTCAAGCAGGACCGTGCCCGCGTCCAGGTCGGTCGCATCTCCCGCTTCGGCCTGCTGGAAATGAGCCGTCAGCGCCTGCGCCCGAGCCTCGGCGAAGCGACCCAGATGGTCTGTCCGCGCTGTTCCGGCCATGGACGCCTGCGCAGCGTCGAATCCCTGTCGCTGTCGATCCTGCGCCTGGCCGAAGAACACGCGATGAAGGACAACACCGCTCAGATTCTGATCCAGGTGCCGCCGGACATCGCCAACTTCCTGCTCAACGAGAAGCGCCGATCGCTGATCGAAATCGAACAGCGCCACGACGCGCCGATCATCATCGTCGCCGACACCCGGATGGAGACGCCGCACTTCAGCGTCACCCGCCTGCGCGAGGGTGAACTCGGCGAGGAGTCGGCCAAGCCCAGCTACCAGCGCACCAGCCCGCGCAAGCTGGAAGTCCACTCGCTGACACGTGACAACCTGAACATCCCGCCACCGGCCGTGACTCGGATTCAACCGACCCGACCCATGCCGAGTTCGGAACCGGAGCCGGAGGTTCGTCCGAGCGAAAGCGCCCCCATCATCCCGGTGCCCAGGCCGAACCGGCCCGGACTGTGGCAACGATTGGTCGTCTGGCTGCGTGGGCCGTCGCAGACCCGTGCGCCTGCCACCAGCGCCAACCCGCCGACCGAGCGCAAAGCCCGCCGTGACGACCGCACTCAGGATGATCGCAACCCGGACAGCCGTCGCAAGCGCGGCAAGGACCGGACCGATCAGCGGCCAGCCGAAACCGGCACCCCATCGCGCAACACGGACAATCCACGGCGCGGCCCGGACAACAACAGACCCAGGCCGTTGAAGATCGAAGTCGAACCAGAAGACGCCAAGGCCCGGGAGGCGCGCGAAGCCCAGGCCCGCAAGGACAAGGCCGAGCGCAATGCCGCCAAGGCCGCGCGCCGGGCGGCGCGTCTGGAAGAACTGCGCAACCGCAAGGAGCGGGAAGCCCTCGAAACCGCCACCCACAGCGACCCGCTCGAAGCCAGCAATGCCGCACCTCGGGCCGCACTTCCGCCCGCCGCGACCACTGGCAACGTACCTGCCGCCCCGGCTGTCGGCAGTCCCGCCGTCGACCACCGGCCCACGATCGGTGAGTCCGCCGCTCCTGCTGCGGATTCCGAGTCGGTGTCCCAGGCCGTCGGCGAGACGGCCGATGCAACGGCATCGGTCGGCACGGACAGCGGTGATGGCAGCGGTTCGGCCGGACGCCGCCGACGCGGTCGGCGCGGTGGTCGCCGCCGTCGGGGTCGCAGCACGGATGCCGCCAGCGTCATCGTCAGCCTGGACGACGGCCCGGTAAGCGATGACGAGTTCGACACCGATGAACGTGACGATGACGCCGACAGCGCCGGCACGCCGTCCGGACAGTCGGACGCGGCCAACGATCGCCCACAGGCATCGGAGCCGGCCACCCGCGCCGAAACCGTCCGCGCACCAGCCGCCGACCCCCGCCAGCCCGAGAGCGAGGCGGTCCGACCGGCACACCCGTCCGAATCGGCCCGTCGAATCCGCGAGCATGCCGATGCCACCCTGGCGACGGCACCGGTGTCGGTGGTCGGGACACTGCCACCTGCCCGTCCGGGACGACCGGCCAGCGCCCAGGACAGCGCCAGCCCAGCCGGCACCCGGCCGGCCGAAGCCGCAGCCGAAGCGGGGCAATCAGCAGTCCAGACCCCCGCATCCCCGGTTGAGTCGGCACCGATTGCGTCGGCACCGATAGCGTCGGTTCCAGCGTCGTCAAGGTCGAACACCGCTGACAGCGGCTCGATCGCCGTCGGGACGACCGCGATCGAGCCAGCGACTGGCGACCGTGCGGACGGCTCACCCGCAGCGGCCGATCCGCGAACTGGATCGGTTGCCGATCCTGTCCTGTCGGTGGCTGATCCAGCATCCGGCGCCGCCGCCCGCGTGGCCAGCGCCGATCAGCACGCGGACCTGTCATCGGCAGCGCCCGTGACGGCGGCCATCGAGTCGAGCCCGACCGCACCGAGCCCGACAGCGCAGGCCGGCGTGGCGCAAATCGAACCCGGCCCTGAGCCGATGACCGAACCAGACATGCCCGCAAACGACGCTCATCCGGCGCAGTCGAATGTCGTCCCGCTCGCCTCGGCCGCCTCGATCGCATCCGAGCAATCGACGGTGTCCAGCGACGACACCACGACGACAGCGCAGTCGGCGGCATCCGACCCAGCGACAGCACCGACCATGGCCGCTGCCCCGGCCACAGGCGCGATCGAGACCCTTGCCGTACCCGTCCGCGAAACCGACACCCGGCCCGATCTCGGGTTGCCCGCCGGCTCGCTGGCCGAGACCGTCGCAGCGCCCTTGCTCGAAGTCGAAGCCGTCGAGCCAGCGCTCGAACCCGCAACCGAGCCGGCCAGAGCGGCAGTGGCAATCCACACTCAACCGGCCGGCACTGCGGCACTGCCGTTCCCGGCCATCGAACCGCAGATCGAACCACACGCCGAATCGGATCAGCGCGTGGATGGCAGCGAATCGATCGATGGCAGCCCGACGATCACGGCCGAACACACCACGGTCGCCGCACCCGCAGCCAGCGACGACGCTCAGACCGAGCGCCCGAGCAACGCGGCCGGCGGCTGAACCCGACGATCCGCTGAACCCCGCCCCGTCCCCGACCCG
>DIHI01000152.1:1172-18200 GCA_002420085.1 Lysobacterales bacterium UBA5700 | reverse complement strand
ACCCCGCCCCGTCCCCGACCCGCCGCGTACCGGCGGGTCGGAAGATCAGCCCTCCGGCTGGACCAACCCGTACTGGGCTGCCAGACGCGCCAGTGCAATCGGATCGCGCAGACCCAGCTTCTCGTAGACACGATACTTGTGGGTCGAAACCGTCTTCGGACTCAGACTCAGCCGCTTGGCCATGTCCTCGGTGCGTCGGCCCTGACAGAGCAGCAGGGCGACTTCCAGTTCACGCGGGGTCAGATCATCGAACGGTGAACGGCGGCCATCGATCTGACCGAGCGCCATCCGCATCGCCACTTCGCCCCCGACGTAGCGCCGACCGGACGCGACATCACGAATCGCGCGGACCAGTTCGGCGGCATCCCCGCCCTTGCCCAGATAGCCGTAAGCCCCTGCGGACAGCAAGCGCTTGGGCATCGGTCCATCCTCCTGCACCGAAACGATGATCACCCGCGTGCGCGACCCCGCCCTGGCCAGTCGTTCGGTCACTTCGAGCCCACTGAATCCGGGCAGATGCAGATCGCACAGCAGCACATCGGGATCGAGTGTCCGGACCAGTTGCAGACCGGCCTCGCCGTTGTCGGCTTCACCGACGACCTGGATATCCGGCTGCGCCGAAAGAATCATGGCGAAGCCGGCCCGAACCAGCGCGTGATCATCGACCAGAACAACCTTAATCATGCCGCCCCCCGGTGATAGGCGTTACGCCTGACACATCCTCCGCAGAGTACTGAACCCCTCGGTTCTGGTCAAACCATCCCGACCCGATGGTCGGGGGTCACCAAACCGACGACCGCTCCCCAAGGCCGTCGAGTGTTCAGCAGCGGCCGGTCCCTGCCACCGTTGCGGACCTTGGCAGTCATCGCACAGCAATGACCGACCGGGAAATTCTGGCATCGATGGCAGCCGTCGGTTGCGCACCCCGGCACAAATCCGACGCCGCGCGCTCTGCCATAATCCGCGCCTCGAATCGGAGGAACCCTGCCGTGGCCGGATCCAGCCTGCTCACCCTCATCGACGACATCGCCAGCCTGCTCGACGACGTCGCGGCGATGACCAAGTTCGCGACCCGCAAGACCGCTGGCGTGCTCGGCGATGATCTGGCACTGAATGCCAATCAGGTTTCCGGGGTACAGCCGGACCGGGAATTGCCGGTGGTCTGGGCGGTCGCCAAGGGCTCGCTGATCAACAAGGCGATCCTGGTGCCAGCCGCCCTGCTGATCAGCGCGATCGCACCGTGGGCGATCCTGCCGCTGCTGATGATCGGTGGCCTGTACCTGTGTTTCGAGGGCGCCGAGAAACTCGCCCATCGGTTCCTGCACAGCCGAGCCGAAGATGACGCGGCACATGCCGAACGGGCCGAGGCGGTGGCCGATCCGAACATCGATCTGGTCGCATTCGAGCGCGACAGGATCAAGGGCGCGATCCGCACCGACTTCATCCTCTCGGCCGAGATCATCGTCATCACCCTCGGCACGGTTGCCAGCGCCGCATTCAGCCGCCAGGTCGGAGTGTTGGTCGCGATCGCCCTGCTGATGACGGTCGGCGTCTACGGACTGGTCGCGGCAATCGTCAAACTGGACGACCTCGGGCTGCATCTCAGCACACGCCCGGCCAATGCCCAGCAGGTGCTCGGCCGCGCCATCCTGCGCACCGCCCCGCATCTGATGCACGGCCTGTCGGTGCTCGGCACCGCCGCCATGTTTCTGGTCGGCGGCGGCATCCTGGTCCACGGCATCGGCCCACTGCACCATCTGGTCGAAGATCTGGCCCAGATGCCGTTCGGTGGCCTGATCTCGGCCCTTGCCAACGGACTGATCGGCCTCGTCCTCGGCCTGCTGACGGTGCTGGCATCGACCGCCATCCAGCGCCTGCGGCGACCGGTGGCGTCCAGTCCGGACACCACCGGCCACGATGCCACTAACCCGCAGGAGCCTTGACCCGGAACCAGGCCGCGTAGAGCGCCGGCACGAACAGCACGGTCAGGGCGGTGGCAACGATCAGGCCGCCCATGATCGACACCGCCATCGGCCCGAAGAACACAGAGCGCGACAACGGGATCATCGCCAACACGGCGGTCATGGCGGTCAGCACGATCGGCCGGAACCGGCGCACGGTCGATTCGATGACCGCTTCCCACGGGCTCGAACCGTCGGCGATGTCGCGCTCGATCTGATCGACCAGGATGACCGCGTTGCGCATGATCATTCCGGACAGCGCGATCGTGCCGAGCATGGCGACGAATCCGAACGGCACCCGGAAGGTCATCAGGAACACCACCACCCCGATCAGCCCGAGCGGTGCGGTGAGGAACACCATGACGGTGCGGGGGAAACTCTTGAGTTGGATCATCAGCAGGGTGAGCACCACCAGCAGCAGCAGCGGCATGCCGGCCCGCACCGACGCCTGAGCGCGACCGGCGTCCTCGACCGTGCCACCGACCTCAAGCCGATAGCCGATCGGCAGTTCGTCCCGGATATCGACCAGATTCCGATTGATTTCGGCGGCAACCGTCGCCGGCAGCGCATCGGAATAGATGTCGGCGCGGATGGTCACAGTCGGCAACCGATCGCGATGCCAGACGATGCCGCGCTCGAAACCGTAATCAAGCTGGGCGATCTGCGCCAACGGCACCTTGCCGCCGGTGCGGGTCGGCACGGTCAGGCTCGACAGCAGGGACAACCGGGCACGCTCATCATCCGGCCCACGCAGCAGGATCTCGATCAGTTCGTTGTCCTCGCGATAGGTGCTGACATGGATGCCGGACAAGGAACTCTGCAGGAAGCGTGACAGGTCGGATGCGGTCACCCCGAGCGCTCGGGCACGCGCCTGATCGACATCCAGGCGCACCACTTTGCTCTGACCTCGCCAATCGAGATTGGTGTTCCGTGCCTCCGGATGGGCACGGATGCGATCGGCAACCCGCTCGGCGAAGCCGAGCACGGTATCGATGTGCTCGCCGGACACCCGGAACTGGATCGGATAACCGACCGGCGGACCATTCTCCAAGCGGGTCACCCGCGCCTGCAGGCCGGAAAAATCGGTGTCCAGCCGCTCGATCACCCAGGATCGAATCACCTCGCGGGATTCGATGTCACGGGTAACGATCAGGAACTGGGCAAAATTGGCCGCAGCCAGTTGCTGATCGAGTGGCAGGTAGAAACGCGGCGCACCGGAGCCGACGAAGGCGGTGTAGCTTTCAATCCGCTCCGGACCGAGCGCCGCCAGCATCGCCTCGAAGCGGCGCGCCTGGGCATCGGTGGCGCGCAGGGACGCACCTTCTTCAAGCTGCATGTCAACCAGCAGTTCCAGACGACCGGACGCTGGGAAGAATTGCTGCGGCACGAAACGGAACAGGGCGATGGCGAGAAAGAAACTCAGCACCGTGAGCGCAATGGTCAGGTAGCGTCGGTGCAGACACAGCGCGACCCAACCGCGCAGGCGATCGTAGAACGGGCTGCGGTACGGGTCACGCCTGCCGTCATCGCGATGACCGTGATTGCGCGGCAACAAGCGATAGCCGAGGTAGGGCACGAACACAACGGCTGCGATCCAACTCAGCAACAAGGCAATGGTGACGACCTGGAAGATCGAACGGGTGTATTCGCCGGTACTCGATTGGGCGGTCGCGATCGGCAGGAAGCCGGCGGCGGTGATCAGGGTACCGGTCAGCATCGGGAATGCGGTCGCCTTCCACATGAACGCTGCGGCCTTGATCCGATCGAGGCCCTGCTCCATCTTCACCGCCATCATCTCGACCGCGATGATGGCATCGTCCACCAACAGACCGAGCGCCAGCACCAGCGCCCCGAGCGAAATCTTGTGCAGGCCGATGTCGAAATAGGCCATGCAGGCGAAGGTCATCGCCAGCACCAGGGGAACACTGAGCGCGACCACCAGACCGCTGCGAAAGCCGAGCGACAGAAAGCTGACGATCAACACGATCAGGACCGCCTCGGCGAGCACCCGAACGAACTCGCCGACCCCGGCACGCACCGCCCGTGGCTGATCGGCAACCCGTTCCAGAACCATCCCGAGCGGCAGCGACTCCTGGAGTCGGGCGATCTCGGCATCGAGCCGACGACCGAGTTCGACGATGTTGCCGCCCTTGCGCATGGCCACCGCCAAGCCGATGGCATCCTCGCCGTGATGGCGCATGCGCGGTGCCGGCGGGTCGGAAAAGCCGCGATGGACATCGGCCAGATCGGACAACTTGAAGTCGCGATCATCGACCCGAAGCGGA
Source organism: Lysobacterales bacterium UBA5700 (assembly GCA_002420085.1). GTDB lineage: Bacteria > Pseudomonadota > Gammaproteobacteria > Xanthomonadales > Xanthomonadaceae > UBA11164. Next base: position 13,954 of record DIHI01000152.1, on the reverse strand, counting down.
AACTCGCCGATGCTCTCGACCGAGTCGAAACGCCCCGATACCCGCAGGCGAACCCGCTCGTGGTCGGTCTCGAAGAAGCCAGCGCCGAGCATGGCATTCTGCGCTTCCAGTGCGGCCTGAACCTCCAGCAGCGGCAGACCGAGGGTGGCCAGCTTGGTGTTGCTCAGTTCAATCCAGATCTTTTCATCCTGCAGGCCGATCAGTTCGACCTTGGCGACATCACTGACCCGTTGCAGTTCCAGTTGCAGGCGATCGGCGTAGTCCTTGAGCGTGGCGTAGTCGAAGTCATCGCCGATCAACGCATAGATGTTGCCGAAGGTGTCACCGAACTCGTCGTTGTAGAACGGTCCGATCACCTCCTGCGGCAGGGTGTGGCGGATGTCGCTCACCTTCTTGCGAATCTGGTAGAACAACTCGGGCAGATCGCGCGAACGCATGTGTTCGGCAGCCATGAAGAACACCTGCGACTCGCCCGGCCGCGAGTACGAGCGAATCCACAGGAATTCGCCGGTCTCCATGATCTTGCGCTCGATCCGCTCGGTCACCTGTCGGCCGACCTCCTCGGCGCTGGCGCCCGGCCACAGGGTGCGCACGACCATCACCTTGAAGGTGAACGGCGGGTCTTCGCTCTGCCCGAGCCGCGCGAAACTGACCACGCCCACCACCGCCGACAGCAGCATGATGTACAGCACCAGACTGCGATTGCGCAGTGCCCACTCGGAAAGATTCCAGTTCAGCATGGCCGGCTCATTGGCCCTGCACCAGGGTGATCGGGCGATTCTCGCGATCGACCGGTTTGACCCGCTGGCCCTCCTGCAACAGCGCGGCCCCGGCAGCGACCACCCAGTCGCTGGCCGACAACCCGCCTGAAACGACCGCGTGCTGCTCGTCGAACGACGCGACGGTCACCTCCCGGCGAGTCACGCTGCCGCCGTCCGGCGCCAGCACCCAGACGAACGGGGCATCGGCGAACCGGGTGACCGCCGGCAAGGGCAGGGCCAGGCTGCTGTCCTGCGAGCGGGCGATCAGCACCCGCGCGCTCTGGCCCAATTCGGCATCAATGGCCGCCGAGTCGAAGGCGATCCGGGCGGCATAGGTCCGACCCATGGCATCGGCCTCGGGCGCCAGTTCGTCGATCTGACCAGCGACCCGCCGACCCGGACGCGCCCACAGTTCGACCTGTACCTGCTGGCCGATCCTGAACTGCCCGATGTCGCGTTCGGACAGGCTGATGGCGATCTCGCGCGGGCCGTCCACCGCCAGCACGAAGACCGTCTGTCCGGCGGCGACGACCTGGCCGGCATCGGCGCGCCGCTCGACCACCGCCCCATCGGCCGGTGCCAGCAACCGGGTGTAATCGAGTTGATTGCGCGCCACCGCCAGTTGCGCCTCGGCTTCGGCAACCCGCGCCTCGGCACCCTCGAAACGGGTCTGACGACTGTCCAGTTCCGACTGGCTGACCAACCGACGCTCGCGCAGGGTCTGGTAGCGCTCCAGTTCGGCCTGCGCCAGGCTGTACTCGGCCTGAGCCGAAGCCAATTGTGCGCCGGCCGCCTGGACTCGCAGATCGAAGTCGGCTGGATCCAGTTCGGCCAGCACCTGTCCGGCACGAACCCGTTGGCCGACATCGACCGACCGTCTGAGGATTCGGCCAGCCACCCGGAACGCCAGATCGGGTTGATCGTGTGCGACCACGGCGCCCGCGAACAGGCTCCAATCACCTGCCGCCGGGACCGGTTGCGTTACCATGACCGGCCGCGCCAAGGGCTCCGGTGGTTCGCCACGGCACGCGGCGAGCACCAGCAACACCAGCGGCCACAGCGTCAACAACGCGCGCGGCCTAATGCCTTCGGTCATGGAACGACTCCCTCTGGAAACGCCGGTTTCGGGCGGCGATAGTTTATAAACCTGATAGTATATTATCTTCGCACCGGATTGCCGTCATGCCGTCGAGCGCCCAACCGAAAAAGCGATATGAACGACCTGGCCGCCCGAAGGATCCAAGCAAGCGGGAGAAAGTCCTCGACGCTGCCAAGCGGCTGTTCCCCGAATTCGGCTACGACGGGGTCAGCATGGACACCATCGCCACCGAGGCCGGCGTCTCCAAACTGACCCTCTACAGCCATTTCGCCGACAAGGACGATCTGTTCCTGGCGGCTGTGGAGGCGATCTGTCGCGAACAGCTTTCGCCCGACCTGTTCGATCTCAGCACCGCCCAGGACGGCGTCCGCGACGTGCTGGTGCGTGCCGGACGGCGCTTTCTGGATCTCGTTTCGCGAGAGCAATCGATCCGTACCTATCGCATGCTTGCAGGCCGTTCACCGGAATCCGCACACCTGTCCGATCTGTTCTTCGATCTCGGACCGCGACTGACCATCAGACCGATCGAAGCATTTCTGCGTCAGGCCAATGAAACCGGCCTGCTGTCGATCCCCGAACCGGAGCGGGCCGCCGAACACTTCTCCAGCCTGCTCAAGGGCTTCTGGCACACTCGGCGGATCATCGGCTGCTCCGACCGACCGACGCCGGAGCAGATGGAAGCGCATCTGCTGAGCGCGGTCGATCTGTTCATCCGTGCCCACCAGCCGCCTGGGCGAACGTCACAATGACCTCCGGCACTGCGTTCGCTCACCCTGGCATCGCATCCTAATCGCCCGGATTGGTCGGGCACCCTTCGACCTGCACCTTCGCCCCTACACCGCCAATGAACATCGATATCGAAGCCGCACGCCACGCCATGATCGAGCAGCAGATCCGCCCCTGGGAGGTACTCGACCCCCGGGTTCTGGACGCCCTGGCCGCCGTCCCGCGCGAGGAGTTCGTGCCGGCCCGCTACCGCAAGCTCGCCTTTGCCGACCTGTCGATCCCGCTCGAACACGGCCAATGCATGCTCAAGCCGGTCCTCGAAGGCCGACTGCTGCACTCACTTGAACTCGACCCACGTGAATCAGTTCTGGAGATCGGCACCGGCTCGGGCTTCTTCGCCGCCTGTCTGGCTCGGCTGGCCCGGGCAGTGACCAGCCTCGACATTCACGCCGATTTCGGCCAGCGTGCCGCCAGTCGTTGCAGCGCACTCGGCTACGGCAACATCGAGTTCACCCATGCCGATGCCCTGGACTTCCGGCCGAGCCGCAGCTTCGATGCGATCTGCGTGACGGCAGCGGTTGCCGACCGTCCGGAACGCTTCCTCGATTGGCTGCGACCGGGCGGGCGACTGGTGATCGTCCAGGGTCTGTCGCCCGCCCAGGAAGCCATCCGGCTGACCCGATCGGAGCACGGCTGTCAGCGGGAAAGTCTGTTCGACACCGACATCCCCTACCTGCACGGCGCCGAACCCAAGCCGCTGTTCAGCCTTTGAGGCTGGGCCTGCACACCCAGTCATCGTTCCCTGCCCTCCCGACTCTCGCCTGCGGATACTGGAAATGAACAAGCCCCTTGCCACACTGATCGGCCTCGCTCTGGGCGTCTGCGCATCGACCGCGAGCGCCGCCGACCTCGTCGAAGCCTACAACCTCGCCAGCGAAAGCGACCCGCAACTGAGCGCCGCAGAAAACCGTCTGCGCGCCGAATCGGAAAACGTGGTCCAGGCGCGCGCCAACCTGCTGCCGCAGATCAGCGGCGCCGGCAACTTCTCGGAAGCCGAACGCGATCAGACGGCCACCCAGATCATCTCGATCAACCCCGAGATCATCAGCACCAGCGTCAGCAATGCCGAGACCTTCAGCCGCAACTGGAGCCTCAACCTCCGGCAGTCGCTGTACGACCACAGCAACTACACCCGACTGAAGGCCAGCCGCAGCCGCGCCTCGCGAGCCGAAGCCGACTTCGTCGCCGCCCGCAACGATCTGATGGTCCGGGTTGCCGATGCGTACTTCGCCGTGCTGACCACCATCGAAACCCTGGCCTCGTCGCGGGCTGAGGAGCGCTCGGTCAAGCGCCAGCTCGAACAGGCGGAAATGCGGCTGGAAGTCGGCCTGTCGCCGATCACCGACGTCCACGAAGCGCGGGCACGCTACGACACCGCCCGTGCCAACACGATCGCTGCCCAGAATGCCTACGAGGATTCCCTGGAAGCGCTCGCCGAGGTGACCGGCACGCCGCTCAGCGGGCTGCGCGGCCTCTCGCCGGAATTCAAGCCGGCACTGCCGGAGGTCACGGAGTCCGAACAGTGGGTCAAGCTGGCACTGGACAACAACCCGGTGCTTCAAGCTCGGTTGCTCGATCTGCAAGCCGCCCACTACGACATCGCAACCGCCCGCGCCGGCCACCTGCCGACCCTCTCGGCCAGCGTCGATTACAGCGAGAGCGGCAACACCTCCGACATCAGCACCGGCGGCATCCTGCTTCCGAGAAGCTCATCCACCAGCGATGGCTACAGCATCGGCATCCGCCTGGACGTTCCGATCTTCACCGGCTTCGCCACCCAATCGCGGGTTCGGCAGGCGGTCAGCCTGCGTGACGCCAGCGAGGATCAGGCCGAACAGCAGCGGCGCGCGGTCACCCGCCAGACCCGCAACGCCTTCCGGGCACTGATCGCCGGCATCGCCGAAGTCGAGGCCCGACGACTGGCGGTGGTCTCGGCAACCAGCGCGATGGAGGCCACCGAGGCCGGCTTCGAGGTCGGCACCCGTACCATCGTGGACGTCCTGATCAGCCAGCAACAGTTGTTCGGCGCCCAGCGCGAATACGCCCTGGCCCGCAACCAATTCATGGTCAACAGCCTGCGCCTGAAGCAGTCAGCCGGAACCATCTCCGCCGAAGACGTGCTCGCCACCAATGCCCAACTGGTGGTGGATGCCGAAGCCCTGCTCGCTCCGGAAGTCGAACGCGACTTCTGAGTCGTGTACGGTATCCGACCCGCCGCCGCTTCCGCTGACCGGCCCAGACAGGCCGGTCATCCGGCCAGACATCAGGGGCGACGGTCGGCACCGATCGGCCGATAGCAGCCGGCGATCCGATCCAGCGTGCGCGCCACCGCGCCACGCTGGGTCGCCACCAGGGCAGCCCCGGCATGGCCCATGGCATGCCGGGCGACCGGATCGTCCAGCAGGCCGAGCACGGCATCCGTCAGGGCAGCGATGTCCGGGAGCCGGCGCAGCCCGCCGGCCGCTTCCAGTAATTCCGCCACCTCGGCAAAATTGAACATGTGCGGCCCGACCACCACCGGCACCGCCAGTGCTGCCGGCTCCAGGACGTTGTGACCACCGACCGGCTGCACGCTGCCGCCGACGAAAGCAACGTCGGCACAGGCATAGAAATCGAGCAGTTCGCCCAGACTATCGACCACGAAACAGCCACACGCGGCATCCGGTTCACCGTCGCTGCTGCGCACGCGAATCCGCCAGCCGGTCGCCCGCACCTGTCCGATCACCGGGGCAAACCGTTCGGGATGTCGCGGCGCCCACAGCAGCAGGGCATTGCCGTGACTGGCCAGCACTCGGCGATGGATCGCCAGCACCGCCGACTCCTCGTCGGCGTGGGTACTGGCCGCGATCCAGACCGGCCGTGTGCCGATGCGGGCACGCCGTTGCACCGCCCGCACGAACAACTGCGGCGGCACCTCCATGTCGTACTTCAGATTGCCGACCGCCGCCACCGCCTCGCCACGAGCACCGAGCGAACGCAATCGTTCGGCATCGAGTTCCGACTGCGCAGCAACCACCGCCGCCGTTTCCAGGATGCCGGCCATGATTCGCCGAACCGGCCGATAGCCGTGCAAGGAGCGTGCGGAGAGCCGAGCGTTGGCGATCGCCAGCGGAATCCCGCGTGCCGCACAGCCGAGGTACAGATTCGGCCAGATCTCGGTTTCCATGATGATCGCCAGCGACGGGCGCAGTCGATTGAGGAATCGCGCCACCGCATCCGGAAGGTCATAGGGCGCATAGCCATGCCAGACCCGATCGCCCCACAGTGCCTGGATCCGCTCGGATGCGGTCGGCGTGAAGCAGGTCAGCGCGATCCGATGATCCGGATAGCGGGCAAACAGCGCCTCGACCAGGGCGGTCGCAGCATTGACCTCACCGACCGAAACCGCATGCAGCCAGATCGTCGGTCGATCTGCCGACGACGGCGGCTCGAAGAAACCAAAGCGCTCGGGCCAGCGCCGCAGGTAATCGCGATAGCGAAAGCCGCGCCAGATCAGGTGGTAGAGGATCGCCGGCAGGGCCAGATACAGGGCCAGCGAATAGAGCGCCCGAACCAGGCGCAGCGAACGGCTTCGATTCATCGCGACAAGCATAGCCGGCATCGTCGGCCGCAGCGACCGGCAAGCCGACCGGCTGCGGGTTAGAATCGCAGCGCGATGTCCGGCCCCGCCCCACCCAACGCCACCACGGCGCTCCCCCCGGCTCCGCTGCACCCCGCGACCTGGCCGGTCTGGCTGGCGCTGGCCGCAGCCGTCGTCCTCGCCCGGCTGCCCGAACGTCTGCAACGCTGGCTCGGCTGCGCCCTGGGCGCAGCCCTGTATCGACTGGCGCGAACGCGCCGCCGGGTGGTCGAGCGCAACATCGAACTGTGCTTCCCCGAACTCGACGATGCCCAGCGCGCTCACCTGGTCCGCCGCAATTTCGGCGAGATCGGTCGTGGCGCCTTCGACTTCATGCGCGCCTGGTGGGGACACCTGGGCGACCTCGCATCGCGGGTGGAGTGGCACGGGCTCGAACACCTGGCCGCCGCGCGCGCCGAAGGGCGTGGGGTGATCCTGCTGTCCGGCCACTTCATGCACTTCGAGTTGTGCGGCCGGCTGCTGTGCCAGCACACCCGTGCCGCCGCGATGTACCGGCCGATCCGCTCACCCGCGCTCGACTGGGCGATCGAGCGCGGACGGCGCCGGTACGCCGAAACGGTATTCCCGCGCGACGCCCTGCGCCCGGCCGTGCGTTACCTGCGACAGGGCGGCGTGCTCTGGTTCGCCCCCGACCAGGACAGTCTGCGCGGCGACAGCACCTTCGTCCCGTTCTTCGGACGGCCGGCCTGGAGCCTGACCTCGACCCACCAACTGGCCCGTCTGTCCGGCGCCCAGGTGATCCCGTTCCGCCACCGGCGCACCGCACACGGCTTCGCCATCGAACTGGGCACACCACTGGCAGACTTCCCCGGCCCCGACCCGGTCGCCGACACCGCTCGGGTCATGGCCGAGATCGAAGCCATGGTCCGACGCGCCCCGGCCGAATACCTCTGGCTGCATCGCCGATTCAAGCGCCAACCGAATGGCACGGATTCGCCCTATTCCGGCTGAGTCGAAGCGGATGTCCGCCGGCACCATTCGGTGCAGAGTTTGCGGAACGAACGGCTGCGATGGTAGGCCTGCTCCACATCCATCCGGGCCGTGAATGCTGGCAGATCGGTCGTCTCGCCATAGCCCGCGCCGCCCATCCGTGCCTTGATCCAGCCCTTGGCATTGCGCAGCCGATCCGGATCGACCGCATCGTCCGGTACACACTCGAAACCACGATATCCGTGCAGGGATGCCGCAGCAGCGATCAGCCAGGCTTCGTACTCGCGACTCGCCACGACCACCGAAACGGCCCGGTGCGGAACACACTCCCGAGCACGTTGAACGATCTCAACGCTCAGGTCCACCGGGCAATCGTCATCGGCATCGAGCAACACCAGAATCCACCCGTCCTGACCGCATTGCCCGGCAGCCAGCAGAAGGTGACGGCGAAATTCGTCGTCGCGCCTCAGAAAGCGATCGCGACGAACACGAATCGGCTTGGGCAATTCCGGGAACACGCTCGGCGTGTACTGTTGGGCGATGCGCCGCAACAATATCGGCAGGGCAGCCACTTCACCATCGCCCTCGACGATGCAGATAACCTTCATTGCTCGACGTCCCCGAACAGATCAGCCTGTCTCTGCTGCTGCTTGGCGAGATGGTTGCGATCAGGCGCCAGTTGGTCGAGTCGCAGCAACTCACCTGCCGTGAACAGATGTTCGCGCATGACCTCCCGCGAAGCATCATCGATCGGCGCGATGCGCGTTTCACCGCCTTCGGCAATGACCGCGAGAATGGCATCTGCCGGAATTTCACGATCATCCAGCAGGTCCGGGCTGTGACTGGTCACGATCACCTGGGTGTGCCGGGACGCCCTCACCAATGCCTCACGCAATGCGCTGCTGGCAGCCGGATGCAGCGCGGTCTCCGGTTCCTCAATGCCGACCACCGTGGGCGAATAGTCACGATTGCCTTGGAACAGGGCCACCAGAACACCGAGTGCGCGCAGTGTGCCATCCGACATGTTCTGGGCAAGAAATCGCCACGGATCCCGGGAACCCGCCATATCCTGCCGAAATTCCAATGTTTCCATAGGACCGATCTGCTTGCGCTCGACTCCTTGGACCATCGGCACCACGGTTTGCAGGTATTCGGTGACGATCTCCATCTGTCCGCCGTCGACACGCTCCAGGTGGCCGATAACACTGGCAATGTTCTCGCCGGCAGGCTTGAGCAGACGTCCTTCCTGCGGCTTTTGCAGATCGCGCATCAGTCTGGGGTTGAGGTTGTAGAAACTCATCGAGATCAATGCATTGAACACCGGCCGGAACGCCGCCAGACCGGAGGCGGCCACCAAGGCCAGGCGATCGGCTGTGACCACCGGGAAGCTCGATTCGCTGCACCCACGCAACTCGCCCTGCTCTATCCGATAGTACGGTCCCTTCCCGATCCCACCAATCACGCACTCTTCTCGCTGGACGGCGTAAGCACGCTCCTTGAGCGCCCCGATATCGAAGGCAAAATGACCCTGCTGGCCACTGGCCAGCCGAAAATCCAGACGGATTCCGAAATGAGTGGGATGACCACCTGACCGCCGTCGAACCTCGCTCAGGCCACCTCGCTCGTTCAACGCATTGTCGAGCGATCCAGCCAAGGCATCGCGGACGAGGTGCATCGCATCCAGAAAATTGCTCTTGCCGGAACCGTTGGCGCCGACCAGATAGGTCAACGGTCCGAGCCGAACATCACAATGACCGATGCTCCGGTAATTGCGCAGAACGACTCGCTGAAGAAAAACGGAATTGTTCATGTGACGAATGCCTTGCGCGCAGAGCGATGCCGCAATGGAAACCTCGAAAGACCACTGTCCAGGCGATTCCGAGCCCGCGAGTCCGGCGCATGCTCGCATCCACCCGACCGATCACACAACTGCATGCTCGACCGTAGCCACCCTACCCTGGCGCGCCGGTCGCTCAACATCTCCAGCACCGCAATCGCCCCGCGCGAACGCCGACGGTTGCTGGCCACGCCCTCAGCCGGTCACGAAGCCGGGGCCGCACATGGCTCGCCCCGGCAGACGCTCGACCGCCGTCACCTGGGCGGCCGGCGGCCCTTGCCAGAGCCAGCGTTCCAGGGCATCGAGTGCGGCCGGCTCTCCCTCGGCATGGACTTCGACCGTGCCATCCGCGCAATTGACGGCACGTCCGACCAAGCCGAGCCGAAGCGCCTGCTCACGGGTGCCGGCGCGGAAGCAGACCCCCTGCACCCGCCCGGAAATCCGCCAGCCGAGTGTGGCCATCGCTCAGCCGGCGCCGATCCGGGCGATCGCCTCGGCCAGTTGCTCGGAGGTGATCGGCCCCATGAACCGTTCTGCCAGTCGACCGTCCGGACCGACCAGGTAGGTGGTGGGCAATGCCCTGGGCGGCTCGAAGTCGGCCGGCGGATCGAAGACATCGACGATCGCGATCGGATAGCCGGCCGGCACCTCGGTCAGGAACGCCCGCATGTCGTCGACCGGAATTTCCTCGTAGGCCAGGCCGATCACCACGACATCCTCACGGGCGGCATCGAAGGCGCTGAAGTCGGGAATTTCCTTCAGGCAGGGTGCGCACCAGGTCGCCCAGTAGTTGACGACGACCCACTTGCCGCGCTGTTCGGCGAGATCGAAGTGGCCATGGTCGAGGGTCTCGACCTGCAAACTCAGTGCGGCCCCGCCCTCGACGCTCGCACCGGCGTCGGCACCGACATCGGCCGTGGTCTGTGCGGCCGGCCCGGCCGGCTCGTCGGAGGCAGCGGTTGCCGCCCCGGTCGGGTCGGACTCACCGGCACACGCCAGCAATGCCAGGCAGGCCAGTGCAAGAAGGCAGTGGCGAATGGTGGAACGGCTCATGTGGAAAGCTCCTTGCTGATTGGGTTCGATGACTCGGTTTCGGCCAACAGTTCGGCCAGCGGCCGATCCAGACGCTCGCGCAGCGGCGCGCGCAGCGATTCGATGACCGGCATCACCGCCCGACCGATCGGGTCGTCGGCACCAGGCAACCGGCGCTCGACGGTGGGAACGCGAAGAGTGCCGGCTTCGTAAAGCTCGCGCAAGTTCAGCGCGGCCAGATCCCGTGCCAGGATCCAGCCACCGGCATCGATCTGGGCAACCACCCCGAGCCGTTCGAGTTGCGCCAGCAGATGCTGACGAAGGTCGTCGTCCAGGCTTGGCTCCAGGGCCGATAGCTGGACCGTGTCGAGACTGCGACCGAGCCGATGGGCCGCCCGAAAACGGGCCAGCAGGCGCAGCATCGCGTACAGCTCATGGCCTGGCGGCAGGCGCATGGCGCTCGGCTGGAAGCGAAACGCCGAGAGCGACGCCGCCAGCGAAGCCCCGAGCAACACCGCCACCCAGCTCAGATAGACCCACAGCAGGAAGATCGGCACCACCGCCAGCGCGCCATAGATCTCCCGATAGGTCGGAATCCTGCGCAGGTATTCGGCCAGCCCGTACTTGGCCAACTCGAACAGGGCGGTCGCCAGCAGACCGCCGATCAAGGCATTGCGGAAGGCGACCACACGGTTTGGCACGACCATGTAGGCCAGGGTGAATCCGAGCAGGGCCACCAGGGTCGGAACGATCTGCAACAGCGGACTGCCGCTGTCGGCGCTGTCGGCGAACAGCGGCAGGGAGAACAGGTAGGACGACAGCGCGACACTGCCAAGCGCCAGCAGGATGCCCAGGGTCAGCACCGTCCAATAAACCAGGAAGCGGATCAGTGGCGGCCGCTCGATCTCGACCCGCCAGATGCGATTGAAGGTCGATTCGATTCCGGACAGGGTCAGCACGGCCGCCAGGGCGACACCGGCCAGGGCCAGCATCGGCAGACCGGAAACCCCCGACGCCGCCTGGAGCACGTACTCGGCAACCACCCCGGCCGCGTCCGGCACGAAGTTCGTGAACACGAATTCAGCCAGACGATCGGTCCAGGTCTGGAACACCGGAAACCCGGCGACCACACCGAGCGCCAGCGCAGTCGCCGGCACGAGGGCAAACACCGTGGTGTAGGCGAGCGCACCGGCCGCCTCGAAGCAGCGATCGGCGAGGAATCGATGCCAGACGAAGCGAGCAAAACTCTCGCAGCGCTCGCGATCGATCCAGTGACCGATCCGGACCAGGAATTCGCGAAGGACCATCCGGCAAGCCTACCGCGAAATCGTGACCACAGCATCGCTCGTACCACGCTCGTACCACGGATCCGAGCCTGCTGCCACGCACGGCCTCGACCCTGAGCTGTGGCATGCTTTGCCGGTTCGATTTCGGCTGGAGCCGGCAATGACGGAAATCCTCGTTCTCTACTACAGCCGGGGCGGCTCGGTCGCCGAACTGGCACGTCACCTCGCACGCGGCGTGGAAGAAGTGCCATCGTGCCGCGCCCGTCTGCGGACCGTGCCCCCGGTGGCGGCCGTGACCCAGCATGCCGCCCCGCCGGTGCCCGAGACCGGCGCACCCTATGTCGATGCCCGCGACCTCGCCGACTGCGACGGTCTGATCCTCGGCAGCCCGACCCGATTCGGCAACATGGCGGCGCCGATGAAACATTTCCTCGACTCGACCGGCGCCGACTGGGCGTCCGGAACCCTGATCGGCAAGCCCGCCGCCGTCTTCACCTCGACCGCCTCGATGCATGGTGGCCAGGAATCGACCCTGCTGTCGATGATGCTGCCCTTGCTGCATCACGGCATGGTCCTGGTCGGCATCCCCTACTCCGAACCCTTGCTGACCAGCACCCGCGAGGGCGGCACCCCCTACGGCGCCAGCCACGTGGCCGGCGCCGAAGACAGCCCGCGCGCCAGCGAGACCGAGCGGACCCTGGCGCGTGTACTGGGGCATCGGGTCGCCGACCTGGCACGCCGACTGGCATCGGCATGACCGCCAGAACGCTGTCCCTGACCGCGCTGGCCGCGATCGTCCTGCTGCATGCTGTCTGGTGGACCCTGCTGGCAGCACCATCGCGAGTGCCGGCGATGGTACCGGTGCTGCTGGCCTGTGTACCCGCCGTGCCGGCGGCGATCGCCACCCTGCGTGGCAGCCGCCTGGCACCGATCTGGGCCGGTTGCGCCAGCCTGCTGTATTTCTGCCACGGCGTCGCCGAACTGTTCGCTGCCCCTGCCAGCACCCTGCAAGCCGCCCTGGAAGTCGGCCTGGCCCTGCTCTGCATCGGCGCCGCCGGTTGGCCCGGCCTGCGAATGAAATTATCCCGCGCGACCGCCAGCCTGACCTCGCCGCCGACCGATCGATGATCGATCGATGGCCGGCCGAATCGCCCGGAGCCCATCGCCCTCCGCCGTATACTGTCGAACCGGACCGCGTCGCACGAATGGCCACGGCGAATCGCCAGCCCCGCCAGACGCTGCGGATCAGAACCGCAGCCGGTTCCGGCCCGCAGCGGCCGGGGGTCGACCACCCGGACTCGAAGCGCCGCGCCCATCCAATCACGTCAACGGCCACAGGCTTGAGCATGGACCGACTCTGCATCATCACCACCGGCGGAACGATCGACAAGATCTACTTCGACGACAAGTC
>DIHI01000152.1:0-1002 GCA_002420085.1 Lysobacterales bacterium UBA5700 | reverse complement strand
TCACCCACGGCACCGACACCATGGTCGAGACCGCCAAGGTACTGAACGGACTCGGCGACCGGACCATCGTCCTGACCGGCGCGCTCAACCCGGCCCGCTTTCGCGGCTCGGATGCCGAATTCAACATCGGCACCGCCGTCGGCGCCGTGCAATGCCTGCCCCCCGGCGTCTACATCGCCATGAACGGCCGGGTCTGGAATCCGGACAAGGTGCGCAAGAACGTCGCCGCCAACCGTTTCGAGGCCAGTGCATGAGGTTCGCCGTCGCGCTGCTGCTGGCCATCGTCGTCGTCCCGACCAACGCCGTCGAACTGCTGAACCGGCCGACCGCCGGCATCCAGGGCCTGCTGAGCACGCCGGACATCCTGGGCGGCGATGCCGGCGTCTGCGCCAACGGAAACGCCTCGACCCTGCCCATCCACGACGCTCCGAACGCCGATGCCAACCCGATCGGACGAGTGCTTGCCAGCCCCGCCACCCGTGAACCCGACGGCGGCTGCCGGATCGGCTCGGTCCTGTTCGATCCCGCCCCGCGCGACGACCCGCCCGACACTCCGGTGCCAATGCTCGAACATGGTTACGAAGCCGCCTCCCTGATCGTCCTCGATGCCCGCCCGCCCTGGTTCCGCGTGGCGCTCGGCCAGGCCGGTGACGGCTGGCTGCACAGCGAACACGGCCATTACCGCACCCTGGTCGACCTGTACCGCGACGGCCTGACCTACCTCACCGACACCTGGGACGGCGAACTGTGCGACGGCCCGGACCCTGAACGCGCCTGTGCCATCGCCGATGCCGCACGTCTGCATCACGAACAACAGGACGCAGTGACCGTGACCGCCAGCGCCGAAATCGCCGGAGAAACCTGGATCGAGGTCGAACTGATCACCTCGCCATGCCGGACCGACAGCCAATACCCCCTGCCGATCCGTGGCTGGCTGCGCGCCCGCGACAGCGCAGGCCGCCCGAATGTCTGGTTTCACGCCCGTGGCTGTTGATCATGACC
>DIHI01000132.1 GCA_002420085.1 Lysobacterales bacterium UBA5700 | reverse complement strand
CCCGAATCCCGAATCCCGAATCCCGAATCCCGAATCCCGAATCCCGAATCCCGAATCCCGGCACCTCAGGCCAACGCCTGCTCCAACTCGGGCACGATCTTGAACAGGTCGCCGACCAGACCGATGTCGGCGATCTCGAAGATCGGGGCTTCGGCGTCCTTGTTGATCGCAACGATCGTGCCGGCGTCCTTGATGCCGGTGAGGTGCTGGATGGCACCGGAGATGCCGATCGCGAGGTAGAGATCGGGTGCGATGATCTTGCCGGTCTGGCCGACCTGCATGTCGTTCGGCACGTAGCCGGCATCGACGGCCGCGCGCGAGGCACCGACGCCGGCCTTGAGCTTATCGGCCAGCGAGAAGATGATTGCGAAGTTGTCGGCCGAGCCGACGCCGCGACCGCCGGAAACCACTCGGTTGGCACTTTGCAGGTCGGGGCGGTCGCTGCTGCCCTGCTTGAGTTCGACGAAGCGGCTGTGGCCGGGCAGGGCGACATCGAGCGTCACCGCTTCGATGCGGGCCGAACCCTCGCAGCCGACCGCAGGCCACGATGCGATCCGGATGGTGGCGACCACCGGCACGCCGTCCGGCGCTTCGACGGTGATGATGGCATTGCCGGCATAGATCGGCCGGGTGAATCGGCGCTCGCCTTCGACCGTCATCAGGTCGCTCACCTGGGGTGCGCCGAGCAGGGCGGCCACGCAGGGCATGACGTCCTTGCCGAAGGTCGTGCTCGGCCCGAACACATGGCTGTAACCCTGGGCGAGGGCGGCGATCTGCGGCGCCAGCACCTGGGCGATGGCATGGCCATTGGCCGAGTGGGCAACCCGGAGCACGACATCGACGCCGGTCAGCCGGGCGGCTTCGGCGGCGATCGCGTCCGGCGCGTCGGACAGCACCGCCACGGCGATCGATTCCGGCTTCAGGGCCAGGGCGGCACTCACACACTTGCCGACCGATGGGTTGAGTTTGCCGTCGAGATGTTCGGCGACGATCAGAACCTTGCTCATGCGTTGCTTCCTCGGATAGCGCTGTGGCGACCAGCCGACGATTCTACCGCGTATGGCCTGCCCTGGCGGTGGCCGAATCGGCAGTGCGATGGCGCCATGTCCGCCAGCCGGCACGCACGGCGGCCAGCAGAAAGTGCAGGGCGACCGCCAGCGCCACCAGCCCGCGCAGCGGTGCAGACACCTGGGCGGCCTCGAAGGTATTGAAATAACGCCAGATGCCGCGATGCTTGTGCCATTCGACCCAGATCGGTCGGCGCCGGCTCGATACCCCGCGCACATGCAGCACCCGGACATCGTTGGCGATCGCCACCGCGCGGCCGGCCCGGCGCACGCGACGGCACAGGTCGAGATCCTCGACGTGCAGGCGATAGCCGGGATCGAACCCACCGATGTGACGGAACAGTTCGGTCGGCATCAGCATCAGGGCTCCGGAGATGGCATCGACCCGTTGTACGCGGCGATCGGGATCGCGGGCGATGGTGAAATCGGCACGGCCGGCGCTCGCCAGCAGGGCGATCAGCGACGGATCGCGGCGGCGCACCGCCGGGTCGAGGCGGCCCTCGGCATCGACCTGTTCGGCGCCGATCAGGCCGAGTTCGGGCTCGACGATCAGTGCCGCCTGCAACCGTGCCAGGGTGTCGGGCTCGACCATCAGATCCGGGTTGACCATGGCCAGCCAATCGGTGCTGGCGCGCTCGGCGCCCTGGTTGCAGGCGACCGCGAAACCGGGATTGTCGGTCCGGGCCAGCACTGTGATGCGCGGGTTGGCGGCGGCCGCCGTTCGGGCGATGGTCAGCGAATCGTCGCCCGAACCGTTGTCGATCACAATCACGTGCCCGACCTGGTCCGCTGCCAGCAGCCGGCGCAGGCATTCGCCGAGCGTCGCGCCGCTGTAATGACTGACCACCACCGCCGTGATGGCGGCGGCGATCGGCTCACTGGCCATGGCGTGCAGCCTGTTCGGCGCGCAGCCGGGTCAGTTCGGCTTCCAACTCGGCCAGTCGATGACCGGCGGCGATGTGCCGACGCACTTCGTCGTCATAGTGGCGATAGACCTGCTCGTCGGCATCGCCGAACAGGCTGAGTCCGGGCAGACCGGCCAGGGGCTCGCCATGGTGCGCGCAGGCCGCGAGGTAGTACACCGGTGGCCAGGCCGGGCCGCTGGCGATCGCGCCGTTCGACTCGCAGTCGATGCGCCAGCCGGACGCGCCGGCCCCTGGCGGGTCGAGCGACCACAGGGCCGAGGCGAACAGCAGCTTCTGGCCGAACAGCCGTCGATGCGCGAATCGACCCGCCAGCAGGTGCTCGAACTCGGCGCGTTCCAGTTCACGCACGTGGAATGGATTGGGCTCGCCGCCCTGGGCGTTGTAGACGGTCCGATCGGGTGTGGAAATCAACAGCACACCGGTCGGTGCCAGCAGGCGCGCGAAGCCGTCGATCAGGCGTTCCTGTGCCTCGACATGCTCCAGCGTTTCGAGGCTGACGATCAGGTCGAAGCTGGCATCGGGCAGGTGATCGAGTCGAGTGACATCGGCCGGCTCGAAGCGGACCCCCGGCAACTGGCCATAGCGCTGACGGGCATGCTCGATCGCCTCGGCCGAGCGATCGATCCCAAGCACCGTGTCGGCCACCCCGGCCAGCAGGGCACTGCCGTAGCCTTCGCCACAGGCGGCATCCAGCACTCGCCGAGCGCGTGCCAGCGGCAGCGCGAAGGCATAGCGATGCCAATGCTCGTACCAGATTTCCCGCACGCACTCGGGGGTGAAACGCTCGCCGGTGAAGGGCAGGGGACGGGGTGGCGTGTCGGGGTCGGTCATGCGTGTGTATTGCTGTGTGGTATTGCGATTGGAGAGCAGTGGCGAAAGCGCAACCAGGGGAGTTTCCACGAAAGCAAGGAGCGCGCGGAGAAGTCCGTTTTCGCTATCCAGTTGACGAGAAATAACAGCGGAATTGCGGCAGTGGTCGCGTAGATATACAGCAGTGTGTCAGTCGTAGAAATGAACTGTTTTAGCAGACGAAATCGATTTAGAAAGACGTAACCGGCGATCGCGTAGAAAAACAGAAACACAGTCAACGAGTTGGCGCTTCCTTCTCCCTCGGTCACGAGTCGATCCGGTCTATGCAGCAGGTGCGGCGTCAGCCGTTGGCGGGAGCGTTTTTTTTCAGTGGCATGGCGCGTTGTCCACCCATGCGAACCAGTCCGTGCAACTGCGCCAATTTTCGGCGGCCGCGAGCTGCTTGTGTACCTTTGGCGATTTGAGCAACGATTCTTCATCGACGCGGATCGAGCCATCCGGGCCGTAGTCGACGGTGACTTCGTGGGCAACCTTGCTTGACACGTGACGCTCTACAAGCTTGAGATTGCTTCAAATCTATCATGTCGGCACGCGGTAGGGTGAGGTGAATGGCGTTGCGCCGCAGGCAGGTCATGGCCGAGGTCACAATAATGGCAACTGCTCGCTGTCGTCGGGCAGACTGTGCAGACGCGCCTCGATCCGTTCGCGCAGGGGGCGCAGCGGGTCGTCGAGGATGTAACGGGCGATGCGCGCGTTGTAGTCCGGCCAGCGGATGGTGAGGCGGCGCAGGTTCTCGCCACCCGGTGTTTCCCCGAGTGGGCCGAACGAGGCGTGACCCCGATGGCCGACATAGGCGTCGTCGCACAGCACGTTGCGCCAGCCGAGGCCCTCGACCCGCAGACTGAAGTCGTTTTCCTCGCCATAGCCGCGCCCGAAGGTGGCGGCGTCGAAGCCGCCGCAGTGGCGCCAGGCGGCGCGCCGGATGTACATGCAGAAGCCGACGGCGGTCGGCAGGTCCGGGTAGTGTGGCGGGCCGGCGCTGGCAGCGGCCTGGGCGATCCGATCCGGGTCATCGGGCATCGGATTGGCTTCGCAGAAGCGCGGGAAGCTGCAAATCTCGGCGTTGTTCGACCACGGTGTGATGGTCGCGATGCGCGGGTCGCTGGCCGCGCAGGCGGCGATCCGCTCCAGCCAACCGAGCGTGGCCAGGGTGTCTGAATTGAGCAGAACCACGTCGGCCGGGTCGGTCTCGGCCATGGCGCGTTCGACATTGCCGATGAAACCGAGGTTGTGCGGACGACGGACATGGCTGATGGCCAGTCGGCTGCGCGCGATCCAGGTGCGGATCAGGGTGGCGATTCGTGGATCGGTCGAGGCGTCGTCGGCGATCTGCACGCGGCTGCCGGCCGGCAGGGTGCGATCGAGACTGGCCAGGCAGGCATCCAGTTCGGTGATGGCATTGAACACCGGCACGATCACGGTCGGTAGCTCAGTCATTGGCGTCATCCAGCCAACGCAGCGGCAACCTGACCAGACCGAGTTCCCGGCTCTGGCCGCGAATCGAGAAGCCGCGCTCGACGGTCTCGAACAGCCGCAAGCCTTCCGGGTCCATCGGGTGCAGACGCAGGCGGTAGTTGCCCGGCAACAGTTCGAGTGGCGCGATCTCGAATCGGAAGCGAAAGCGACCCTCGCCCAGGTCGAAGGGGACGATGCCGGCAACTTCCGACACGGTGCCGTAGATCGGTGTGCCGTCAGCGCGGACCACACCCATCGCCAGCACCGGTGGTCGGCCGTCGCGGGCGCGCAGGATGGTTTCGACCCGCAGTCCGTCGCCCATCGCCAGGCCGTCGAGGGTGCGGGTCGATTCACCGTTGAGCATGACCTCGGCGATCGAGTAGTCGAGTCCAGCGGCTACCCGGGCGTCGGCCTCGGCCAGGTGCCGCCGCTCGTGCCAGGCCAGGTAGCGCTGGCTGACCTCGAACACGTCACCGAGCGCCTGGAGCTTGCCCTTGTGCAACCAGAGGGCACGCCGACAGAGCTTTTGGACGTGGAACATGCTGTGGCTGACCAACAGCAGGGTGCCGCCGTCGGCGAGGTAGCCATCGAGCCAGGCGATGCATTTCTTCTGGAAGCTCTCGTCGCCGACCGCCAGCACTTCGTCGGTGATCAGCAGGTCCGGTTTGAGCGCGGCCACCACGGCGAAGCCCAGCCGCACCACCATGCCTGAGGAGTAGTGCTTGACCGGCTCGTCGATGTAGTGGCCGATCTCGGCGAAGGCTTCGATCTCGGGCAGCTTGGCTTCGAGGGCGGCACCGGTCAGGCCATGCAGGGCGGCGGCCATCCGGACGTTGTCGCGGCCGCTGTGTTCGGCATGGAAGCCAGCGCCGAGTTCGAGCAGGGCCGCGACCGAGCCGTTGACTTCGACCGAGCCGGTGCTCGGCGTCAGCACGCCGGTGATCAGCTTGAGCAGGGTCGATTTGCCGGCGCCGTTGACGCCGATGATGGCCAGCGATTCACCCCGATGGACCTTGAAGCCAATGCCCGAGAGCACCGGCACGGTGCGTTCCGGTGGACGGCCGCGGGCGATGTCCCACAGGGCGCGCAGGCGGTCGCGGCGCTGACCGACCACCGGGTAGCGCTTGCCGAGGTCGCGCACGCACAGCAGGGGCCGGCCGCCGCTCACAGGAAGTCCTCCAGATGCGGCCGGGCACGCCGGTACAGGATCAGCGCCAGGTAGAGTGCGGCGATGGCTGCCAGCAGTGAGATCGCCAGTGCCGGCCAGGGCGGTGAGGTGCCGGTCAGCGCAGCGCGCATGGTTTCGATCGGGGCGGCGAGTGGATTCAGCGCCAGCGGCCAGGCGATCGACGGCGGCAACAGGTTCCGGTCGTACAGCACCGGCGACAGGAAGAATCCGAGCATCAGCAGTTGCCCGGTGCCATGCTCGGTGTCGCGGGCAAACACCTGCACCACGGCAACCAGGATCGAGATCGCCAGACTCCACAGCAGCAGGGTCGCCAGGGCCGGCAGCAGCAACGGCAGGCCGATGAGGTCGAGACCGTCGAGCCAGGCCAGGAGTACGGCCAGGATGGCGGCGAAGCCGAGCAGGTCCGGCAATTGGCTGGCCAGCACTCGACTCGCTACGAACAGCAGCGGCGAGATCGGCACCTTGCCGAGCAGGGCGGCATTGCCGGTCAATGCGCCATTGGCCCGGGCGACGGCATTGGCGAACAGTTGCCAGGGCCACAGGCCAAGCGCCAGGAAGGCGGCGTAGGGCAGGGCGCCACCCGGTCGTGCCGGCAGCAGATGGGTGAACACCAGGCTCAGTGCCGCCAACTGTGCGACCGGATGGATCAACGCCCAGCCCCAGCCGAGCAGGCTGCCCTGATAGCGTTCGCTCAGTTCACGGCGCAGCA
>DIHI01000108.1:18022-20572 GCA_002420085.1 Lysobacterales bacterium UBA5700 | reverse complement strand
CAAGTCCTGCTGGGCCCGCCATCCAAAGCCCCGTGGCGCAAGGTTACGGGGCTTTTTCTTCATCGCTACCATCGCTGGTACTGGCGCGGTGTTTGTCAACAAAAAGTTCGCTTGATCATGCAGCGAGTCGGGCTGGTCTTGCATGGGGTGCTTCACGGTCGGGGGTGAGCCAGGCCGGCGCGATCGGTGGCCGGTTCGGGTGGCCGGTTCGGGTGGCTGGGTTCGGGGGGCTGCGGGGTCTGCGGCATGGAAGTTGCAGCGGTTCGGGTGTCGTCTGAGATCCCGAGGAGTTCCCCGCGTGAGCAATCCGAGTGCTGCCGCTCCGGCCAAGAAGGGCAAGGGCCTGTTGATCGTCGTCGTGCTGCTGGTTCTGGCGGGTGCCGGGGCGGGTGGGTGGTTTGCCTTCGGGCGCTCCGGTGCGGCCGAGGATGCCGATCCGGCGAAGGCCGAGGCCGCGCCAAGCCTGCTGTATCACGCGCTGGCGCCGCCGTTCGTGGTCAATCTGGCCGATGTCGATGTGCCGCGTTACCTGCAGGCCGAGGTCACGATCACGGCGCGTGACGGCAAGGTGATCGA
Organism: Lysobacterales bacterium UBA5700; assembly: GCA_002420085.1. Lineage (GTDB taxonomy): Bacteria > Pseudomonadota > Gammaproteobacteria > Xanthomonadales > Xanthomonadaceae > UBA11164. The sequence goes on along the minus strand of DIHI01000108.1, from coordinate 19,996 downwards.
GGCGTTGGAGCGTCATGATCCGATCGTGCGCAATCGCCTGGTGCTGCTGTTCGGACAGTACACGATGGCTGCCCTGCAACAGCGCAGCGACAAGGAACGGCTCCAGGCGGAGGCGTTGACGGAGGTTCGGGCGGTGCTGGCCGAGCACGGCGAGCAGGCCGAGGTCGAGTCCCTGTTCTTCACCAGTCTGGTCACGCAGTGAGCCGACCATGAGTGGCGATGATCTGCTGTCGCAGGATGAAATCGATGCCCTGCTCAACGGTGTGGACAGCGGTGCGGTCGATACCGAGCCGCCGCCACTGGCACCGGGTGAGGCGCGGGCGTTCGATTTCGCGAGCCAGGACCGCATCGTTCGCGGCCGGCTGCCGACTCTGGAGATGATCAATGAGCGCTTCGTCCGGTCGTGGCGAATCGGGCTGTTCAACATGCTCCGACGCTCGGCGGAAATCTCGGTGCGCGGCGTGGAGATGCTGAAATTCGGTGAGTACGTGCATTCGCTGTACGTGCCGACCAATCTCAATCTGACCCGGATGAAGCCGCTGCGCGGCACCGGGCTGATCCTGTTCGAGCCACGGCTGGTCTATACGGTCGTGGACAACTATTTCGGTGGCGATGGCCGCTATCCGACGCGAATCGAGGGTCGTGAGTTCACGGCGACCGAGATGCGGGTCATCCAGATCATGCTGCACCAGACCTATGCCGATCTCAGCGAGGCATGGGCGCCGGTGATGCATTTGGAGTTCGAGCACCTCAATTCCGAGGTCAATCCGCATTTCGCCAATATCGTCAGTCCACGCGAGTATGTGGTGGTCTCGAAGTTCCATGTCGAGCTCGATGGCGGGGCGGGTGATCTGCACGTGACCATGCCGTGGTCGATGCTGGAGCCGATCCGCGATCTGCTCGATGCCGGGATCCAGAGCGATCGGGTCGAGCGTGATGAGGGCTGGGCGATGGCGCTGCGGCGCCAGTTGCTCGACAGCGACATCGAGGTGTCCAGCGAGCTGGCGCGCATCCGAACCACGGTGCGCGGACTGCTGACCCTCAAGGCCGGGGACATCCTGCCGATCGATCTGCCCCGGTTGACGCCGTTGCGGGTCGAATCGCAGCCGATGTTCCTTGGCGAGTACGGCATCGCCAACAACCGCCGGGCAATCCGGATCGCGCAAGGGCCGCTGCCCTCGCCGTTCGCGGATGAGCTGGCCGTCAAGAATACGACCGGAGCCAGACCATGATCGACACCCCTGCTGCCCATGCCCCGACTCGCTTCGAGGTGGTTGCCGATTCACCGTCGGCGGCCAATGGCGAGATGAATCTCGATGTGATCCTCGATGTGCCGGTATCGCTGTCGCTGGAGGTCGGTCGGACCCGGATTCCGATCCGCAACCTGCTCCAGCTCAATCAGGGGTCGGTGGTCGAACTGGAGCGCGATGCCAGCGACCCGTTCGATGTCTACGTCAACGGCACCCTGATCGCCCATGGCGAGGTGGTGGTGGTCAATGATCGATTCGGCATTCGATTGACCGATGTGGTCAGCCCGGCCGAGCGCATCAAGCGGCTGAAGTGAGCAGATCATGTCCGATTCGATCTCTGTTGTTCCCGGTCTGGGTGGCGCGCTTGTGGCGCTCGCTCTGGTTGTTGCCCTGATCATCGGTCTGGGCTGGCTGTTGCGCCGTGTTGGAAGCGGTACGGGGGGGGGCGGCATCCGGGTGGTGGCGACCCTGGCGGTCGGTGTGAAAGAGCGCCTGGTGGTGGTCGCGGTCGGCGAGCAGCAGATGCTGATCGGGGTGACCGCACAGCAGATCACGGCGCTGGCAACGCTCGACCGGCCGTTGGCCGAGGCCGAGCCAGCATTGGGCTTTGCAGCGCTGCTGCGTCGCCATGCCGGTCCGGCGGTGCGCCCGTGAGCCGGTTCTGGTCGATGGTGTTGGCAGCCGGCCTGGTCTGGTTTGCCCTGTCGTGGCCGATGACGGCGGT
>DIHI01000108.1:17506-17972 GCA_002420085.1 Lysobacterales bacterium UBA5700 | reverse complement strand
GGCCGATGACGGCGGTGGCTGCGCCGAGTGCGCAGCCGGGCCTGGTGAATCTGCCGGACCTGCCTGACCTGACCGTGGCTCAGGTCGGTGAGGACACCGTGAGCCTGCCGCTGCGGGTGTTGCTGCTGATGACGGCAATCACCCTGCTGCCGTCGCTGCTGCTGGCGGTCACGGCGTTCACCCGGATCGTGATCGTGCTGGCCCTGCTTCGGCAGGCGCTGGCGACCGGGCAGACGCCCTCCAACCAGATTTTGATCGGTCTGGCCTTGTTCCTGACGGCGGTGGTGATGATGCCGGTCGGTGAGCAAGCCTGGACGGCCGGGATCGCACCCTACCTCGATGGCAACATGGCGCCGGGGGATGCCTGGACGGCTGCGGTCGGGCCGTTCCGCGAGTTCATGCTGGCCCAGGTTCGCGACCGCGATCTGTTGCTGTTCGCCGAGTTGACCGGCCATGGCGAGGGTTT
>DIHI01000108.1:0-17330 GCA_002420085.1 Lysobacterales bacterium UBA5700 | reverse complement strand
TGTCGATGGGCATGATGATGCTGTCGCCGATGCTGGTGTCGGCGCCGTTCAAGATTCTGCTGTTCGTGCTGGTGGATGGCTGGGCGCTGGTCATCGGTTCGCTGGCGGCGAGTTTCAATCCGATATGACGCCGGAACTCGCGCTCACCGAACTGCGTGCGGCAATGGAACTGGCGCTGCTGGTGTCGGCCCCCTTGCTGCTGACCGTGCTGGTGGTCGGTGTGCTGGTTGGCATCGTCCAGGCGGCGACCCAGATCAACGAGCAGACCATTTCGTTCGTGGCACGTGCGCTGGCCCTGGCGGCGGCGCTGGCCTTGAGCGGACATTGGCTGCTTGGTGCGCTGGTCGATTTCACTCGTGCGCTGATCCAGCGCATCCCGCTGCTGATCGGCTAGTCGGGCCGAAGACCGACGGCAGCCATTCACACGCATGGCCATCGACACCGCTACTGCGGTCCTGATCGAGGGTGATCGCCTGCTCGGTTGGGTCGAGATGGTCGTGTGGACTGCGCTGCGGGTCGGGGCGGCGGTGCTGGCGGCGCCGGTGCTGGGTGCGCGGGTGGTACCGGCCCGGATTCGGGTCAGTGTCGTTCTGGCCTTGTCGGCTGCGCTGGCACCGGCCCTGCCCCTGCCGCCGGCGCTGGCCATCGATGCCGCCACGCTGTTGGCGGTCGCTCGGGAGTTGGCATTGGGTGTGGTGCTCGGCTTCGCGCTACGTCTGGCGTTCGAGGCCGGTGCGCTGGCCGGCGAACTGATCGCCCAGGGCATGGCGCTCAGTTTCGCGCAGATGGCGGATCCACTGCGCGGTGGGGCGAGCTCCGGTCTGCTCGGACAGTGGTTCAACATCGTGCTGACCCTGTTTTTCTTCGCGTTCGAGGCACACCTGGCGTTCTTTTCGATCCTGGTGGAAAGCTATCGGGTGCTGCCGATGGGTCAGCCATTGCCGGATCCGGTCGCGCTGATCGCGGGCATTCCCGATTTTCTTTCGATGGCGTTTCGGGTCGGGGTCACGATCGCGCTGCCGGCGATGATCGCGATGCTGGCGGTCAATCTGAGCTTCGGGCTGCTGGCGCGAGCGGCACCGGCGCTGAACCCGATCGCGCTCGGCTTGCCGGCGGCGTTGTTGATGGGTCTGGTGCTGTTGCTCGCCCAGGCCGGTGCGTTGGCCGAGCCGGTGGAGCGGTTGTTCGCATCGACCATTGCCGCGCTGCGCGCGCTGCTGGGCTGAACGCATGGCCGAGGCAGCCGAAAGCGGTCAGGAACGGACCGAACAACCGACCGAAAAACGCCTGCGTGAAGCGCGCGAGAAAGGCCAGGTCGCGCGCAGCCGGGAGTTGGCGACGGCAGCGGTGTTCCTGCTGTCGGTGGCTGCGATGGTCGGATTCGGTGGCAGCATCGCCGGTGCGGTGGCGGACTGGTTGCGGGCGGCCTTGCAGGTTCCGCCGGCCGGGATGACCGATGCCGGATTTCTGACGGATCGTTTCGCGGTGCTGCTGACATCCTTGCTGTCGCTGCTGTCACCGGTCTGGCTGGCGGCCCTGGTCGGGGCGGTGCTGGCGCCGATCGCGCTGGGCGGGCTGCGGTTCAGCAGCACATCGGTCATGCCCGATCTCAAGCGGCTGGATCCGGTCGCCGGACTCACGCGCATCTATGGTCGCGATGGTCTGGCCGAGCTGATCAAGTCGATCCTGCGCAGCCTGCTGATCGCGGGTCTGGCCGGCACGGTGATCGTGATTTCGGCGCCACGCTTCGTCGCGCTGATGCGACAGCCGCTGGAGAGCGCCGCCGTTGACGGGTTTCAGTTGCTGGTACGGGTGCTGGTGGCGCTCGGGTTCGGTCTGCTGGTGCTGGCGGCGATCGATGTGCCGTACCAGATATGGAGTCATCGCAAGCGATTGATGATGACCCGCCAGGAGATTCGCGACGAGTTGAAGGAAACCGAGGGCCGGCCCGAGGTCAAGGCACGCATCCGCCGCTTGCAGCAGACCATGGCGCAAGGACGAATGATGGCCGATGTGCCACGTGCCGACGTGATTCTGGTCAATCCGACCCATTATGCGGTCGCCCTGGTCTACAGCGGGCCACAGATGCGGGCGCCGAAGGTGGTCGCCAAGGGTCGCGATCTGATCGCCACCGCGATCCGCGAACTGGCTGAGCAGCACGGGGTGCCGATCGTGTCCTCGCCGCCATTGGCACGGGTCTTGTATCGGTCGGTCGAGATCGGTCAGGACATTCCCGTGAGTCTCTATTCGGCAGTCGCTCAGATTCTTGGCCACGTCTATCAGGTGCGTGCCTGGCGGCGTGAGGGTGGGCCGATGCCGCAGGTGCCCGATGTTCGTGTCGATGAGGGCACGGCCGGGGAGGATGCCGGCCGATGACCACCGAAGCGCTCGGGCGCGACCGGATCGGCGCCCTGCTGCGTCGGGGAGCGGGTGCGCCACTGCTGTTGCTGGCCTTGCTGGCGATGATCGTGGTGCCCTTGCCGACCCTGATGCTGGACGCGCTGTTCAGTCTCAGCATCGCGATTTCGCTGATCGTCCTGCTGTCGGTGGTGTACGTCGCCCGGCCGCTCGATCTGAGCGTGTTTCCGACCGTGCTGCTGATGGCGACCCTGCTGCGGCTGGCGCTCAATGTCGCCTCGACCCGGCTGGTTCTGCTCAACGGCCATCAGGGACCGGATGCCGCCGGCAAGGTGATCGAGGCGTTCGGGCAGTTCGTGATCGGCGGCAATTATGCGGTCGGCCTGGTGGTGTTCGCGATCCTGACCATCATCAATTTCGTGGTGGTCACCAAGGGCGCCGGACGGATTTCGGAAGTGTCGGCCCGGTTCACCCTGGATGCACTGCCGGGCAAGCAGATGGCGATCGATGCCGATCTCAACGCCGGCCTGTTGACCCGCGAGGATGCCAAGGCGCGGCGTCAGGAGGTGCGCGAGGAGGCCGATTTCTACGGCTCGATGGACGGTGCCAGCAAGTTCGTCCGGGGTGATGCCATCGCCGGCATCCTCATCCTGTTCATCAACATTTTCGGCGGTCTGGCGATCGGCACGCTCGAACACGGGATGGCGTTCGCCGATGCCGCTCGGGTCTACGTGCTGCTGACCATCGGCGATGGCCTGGTGGCGCAGATTCCCGGCCTGCTGGTCTCGACCGCCGTGGCAATCCTGGTGACCCGGGTGTCGGGTTCGCAGGACATGGGCGACGCCATGGCCAGCCAGGTGTTCGCCCAGGAAAAGGCGCTGGCGGTCGGCGCCGCGCTGCTGATCGCCATCGGATTGGTTCCGGGCATGCCCAATCTGGCCTTCCTGGGGTTGGGTGCGGCGCTGGCACTGATCGCCTGGTGGCTGCGCCGGGGGCGTTCGCTGCGCGCCGCGCAGACCGCCGAGGCCGATGCTCGGGTCGAGTCGCCGGCCAATCCAGTGGAACTGAGTTGGGAGGACGTGCGTCCGGTCGATGCGCTGGGGATCGAGGTCGGTTATCGCCTGGTGCCCCTGGTCGATCGTCGCAGCGGCGGCGAGCTGTTGGCGCGGATCAAGGGCATCCGCAAGAAATTGACCCAGGAGCTGGGCTTCCTGGTGCCGCAGGTCCACATTCGCGACAACCTCGAACTGGCGCCCAGCCACTATCGCATCCTGATCCACGGGGTGCCGGTGGCCAGTGGCGATGTCCAGGTCGATCGCGAGCTGGCGCTCAGTCCCGGCGGCAGTTTCGGTGGTCTGGTCGGCATCCCGGCGAAGGATCCGGCGTTCGGTCTGGATGCCCTGTGGCTCCAGCCCGATCAGCGTTCGCAGGCCGAGGCGCTGGGCTGCACCGTGGTCGATCCGGCTACCGTGCTGGCGACCCATGCGGCGCATGTGATCCGCCAGCACGCGCCGGACTTGCTCGGTCATGAGGAGGTCCAGCAACTGCTGGCACAACTGGCCAGGACGGCGCCCCGGTTGGCCGAGGAACTGACGCCGAAGGCGCTGCCGCTGCCGGTCGTGGCCAAGGTGTTGCAGAACCTGCTGACCGATCGCATCCCCATTCGCCAGTTCCGACGGATCGCCGAAAGCCTGCTGGAGCAGGCTGCGATCAGCCACGACCCGAGCGTGTTGACCGCCGCTGTCCGGGCCGCGCTCGGCCGGTTCATCGTTCAGGAGATCAACGGCATGCGGCCGGAGTTGCCGGTCTACACGCTGGCGCCCGATCTGGAACGGGTCTTGCAGGACTCCAGTGCCGCCGGGGCGATCGAGCCCGGATTGGCGGAACGGCTTCATCGCGGACTCAACCACTGCGTGACGCGCCAGGAAGCGCTCGGCGAGCCGGCGGTGCTGCTGGTTCCGGGCGCGATGCGGGAGATGGTCTCGCGTCTGGTTCGGCACAGCGTTCCCGGTCTGTCGGTGCTGGCCTATCCGGAGGTTCCCGAAGACAAGCACGTGAAATTGGTGGGTTCGGTGAGCTGAACACCTGGATACAGGTCGAGGCACCGGCCGCCGGCCACCGAAACGAGAAACCGACATGAAGATTCAACGCTTCACCGCCGCCGACATGCGCTCCGCACTGGCCCGAGTCCGACAGGAACAGGGCGAGCAGGCGGTGATCCTCACCAGCCGCCGGGTCGATGATGGCGTCGAGATCGTCGCCGCCACCGACTACGACGTGGAACTGGTGCGCCAGGCGCTGCGGGGCGAGGCACCGACGCCGGTGGCACCGCCAGTGGATGCTGCGCCCGATCCGCACGGCCGCGAGCCGGCCTTGCGGGCGATTCCGGTGGACCCGGAGATTGTCGCGCTGCGCCGGGAAATCGTCGCCATGCGCGAGACCATCGAGCGCGAACTGGGCCGCTTCGGCGAAGAGCGCCTGCGTGGTGTGCGGGTTCGGGCTCAGGCGCTCGATGACCTGGCGCGCTATGGCTGCGATCCCGATCTGGCGCGGTCGATCGCGGCCAGCATTCCGGCCGACACCGTGCCTGGCCGCAGTCGCGGTCTGCAACTGGCGCTGTTGGCCAAGTCGATCCTGATTCCGACCCATGAGCCGATCCTGGAAGGCGGCGTGCTCGCCCTGATCGGTGCCACCGGTGTCGGCAAGACCACCACTGCTGCCAAGCTGGCGGCACGGTACGCCCAGACCGGCCGCGCCCGGGATGTCGCCCTGGTTTCGCTGGACGGCAGTCGGGTCGGTGGTCACGAGCAACTGGCGCAGTTCGGCCGCCAGCTCGGTGTCGCCACCTTCGAGGCCGATTCGCCGGAGACGCTGGCGCACTTGCTGGAGCGGCTCACCGATTATCCGCTGACCATCATCGACACCCCGGGTCTGAGTCAGCACGACCGCCGTCTGCACGCGCAATTCAACTGGATCAGTGCGGCCCGGCGCATCCGCAGCTTGCTGGTGCTGCCGGCCAACGGCCAGTGCGGCGATCTGTTCGACGTGGTCGGACGGTTCCGCTGCGCCGCACCGGAGGGCGCGATCCTGACCAAGCTCGACGAAACCGCGCGGCTCGGCGGTGCTCTGTCGGTGGTCATCAAGCAACGGCTGCCGCTGGCCTACGTCACCGATGGCCAGCGGGTACCGGAAGACATTCATCGCGCTCAGGCGCATCGACTCGTGCTGCGACTGGGCGAAACGGCGCCGGTCGGGCGGGACCACGACCACTCGGAGAACCGGCATGCAACAGCTTGATCCCATCCCCTCGACCCGTCCACCCGGCCTGAGTCTGGTGCCGAGCCCGCGCAAGCCAGTGCGGGTCATTGCGGTCACCGGTGGCAAGGGCGGGGTCGGCAAGACCACCGTGTCGGTCAACCTGGCTCTGGCCCTGGCGCAATCCGGGCGACGCACCCTGTTGCTCGATGCCGATCTCGGTCTGGCCAATGTCGATGTCCTGCTCGGCCTGTCGCCACGGTTCACCCTGGCCGACGTGATCGAAGGGCGGTGCCGGCTGATCGACACCCTGTTGCAGGGGCCGGGTGGACTGTCGATCGTTCCTGCCGCCTCCGGGCGTCGGCAGATGGCGGAGCTGCGTCCGGTCGAGCACGTCGGTCTGGTCCATGCCTTTTCCGAACTGGACCTCGATCTCGACGTGATGGTGGTCGATACCGCCGCCGGCCTGTCCGACAGCGTGCTGACCTTCAGCCAGGCGGCCCAGGATGTGATCGTCGTGGTCTGCAACGAACCGGCGTCGATCACCGACGCCTACGCGCTGATCAAGCTGCTGTCGCGTGAACGTGGCGTCACTCGGGTCAATGTCCTGGCCAACATGGTGCGCTCGCCGGCCGAGGGGCGGGAATTGTTCGAGAAGCTGAGCCGGGTCTGCGAGCGGTTTCTGGACGTGGTCCTGAGCTACCTCGGCGACATCCCGCACGACGAGTGGCTGCGACGCTCGGTGCAGCGCCAGCAGGCCGTGCTGGAAGCCTATCCCTCCAGCGTCTCGGCGATGGCATTCACTGCGATCGCTCGGCGCGCGCACAAATGGCAGGCGCCGAGCGGTCCTCGCGGTGGCGTCGAATTCTTCGTCGAACGCATGATCGGACCAGGAGCCGCCGCATGAGCCTGTTCGCCCACCGCCAGTATCGATCGGCCAGCCGTCAGGGCGCGACCGAAGTGATCCACAGCCACGGCGAACTGGTTCGCAGGCTGGCCCACCATCTGATCGCCCGACTGCCGCCCTCGGTCGATATCGACGATCTGATCCAGGCTGGCATGATCGGCCTGATCGAGGCCGCCGGCCATTACGACGCCAGTCAGGGTGCTTCGTTCGAGACCTATGCCTCGATCCGCATTCGCGGCGCGATGATCGATGAAATCCGTCGCGGCGACTGGGTGCCGCGCTCGGTACATCGGCGGGTCCGGGAGGCCGCCGAGGCGACCCGGGTCATCGAGCAGCGCGAGGGCCGCTCGGCCTCGCAGGTTGAAGTGGCGCGGGCGATGGGCCTGTCGGTCGATGACTACCAGAAGTTCCTCGAAGGCGCCGCGCGCGGGCACGTGATCAGCCTCGACGGCTGCCAGGAAGAGGGCGACAGCCCGCGTTTCGCCGATTCCGAGCCCTCGCCGGAACGGCAGTTGGAGCGCCAGGAATTCCGCGCCGGATTGGCCGAGGCGATCGCTGGCCTGCCAGAGCGCGAGCAACTGGTGCTCTCGCTGTACTACGAGCAGGAGCTAAACCTTCGCGAGATCGGTGCCGTTATCGGGGTCAGCGAATCACGGGTCTGTCAGATCCATGGCCAGGCGATGGTGCGGTTGCGCGCCCGGCTCGGACAGGACAGCGACCCCGAGGATTTCGAGTAGGGATAACCGGAGATCATCCGTTGGACAAGAACATGAGAATCCTGATCGTCGATGACTTCTCGACGATGCGCCGGATCGTCAAGAATCTGCTGAACGACCTCGGCTTCCAGAACACCGCCGAGGCCGATGACGGGGCGACCGCCCTGGCGGCCCTGCGCAGTGCGCCGTTCGATTTCGTGGTCACCGACTGGAACATGCCCGGAATGACCGGCATCGAACTGCTCAAGGCGATCCGCAAGGATCCGGCCCTGGCCAGGATCCCGGTCCTGATGGTCACCGCCGAGGCCAAGCGCGAGCAGATTCTCGAAGCCGCACAATCCGGGGTCAATGGCTACATCATCAAGCCGTTCAATGCCCAGACGCTGTCGGAAAAGCTCGACCGCATCTTCGGCCGACTGGAGTCGGCGGCGTGATCGCGACCGGTCGGCCGGCCGATGGTGGGCGTGAGGTGCTGGCGAATGCCCTGCACGAGGCACTGGCGGCACTCGAATCCGGTGACGAGGATGGCTGTCGCCATCGGCTGCGCGGACTGGCCGGCGAACGCGAGGGTGCGGCCCAGGCACTGGCCCGACTGTCGCGCGAGCTGAATGCCGCGCTCGGGCACCTGCCCGAGGAGGGGATGGACCTGGGCGAACTGCCGGATGCCTGCGCGCGGCTCGACCATGTCGTGCGCATGACCGAGGACGCCACCCATCGCACCCTCGATCTGGTCGAGCGCTGTCGCGAGACGATCGACGCGGTCGAGGCCCATCCCATGCCGACGGTCGATGCCGACGCCCTGCGTCGGCTGCGCGGCCTGCTCGGTGAACTGGCCCTGGCCCAGTCGCATCAGGATCTGTGCGGACAGATCATCGGTCGCGTGGTCGGTCTGGTCGGGCGCATCCACCGGACACTGAGCGCGCTGGGTTTCGACGAGGGTCGCACCGGTGCAAACCAGCCGGAACTGGCCGGCCCAGTGATCGCCGGGCTCGACCGTCACGGCGTATCACAGGATGCCGCCGACGCCCTGCTGTCGGACCTGGGGCTGTAGTCATGATCGACCTTGACGATGGTGTCGCTGCCGACTTCCTGATCGAGGCCGGAGAGATCGCCGAGCGCCTCGGCGAGGAACTGGTCGCATTGGAACAGGCGCCGAGTGACGGTGAGTTGCTGAACTCGGTGTTTCGCGGCTTTCACACCATCAAGGGCGGTGCCGGCTTCCTCGAACTGACGCCGATGGTTGAAGCCTGCCATGCCGTCGAGGAAGCCTTCGGCCTGGTCCGATCCGGCAAGCGCAGCGCCGATGCCGTGCTGTTCGACGGCGCTCAGGCCCTGCTCGACCAGGTGCAGCGCATGCTGGCTGCCCTGTCCAGCGGGCGCCAGCCGCAATCGGCGCCGCCGGAGGTATTGCAGCCGGTGCTGGCCTGGGCCGGACTGCTGCCGATGGCCGAGCATCCGACCGTCACGCATCCGGCCGGGGATGATCTGCTGGCCGCATTCGCCAGCGCTGATGGACCGATCAGCGATGACGAATTCGAGGCCCTGCTGGATCGATTGAATGGCGCCGAGCCGGCCGCGGCAAGCCCGCCGCCAGCGGTGACAGTCAGCCCGCCGGCAGCAGCACGAGCAGCGTCAGGTTCGGCCCGTGTACCGTCGAGCGACAGCGGTCAGCTACCCGATGCCAACCGTGAGCGCAGCGCCCGTGCGGAACCGGCGGCTGAGCCGACCCTGCGCATCGAGGCCAAGCGGCTGGATGCGATGGTCAATCTGGTCGGTGAACTGGTCCTGGCCCGCAATCGATTCAAGGCGCTGCGCAAGCAGATCGATGGCGACGAGTTCGATCGCGCGGTGACCACCCTTGATGTCGCCACCACCCGGCTCCAGAACGCGGTGATGAAGACCCGCATGCAGCCGATCGGCCGGGTCTTTCAACGCTTTCCGAAACTGGCCCGCGACGTCGCCCGGACCCTCGAAAAGGAGGTCGATCTGGTGCTGGAAGGGGCCGACACCGAACTCGATCGAACCCTGGTCGAGGCGCTCTCCGATCCCCTGGTACACCTGGTTCGCAATGCCATCGATCACGGCATCGAAATGCCCGATGTCCGCGAGCGGCTCGGCAAGTCACGGGTCGGTCAGGTCTTGCTTGCCGCCCGCCAGGAAGGCGATCACATCGCCATCGAAGTCCGTGAGGACGGCGCCGGCATGGACCCTGAAGCCCTGCGCCGCAAGGCGATCGAGAAGGGTCTGCTGGAACCGGAAGCGGCGGCTCGACTCAGTAACGACGAATGCCTGCACCTGATCTTCCAGCCCGGCTTCTCGACCAAGGCGGTGGTCACCGAAATTTCCGGACGCGGGGTCGGCATGGACGTGGTGCAGTCGCGCATCCGCGAGCTCAACGGTCGCATCCAGATTCGCTCGCGGCCGGGCGAGGGCACGGCCTTCATCGTCCAGGTGCCATTGACCCTGGCAATCCTGCCGGCCCTGCTGATCGGCGCTGGCGGCCGCACCTTCGCCCTGCCCTTGGCGCGGGTGCGCGAAGTGCTGCACTTCGACCCGCGGCAACTGCGTTGGGTCGATGGTGCGCCGATCCTGTATCGGCACGAGAAGGCACTGCCGTTGTTCAGCCTGCGCGAATGGCTGGCGGACGCACCGGCCGAGCGGCCCGAGCACGTGGTGGTGATGCAGAGCGGCCCAGGCCAGATCGGCCTGCGGGTCGATGATGTCCATGGCCGCGAGGAGATCGTCATCAAGCCGCTGCCGACCGCGATGCAATCGCTCAAGGGCTATGTCGGTGCGGCGCTGACCGGTGATGGCAGCATGGCACTGATTCTCGACATCGACGCCCTGCGCCACGGCGCCGACTGAACGGCCGATCCTCCGGCCTGCGGTCAAGAATCCGGCTCGACAGCCGATACCCATCGGCGATGGATATTCTCAGTCTCGCCGGCATGCTGATGGCGCTGTTCGCGCTGATCGGCGGCAGCATCCTCAAGGGCGCCGGTGCGGCGGCATTGTGGAATGGCGCCGCCTTCGTGATCGTCATCATTGGCACGATCGCAGCGATTCTGCTGCAAACCCCGATGCCGACCTTCAAGCGGGCACTGGCGATCGCGATCTGGGTGATCAAGCCGCCGCCCAGTGAGGGCGCCGCTCTGATCGAACGGATCGTCGGCTGGAGCGGTGTCTCGCGCAAGCAGGGACTGCTCGGGCTGGAGCCGGAAGTGGCCCGCCAGACCGATCCGTTCGTGCGCAAGGGCCTGCAGATGCTGGTCGATGGCGTCGAGCCGGAGGCGATCCGCAGCATGCTGGAAATCGATCTGGACAGCGAGCGCCACAGCGATACCGCCGCTGCCAAGGTGTTCGAGGGCATGGGCATCTACGCCCCGACGCTCGGCATCATCGGTGCCGTACTCGGGCTGATGGCGGTGATGAAGAATCTCAGTGACCCGAGCAAGCTCGGGCCCGGCATCGCTGCCGCCTTCACTGCGACCGTCTACGGCATCGGGGCCGCCAACCTGCTGTTGCTGCCGATGGCCAACAAGCTCAAGGACGTGCTCGCTCGACGCACCCGCGAGCGCGAACTGGTGATCGAGGGTTTGATCGCGATCGCGCAGGGTGAGAACCCGCGCAACATCGAAGCCCGGCTGGCCGGCTTCCTGCACTGATCGACGGTGCGGCGCCGGTCGCGACCGACGGTGCCGGATCGCCAACCGCCAAGGCGAGACTGCGATGGCACGTAAAGCCCACCACGAAGACCACGTCAATCACGAAGCCTGGGCCATCCCGTATGGCGATCTGGTGACTCTGCTGCTGGCCTTCTTCGTGGTCATGTATGCGATCTCCTCGCTCAACGAAGGCAAGTATCGGGTGCTCGCCGATGCCATGGCCGAAGCGTTCGGTGGACCGCCGCGAGCGATCACCCCGATCCAACTCGGCACCATCGAGCCGTCCGGCAGTCGGCGCGACAGCGCACCGCCGATGAGCCGGCCGGGTGCGCGTGGGCCGATCGCACCGGTGCCGCTGCGTGACTGGCCGGAGCGACCACGGATCGTCAGGACCGCGCCGAACCCGTCGTCCGCCACGGCCGATTCGCGCGCCAGCGATGCGGCGGCCGAGTCTGCTGCCAGGGAACGTCTGGCCGAGATCTCCGCCCAGGTCGAGGATGCGCTGGCCGACATGATCGAACGCGATCTGATCCGGGTTCGACGGGAGCGACGATTCCTGGAAGTGGAAATCCGTTCCGACATCCTGTTCGCCAGTGGCGTCGCCACGCCGGAACCGATCGCCGTGGACATCCTCGATCGCCTGGCACGGGTATTGCAGCCATTCTCGAATCCATTGCGAATCGAAGGGCACACCGATGCGGTCCCGATCAGCACATCCATCTACCCGACCAACTGGGAGCTGTCGGCCGCTCGGGCCGCCAGTGTCGTCCATCTGTTCGCCGCACGGGCGGTGCCGGAAACGCGGATGGCGATCGTCGGCCACGCCGACACGCGCCCGATCGCCGGCAATGACACCCCGGACGGTCGGCGGCTCAATCGTCGGGTGGTGGTGGTCGTGCTGGCGCGGCCGGAGTCCGACAGCGAGCACGCGGATCAGCCGTCCGAGCCGACGCCCGAGCCGAATCAATCGATCGGATCGACCGTGAGCCAGTCCGAGGAGCAGTGATCATGCGCATCTGGGCAATCGGCAATCAAAAGGGTGGGGTCGGCAAGACCACCACCACGCTCGCCCTGGCCAGCCTGCTGGTACAACGGCGACAGCGGGTGCTGGCGATCGATCTCGATCCGCATTCCTCGTTGACCCGCAGCATGGCTGTTCCGGTCGATCCGCCGCCGGTCGGAACCCTGGCGCTGTTCGATGGGTCGCCGCCGCCGCTGGCCGATCTGGTGCGACCATCGCCGCGATCGGGGCTGGATTTCGTCGCCGGCCAGGCCGGTCTGGCCACCCTCGAACGGACCAGCGCCAGCCGGCCGGGCCTGGGCATGGCCCTGGTTCGCGCCCTCGACGGAGTGTCCGGTTATGACAGCGTCCTGCTCGATTGTCCGCCCACGCTCGGCCTGTTGATGGTCAATGCCCTGGCTGCTGCCGATCACGTGATCGTGCCGACCCAGACCGAGCCGCTGGCCATCCACGGACTCAACGGCATGATCCGCACCTGCGCGATGATCGAACGCTCGCGTGGACGCGCCTGCACGCTGTCGATCCTGCCGACCCTGTTCGATCGCCGCACCCGGATCGCCCAGGACACTCTCGACGAACTGCGCCGGAATCACGGACCACGAGTGAGTCCAGCCGTCATCCCGGTCGATACCCGGCTGCGCGCCAGCGACCATCTGCTCGGCGATTCCGATGGCAGCGCTCGCGGCATGAGTGCCTATCGCGATGCCCTCGAATGGCTGATGGCTCGCGATCTGCCGATGGAGTCGGCGGCATGAGCCCGGAACTGCTCGAAGACTATCTCAGTGATCTGGTCGCTGAGGCCGGACCGACGACCGCTGCCACCGCCAGTCAGGAGCAGGCCGCCCCGCATCCGCGCCCGGCCGTGCCCGCAGCAGACCCGTCCGCACCAAGCCAGCCCACAGCAAACCCGCCCGCAGCAAACCCGTCCGCAGCAAGCCAGCCCACAGCAAACCCGTCCACAGCAGACCCGCCCGAGGCGGCGCGCCCAGCATCGGCTCCGGCCACGTCTGACGCGGCCCGACCGCGAGCGATCCGCACGGCATCGGCCGTCTCCTTGCCGCAGTTGCGCGCGGCGTCGCCGACCGAGCAGCCGCGTTCGCCACCGGTGGCCCGTCCGGCCGCAATTCGCGGTGTGCCGGCGGTGAAGGACACGCCCGGCCCGACCCCGGTGCGACCGACCCCGACCGTGTCCTGGCTGTCGTTCCGGCTGGGCGAACAACCGTTCGCAATCGAAGTGGTCAAGGCTCAGGAAGTGCTGCTGGTGCCCGACATCGTGCCGGTGCGCGGCACCGATGTCGCCCTGCTCGGCCTGATCAATCTGCGCGGGCTGCTGGTGCCGGTGCTCGATCTGGCCCAGCGCCTGGCCTTGCCGTCGGTGCCGTTCGATGAACACAGCCGAGTGATCGTGCTGGAAGCCGATGGCACCTGCCTCGGCCTCAAGGTGTCGGCGGTTGGCGATGTGGTCGCGATTACCACCGAGGCCATCGAGACGATCGAACCGGGCCTGCTCGATCGCGGCAATCGCTTCATTCGCGGTGTCTGCCGGATCGGAGTGGCACCGACCATCCTGCTGTCGGCCGACGCCCTGCTGGCCGGCTGAGCACGGCGGTCGCATGGCATCGAACCACGGTTGCTGCGCTCAAGTTTCGATACCGGACTCCGATATTGGACACGAACCCCCTTCAAACACAGGTGTTGTCGATGGCCGCCGTCGATCTCGGGCCGGATCTTGGAATCGAAGCCGCAGCGCAGCTCAAGTCCTTGCTGGAGCCCCATTTGAAAACCCGTCGCAGCGTCGTGCTGTCCGCTGACGACGTCTCGCGCATCCACGGTGCCAGCATGCAACTGCTGTACGCCTTCGTCCGCGAGCGGACCCTGTCGGGGCGCAAGACCCGGCTCGATGGCGCCGACCCGAAGCTGGTCGCCGCCGCACGCACCCTGGGAATGACCGAAACGCTGGGCCTGGAGGACGCACGATGAGCGCAACCCGTATTCTCGCCGTGGACGATTCGGCATCAATGCGCCAGATGGTCGGCTTTGCCCTGACCCAGGCCGGATTCGATGTCGTCGAAGCCGAAGATGGTGTGGTGGCACTGGCCAAGGCCAAACGCGATCGCTTCAATGCCGTGGTCGCTGACGTCAACATGCCGAACATGGACGGCATCAGCCTGATCCGTGCCCTGCGCCAGTTGCCCGATTACCGCTTCACGCCGCTGTTGATGCTGACCACCGAGGCCGGCATGGACAAGAAGCAGGAGGGCAAGGCGGCCGGTGCCACCGGCTGGCTGGTCAAGCCGTTCAATCCCGAGCAGTTGATCGCCACCCTGCGCAAAGTGCTGGGTTGATCGCCATGGCCATCGATCTCGCACGGTTTCATGCCACCTTCTTCGAGGAAAGTCGGGAAGGTCTGGATGTCATGGAGTCCGGCCTGCTCGGACTGGAGGCGGGTGAAGGTTCGGCCGAAGCGATCAATTCGGTCTTCCGCGCCGCCCACTCGATCAAGGGCGGTGCCGGCACCTTCGGATTCACTGCCGTATCCGGCTTCACCCATCACCTGGAGACCCTGCTCGACGGCATGCGTTCGGGTCAGCGCCCGATCGCTGCCGAAGGCATCGAGACCCTGCTGGGTGCCGTCGATGTCCTGCGCGGCCTGCTGGCCGCCGCCGAACACGGCGATCCGATCGACGGCGATGCCGTCGCTGCGTCCGAAGCCCGGCTGCGCGCCTTGCTGAATGCCCCGTCGAGCGGCGGTGCCAGCGCTGCCTCGGTTGCCACCGTCGCGCCGGCAAGGGCTGCGACCGGCGGTTGGTCGATCGCCTTCAAGCCCGACCCGGACCTGTTCCAGAGCGGCAATGACCCACTGCGCATCTTCGGCGAACTGGAACGTCACGGGCCGCTCAATGCCCGTTGCATCGACGAGGCGTTGCCGGGTTTTGCCGAGATCGATCCGTTCGTGTCCTACCTGGCCTGGCATCTGGCGCTCGAAGCGCCGGTCGAAGCCAGTGCCGTCGAGGATGCCTTCGCCTGGGTCGAGGATCAGTGCGAACTGCGCATCGAAGCGCTCGGCAGCGCCCGCCGGCAGGCCGTCAGCGGTGCTGACCACGACCACGATCCAGATGCTGCCGAGCGTGCCGGACCGCTGCTGGTCGCTAGTACCGGTGTTGCCGCGACCGGCGCCACGGCCGGTGCGATCGGCGGTGGCAGCGCAGCAGCAGGCACGGCGGCCACCAGCGAAGGCTCGCTGCGGGTCAATGTCGGCAAGGTCGATGCCCTGATCAACCTGGTCGGCGAACTGGTCATCACCCAGGCGATGCTCCAGCAACTCTCGGAGTCGCTCGATCCGGTGCTCAATGAGAAGCTGTTGAACGGCCTCAATCAACTCGATCGCAACACCCGCGACCTCCAGGAAGCGGTGATGAGCGTGCGCATGCTGCCGGTCGAGTTCGTGTTCAGCCGGTTCCCGCGTCTGGCCCGCGATCTGGCCGGCAAGCTGGGCAAGAAACTGCGGCTGAAGACGGTCGGTGAAAGCACCGAACTCGACAAGAGCGTGATCGAAAAGATCACCGACCCACTGGTGCATCTGGTCCGCAACGCCATCGATCACGGCATCGAACTGCCGGAGGCACGGCGTGCCGCCGGCAAGGACGAGACCGGAACGCTCAGTCTGAAAGCCTCGCACCAGGGTGGTCACATCGTCATCGAGATCGAGGACGACGGTGCCGGCCTCAATCGCGAGCGCATTCTCGCCAAGGCCGCCGAGCGTGGTCTGCCTGGCTCCGACGCCATGAGCGATGCCGAGGTCTGGCAATTGATCTTCGCGCCCGGCTTCTCGACCGCCGCCGAGGTCACCGACCTGTCCGGTCGCGGCGTCGGCATGGATGTGGTCAAGAAGAACATCGCCGCGCTCGGCGGCGAGGTGCAGATTCACAGTCAGGCCGGGCGCGGCACCCGGATCGCGATCAAGCTGCCGTTGACGCTGGCGATCCTCGACGGCATGTCGGTGGCGGTCGGTGGCGAGACCTACATCATCCCGCTCAATTTCATCATCGAATCGCTGACCCCGACCGCGACCGACATCAAGTCGGTCGGTGGCGCCGGCCGCCTGCTCAAGGTGCGCGACGACTACCTGCCGCTGCATCGGATGCATGACGTGTTCCGAGTACCGCCCGCCGATCGTCGCGATGACCGCCGGACCGTAGTTCTGCTGGAAGCCGACGGCAAGAAGGTGGCGATGGAAGTCGACGAACTGGTCGGTCAACAGCAGGTCGTGATCAAGAGTCTGGAAAGCAACTACCGCCGCGTCCATGGAATTTCGGGCGCGACCATCATGGGTGACGGTCGGGTGGCGCTGATCGTCGATGTCGGTGGTCTCGCGCGTGGCCTGTCGGCTGCTGCCTGAGGCCACGCTGACCCGACACCACTCACATGCGCCACACAGCAACGGAGAACCAGCGATGAGCGTCAGCGCGGAAACCGCGATTCATGGCGCCGCAGAACCGACCGGCCGCCCCGGTCGCAGCATCAGCGGCGAGTACCTCACATTCACCCTCGGCGAGGAGGAGTTCGGCGTCGATATCCTCAAGGTCCAGGAAATCCGTGGCTATGACACGGTCACCCGAATCCCCGACTCACCGCACTTCATCAAGGGCGTGATCAACCTGCGCGGCACCATCGTGCCGGTGATCGACATGCGCCTCAAGCTCAACCTCGAACGTGCCGACTACAGCGATCTGACCGTGATGATCGTGCTCAACCTGGGCGAGCGGGTGGTCGGCATGGTCGTCGATGGCGTGTCCGACGTGATCGCCCTCGGCAGCGAACAGATTCGCCCGCCACCGGAATTCGACGGGCAGTTCGACACCCAGTACATCACCGGTATCGGCGCCCTGGAGCAACGGATGCTCATCCTCATCGACATCGACCGCCTGATCTCCGGCGGTGCCCTGTCCACCATCCCGCCCCAGACCCACTGATACAGGAATCCGATCATGAGCAGCCTGCCCAACCCCATTCCCGGTAACGAAACCATCAGCGACGCGCGGGCCGATGCGCGTATGGCCGAACTCGAAAGCATCGTCGCCGCCATCAACACGTCGCAAGCGACCATCGAATTCAACCTCGACGGCACGATCATCACCGCCAACCGAAACTTTCTCGATGCGATCGGCTACTCGCTCGACGAGATCGTCGGCAAGCACCACAGCCTGTTCGTCGAGCCGTCCTATCGCGACAGCATGGAGTATCGGGCGTTCTGGACCAAACTTGGCCGTGGCGAATACGATGCCGCCCAGTACAAGCGGATCGCCAAGGGCGGTCGCGAGATCTGGATCCAGGCCAGTTACAACCCGGTGCTCGATGCCAACGGCAAGCCCTACAAGGTGGTGAAGTTCGCCACTGACATCACGGCC
>DIHI01000156.1:9941-10449 GCA_002420085.1 Lysobacterales bacterium UBA5700 | reverse complement strand
CTCGCAAGTCAATCATCACCCAGTTTGTCGTCATCGACGATCTCGGCGGCAGCCCATTCCAGGGCTTCGCGCTCGGCGCGTTCACGTTCAGCCTGTTCAATTTCGTCGATCGTGCGTAGATCGATCCGGCGGGCGGCGATCTCGCGCAGGGCGGTCACGGTGGGCTTGTCGTCGGGGTCGCCATCGATCGCCGAGGCCACACCCTTGCTGAGCTGACGGGCGCGTTTGGCGGCCATCATCACGAGTTGGAATCGGTTATCGACCACTTCCAGACAGTCTTCGACAGTAATCCGGGCCATGGTTTGGGTTCTCCGCTGAGGCTGGGCGCGCTGGCCGGGGTGGTTGCCGATCACGGACCGGGCGGTCCCGGAGGCCCCCTGGGGTGCTGTGACGGCGCATCGGCGCTGCGACGCGGTCGGGTGAGAAAAATCAAGTCGATCAGAGTACCACTCGCACACCGAGCCGGCAAGAGTCGGTCATGTCTGTGTTAGCCCAAAGCCGTAATGTC
>DIHI01000156.1:6599-9739 GCA_002420085.1 Lysobacterales bacterium UBA5700 | reverse complement strand
CATCGGCGCCCGCCGGATCAGGCATCGCCTGATTCGAGCAAGGCGGAAATCAGGCCGGCATGGCGACTGCGCTGGCTGGACAGGCGCAGGCGCCGGGCCAGGAAGATATGGACCAGATCATCGAGGGCATCCTCGAAGCGGTCGTTGACCACCAGGTAATCGAACTCGGAACAATGCAGGATCTCTTCCCGCGCGGCGACCAGACGCTTGGCGATGGTCGCTTCGCTGTCCTGGGCCCGTGTCCGCAGGCGTCGCTCCAGTTCTTCGCGCGACGGTGGCAGGATGAACACCGATACGCAGTCGGGCCAGGCGCTGCGCACTTGGCGGGCACCCTGCCAGTCGATTTCCAGCAAGACGTCTTCGCCGCGTTGGAGGAAGGGTTCGACCGCTGAGCGCCGGGTGCCGTAGAAATTGCCGTGAACTTCAGCATGCTCCAGGAACGCGCCGGCATCACGCTCGCGGCGAAAGGTCTCGACATCGCTGAAGTGATAGTGCTGGCCCTCGCTCTCGCCCGGCCGAGCGGGCCGGGTGGTGGTCGATATCGACAGCCGGACACCGCTGATCCGTGCCAGCAGGGCATTGACCAGGCTCGACTTGCCAGCTCCGGATGGCGCCGCGACGATGAACAGACTGCCGTTCATGGACGGAGGTCGCGGGTCGTGCCGTGGACTGCGGCGACCATCCCGGCCACGCCGTCGGGCGCGATGCCGCTGCGACTTGGATCGGCCATACCCTGTTCCCTCATTGATGGCACGGCGTCATTCGACATTCTGCACCTGCTCGCGAATCTGTTCGATCAGCACTTTCAGTTCAACGGAGGCGCGCGAGGTGCGCGCATCCACCGATTTCGAGCCGAGCGTGTTGGCCTCGCGGTTGAACTCCTGAAGCAGGAAGTCCATGCGGCGGCCGACCGCTTCATCGAGCGCCAGCACGCGCTGGGCTTCGGCGATGTGGGCATCAAGGCGGTCGAGTTCCTCATCGACGTCGATCTTCTGGAGCCAGAGAACCAGTTCCTGTTCCAGCCGTCCGGGGTCGAGGCTGTGGCTGAATTCGGCGAGTCGGGTTGCCAGCCGCTGGCGCAGTCCGGCGCGGATGTCCGGCAGCCAGGTTCGGATCGAGGCAGCGATGGCGGCCACGGCGTCGAGCCGATCGCGCAATCCACGCGCCAGCATCGCGCCCTCGCGTTCGCGGGTGGCGACGAAGGCATCGAGTGCCTCATCAAGCACGGCCATCGCTTCGGCATGCAGGCCGTCGCGATCGGTCTCGTTCTCGATCAGCACGCCGGGAAAGCGCAGCAGTTCGGTGAACTCGACCCGCATGCCGGAGAATCCGGCCACCACCTCGCTGGCCAGTTGCGACAGGCGCGCCAGTACGGCCGGGTCGAGTCGGAGGTCGGCACCGGCGGCCGAGCCGGCCCGGAATCGGAAGCCGAGATCGAGCTTGCCGCGTGCGACCCGCGCCGCCACCCGCTCGCGCAGACGCGGCTCAAGGGCGCGCAGGTCATCGGGCAGGCGCACGCTCAGGTCGAGGTAGCGGTGATTGACCGCGCGCAACTCGCAGGCCAGGGTGCCGAAGCGGGTCGCGCGTTCGGCGCCAGCGAAGGCGGTCATGCTGCGGATCATCGGCATCGCTCGGGCAGGGTGGAGGGCGAATGGTAAACTTTTGCGCCCAACGCGGGAAATCGCATGTCCGATAGCACGTCAATCGTCCGCCCGAGCGGTCGCGCAGCCGATCAGATGCGCGCGATCCGAATCGCGCGCGGCCACACCCGACACGCCGAAGGTTCGGTGCTGATCGCCTTCGGTGACACCCAGGTGCTGTGTACTGCCAGCGTCGAGAACAAAGTGCCCGGTTTTCTGCGCGGCAAGGGCCAAGGCTGGGTGACCGCCGAATACGGCATGCTGCCCAGGGCAACCCACAGCCGCAGCACGCGCGAGGCGGCCCAGGGCAGGCAGGGCGGCCGCACGCTGGAGATTCAACGACTGATCGGGCGTTCGCTGCGTGCCTGTGTCGATCTGCACGCGCTTGGCGAACGCACCATCACCCTCGATTGCGATGTCCTGCAGGCCGATGGCGGCACCCGCACAGCGGCGATCACCGGCGCCTACGTCGCCCTGGCCGATGCCGTGACCTGGCTGCTGCGCCGCAAGCAGATCGAACGCGACCCGATCCACGGAGCGATCGCTGCGGTGTCGGTCGGCATCTGGCGCGGGGTGCCGGTGCTCGACCTCGACTACACCGAGGACAGCGACTGCGATACCGACATGAACGTGGTGATGAACGACGGCGGCGGTTTCATCGAGGTGCAGGGCACCGCCGAGGGCCACGCCTTCCGGCGCGGCGAGTTCGATGCCCTGCTCGATCTCGCCCAGGCCGGGATCACCGAACTGGTCGCTGCCCAGCGCGAGGCACTTGGCCGATGAATCAGGTTCTGGTGGCGGTCGCCCTGGTGATCGATGACTATGACCGGGCAATCGCCTATTACACCGGGGTGCTCGGCTTCAATCTGCTGGAAGACAGCGATCTCGGCGGCGGCAAGCGCTGGGTGCGGGTCGCGCCACCGGGCAATGGCACGGCGGCCATCCTGCTGGCGCGGGCGGTCAATGACGAGCAGCGGGCGGCGATCGGTCGCCATGCCGGCGGTCGGGTCGGGCTGTTCCTGCATACCGACGACTTCGCGCGCGACCATCAGGCCATGTCGGCACGCGGGGTCGATTTCCTGGAGCAGCCGCGCCATGAGCCCTACGGCACGGTGGTGGTGTTTGCCGATCTGTATGGCAACCGCTGGGATCTGATCGAACCGAAACCCACGAGGACGCGATGAAACTGGTACTCGCCAGCAGCAACAGCGGCAAACTCGCCGAACTGAGGACATTGCTCGCCGATCTCGATATCGAGTTGCTGGCACAGTCGGAATTCGGTGTGGTCGATGCCGACGAAACCGCGACCACCTTCGTCGAGAATGCCCTGATCAAGGCCCGACACGCCTGCCGCGAAACCGGCCTGCCGGCCCTGGCCGACGATTCCGGCCTGGTGGTCGATGCCCTCGATGGCGCGCCCGGCCTGTACAGCGCCCGCTATTCCGGCAGCCATGGCAACCATCCCGCCAATATCGCCAAGCTGCTGAGCGCACTCGACGG
>DIHI01000156.1:0-6411 GCA_002420085.1 Lysobacterales bacterium UBA5700 | reverse complement strand
GCGCCACGCGGCACCGGCGGCTTCGGCTACGACCCGGTCTTTCTCGATCCGGAGCAGGGCCTGTCGGCAGCCGAGATGGACCCGGCGCTCAAGCATCGCCTCAGCCATCGCGGCCAGGCGCTGGCACACCTGCGTGACCGGCTGCGTGAGGGGTTCCGGTAAGCACGTGGCGGCAGCCGACACCGTCCAGCCCTCGCCCGCCGGTCGGCCGTTGCCGCCGCCGCTGGCGCTGTACATCCATCTGCCCTGGTGTGTTCGCAAGTGTCCGTACTGTGATTTCAACTCGCACGCGGCCAAAGGGTCATTGCCATTCACCGACTACGCCGACGCCCTGATCGCCGATCTCGAACAGGAACTGCCGCTGGTGTGGGGCCGCACGGTCACCAGCGTATTCTTCGGTGGCGGCACGCCGAGCCTGTTTCCACCGGCGACGATCGCCGACATCCTCGACCGCGCCTCGGCCCTGCTGCGCTTCGAGCCCGGCCTTGAGGTCACCTTGGAAACCAACCCCGGCACCGCCGAACACGGCCGCTTCCGCGCGTATCTGGGGGCCGGGGTCAACCGTCTGAGCTTCGGCGTGCAGAGCTTCGACGATGGCTGTTTGGCGCGGCTCGGCCGCATCCACGATGCCGATCAGGCACGGCGAGCGATCGCATCGGCCCGAGCCGATGGCTTCGACAATTTCAACATCGACCTGATGTATGCCCTGCCCGGCCAGACAGTCGCCATGGCCGAGCGCGACATCGCCGAGGCCGTGGCGCTGGATCCAAGCCACATCAGCCACTATCAACTCACGCTCGAACCGAACACCGTGTTCGCCGCCCGTCCGCCCGAAGGGCTGCCCGACGACGACGAAGCCTGGACCATGCAGCGCGAGTGCCAGACCCGGCTCGCCGAAGCCGGCTTCGAGCACTACGAAATCTCCGCCTACGCCCGCCCCGGCCTGCGTTGCCGGCACAATCTCAACTACTGGCGGTTCGGTGACTATCTCGGTATCGGCGCCGGGGCGCACGGCAAGATCACCCAGGGCGCCGACGGCACCCTCCTGCGCCGATCCAAGCGCAAGCATCCGAACGACTACCTCGCCCAGGCCGCCGGGCCGGGCCGGATCGCGACCGAGGCGGCGATCGCACCTGAAGACCGCCCGTTCGAGTTCATGCTCAATGCCCTGCGCCTGCACGAAGGGTTCTCGCTGACCGCCTTCGAGGCGCGGACCGGTCTCGCCGGCAGCACCATCGAGGCACCGGTCGCGGCGGCCGTGGCCCACGACTGGCTGGTGGTCGAGGGCGACCGGATCAGGCCGACCGAATCGGGCCTGCGCTTCAACAACGCACTGCTCGGCCTGTTCCTGCCCTGAACATTCGCCAGGGCAGCCGTTCATGCTGCACTGCGTCGTGACAGCGCGCGTCACCACACCCTAGCGTATGGCGCGGGTAAAAGGAGGAACCCGGTGACGGGGCCTCGTGTTTGTCCGCTGGTCTGGCCTTCCGCATTCGTCGGAGGCCATAGGGGTATCAACTTACTTTCGGAGGGAACACATGAATATCCGTCATCTCGGCGGCCGAGCCCGGCTGCTGACCGCTGTCGCTGCGCTGCTGATCGGCTCCAATGCCGCCGCCAGCACGCTCAATCAGAACGTCTCCTGGACCGTCGATCGCGCCGGCACCACCACCAAGTACCGCATCGTGGCCTACGGCGATTCGATCTATGCCGGCTACAACGGCTCGACCACCAATGCCGCGCGCTACTCGGCACCGACCGTCGATGCCGAATACATTTCGGCGCTGTGGAATGCCGACATCGAGAGCATCCGTCGGACCAAGTCGGGCGCGGTGGCCTCGGACGTCTACAACAACAAGATCGTCAGCGAGCGCTCGTACATGCAGGCCAGTTCGACCCGCGTGGTGACCTTCGAGATGTGCGGCAACGACGGCCTGCAAGCGCGTTCGGCGTTCAAGTCGCAGACCGGCACCTGCAACTTCACCGGCATCAACACGGCGGTCGCCAATTGCCGAACCTATGTGGCCGCAGCGATGGACTACATCAATGCCAACGCCCACCCGAACACCAAGCTCAAGGTCATCTCCAATCTGTTCTACCCCGGCTACAACGCCGACAACGTGCAGAGCACGTGCCGCAGTTCGACCACCGGCGCCACGGTCAACATGCGTGATGCCTTCCTGCCGGCCCTGGCCAAGATGAACTACTGGATGTGCGAGTTCGCCCGCCAGAAGGGCTTCAAGTGTGCCGACAGCTTCGCCCAGTACATGGGCGCCGACTACGACAGCAATGGCGACGGCCAGATCGACTCCGACGCCCTGCGCTACGTGGCGGGTGAGAGCGAAGCCAGCTACGTCAATCGGATTTCGGTCACCCTGAAGTCAACCCTGCGCGACGCCAACACCAAGTTCGTCAGCTCCAGCAGCAGCTTCGACTACATCCAGTCCGATGACGTGCATCCGACCTTCACCGGTGGCACGGTGACGGCTGGCCTGTTCGGTGGCAGCACTGGCACCGGCGCACCGCGCCAGAGCACCTTCACCGGCGGCAAGAGCACCATCTGGAACCGCTACGGCCACGAGCGGATGGGCTGGGCGCTGTCGGTGTTCAACCCGACCACGCCGTAACCACCCGGTCCGCGAGCGCTTCGGATGCACCGTCCGGATCCATCGCACACCTCGCCGCCCGACTCGGGCGGCGATGGTGTCCGCATCCACCGCAAGCAATCGCCTGGCGGTGGCTGGCGACGCCGGTCGGCACCGGCGATCGGGCTGGCCCTGGCACTCGCTGCCGGCCTTCAGTGGCATCTGGCTCGGACCCCGCCGACCACACCTGATCAGGCCGTACCCTTGGCCGGTGCCAATGTCAGTCACCCGCGTCCCGGTGCGGCGGTACCACCGCGTGCCGTGCGTCGGCAGCCGGTGCAGGTGATGGAGCAGGAGCCGGCCCACGACTTCGAGTTGCCCAGCCAGGATCCCGATGACCTTGCGGCCCACTTCTCGTTCAACGATCCGGTGCCGACCATGGCCGAAGTGATCGCCGGGCTGAACGATGCTGGCATCCACACCGGCCTCGGCGCGTTCAATCCTCCGGGCACCAGCCCACCCTTGCCGGGCCTGGCGGTTCCCGACGATTTCGAACTGCCGGAAGGCTTCGTCCGCCACCATCAGGTCACCGACGATGGCGAGCCGATCGAGCCGATCCTGATGTTCTCGCCCGACTTCGAGTTCCACGACGAATCCGGCGCCGCGATCGAGATCCCGGCCGACCGGGTGGTGCCGCCGGAACTGGCGCCCGATGGCCTGCCCTTGCGCCAGGTCGAGATCCCAGAACCCTCGCCATGAGCCGCACCCGGCTGCTGCGGCGGCGATGATGCGCATCGCGTCCTCGGCAGTACAGCCTCGGCGCCACGGTCCGAAGCCGAACTGCATGATCGCAGCCGTGGCGCATCCACCCGGTTGCCGAGCCAGGGCGCCGACCACGCCTGACCGCCATGCCGCCGAACCTCGAACCGCGTACCGCCGATTCGACCCTCACGATCACCACCCGGCATTCGGCCGCGCATCGACCGACCGCGCGTGACCGCCGGGACCGACCCGGAACCATCCGTCCATGAGAAACCCGCAGTGACTGCTTCGCACGCACCATCCGAACGCGCCGCCTCAGAACCGACCGCGACCGCCACGGCACGACCCTGGCTGCACCGCGCCGGACACCTGCTGGCAATCCTCGCCAGTGCCGCCCTGCTCGGGCTGTATGCCAGCGGCGGCCCGGCCTGGCCGATCGGCTTCGTGGCCCTGCTGCCCTGGCTGCTGGCACTCGACCGGACCCGGACCCTGAGCGGCACCCTGATCAGCGCCGTCCTGATGGCCGTGGCCTTCGCGCTCGCGGTGTTCGGCTGGTTCGCCGCCGCATTCGGGGCTTACGTCGGCCTCAGCCTGCTGCCCGCGCTGCTGATCCTGGCTGCGCTCGGACCGATCCTGCAAGCCCAGGTGCTGGCCTTCGCATTGGCCCGGCATCTGACCGGTCGTCGCCATGGCAGCCTGCTCGCCGCACTGGCCGGCGCCGCTGCCTGGGTCGGCTGCGAGTGGCTGCTGCCGAAACTGCTGGGCGACACCCTGGGCCATGGCCTGCTGCCCTCGCCGACCCTGCGTCAGATGGCCGACCTGGGCGGCGCCGCCAGCCTCAGTCTTGTCCTGCTGCTGGTCAATGACGCGCTCGCTGGCGCCGTTCGGCGCTGGCGTGCCGGTCCGCGTGCCCTGCTCGCCCCGATCGCCCTGGCCGCCGCCCTGGTCGCAGCGATGGCCGGCTATGGCCACTGGCGCCTGTCGGCCCTGCACACGCAACTGGCCGAACCGTCCGAATCGATCCGGATCGGACTGATCCAGTCCAACATCACCCACTACGAACGCCTGCGCGAGGAAATGGGCGCCTACGAGGTGATCCGCCACGTGCTGGACACCCACTACACCCTGTCGGACTACGCCGTGCGTGAACAGGGCGCCGAAGCACTGCTGTGGTCGGAAACCGTCTACCCGACCACGTTCGGCTCGCCCAAGAGCGCGGTCGGCGCCGATCTCGATCGCGAGATCCAGGGCTTCGTCGATACCGTCGGCGTGCCCCTGGTGTTCGGCACCTACGATCTCGACACCCATGGCGAATACAACTCGGCCGCCTTCGTCCAGCCGCAGCAGGGCCTGATCGGCCATTACCGCAAGACCCACCCGTTCCCCTTGACCGAATACGTGCCGGCCTGGATCGATGGCCCGCTGCTGCGCGACTGGCTGCCCTGGCTCGGCAACTGGCGGGCGGGCTCGGGCGCGCGGGTGCTGCCGCTGCGCACCGCCGACGGCCGGCAGGTCGATGTCCTGCCGCTGATCTGTCTCGACGATGTCCGCACCAGTCTGGCACTCGACGGGACACGCCTCGGCGCCAATGCCATCCTCGGACTGTCCAACGACGCCTGGTTCACCGAACACCCCGAGGGCGCCCGTCTGCACCTGGCGGTCGCGGCCTTTCGCAGCATCGAGACCCGGCTGCCGCAACTGCGGGTCACCAGCAATGGCCTGAGCGCGATCATCGACGAATCCGGCGAAGTGGTCGCCCGGACCGAAATGGGCCAGCAAGCGGTCCTGGTCGGCGAGATTCCGGTCCGCCCACCGGTCGCCACCCTGATGGTCCGCTGGGGCGACTGGCTCGGCCCGACCAGTCTGGTGCTGCTGCTCCTGCTCGCCCTGCATGCAACCGGACAGCGCCTGACTGGCTTGCTGCCCGGCCCCCGGCACCCACCCGGACCGGCGACCGATTTCCGGGCCGAAGTCGTGCTGCTGCGCCCGGTCTGGCGGCTGTTGGCCGCCGCACTGCGGCTCGCCGCCGGTGCCGGACTGGCCTGGCTGCTGCTGCGCATGCTGCTGTGGGATGGCCTGCAGGTCAACGCGCTGATCCAACTCCAACTGTTCGGCTTCACCGTCGTGGCACCGGCCCTGGCGGCCTGGGCGATCCGGTGGACCTTCAAGGCCCAGGCCCGGATCGAAGCCGACCTGCTCGTGCTCGAACAACGCACCCGACGCATCGAAATTCCGATCCGCGAAATCGAACGCCTGCACACCTGGCGCATCCCCGTGCCGATCAGCGGCGTCGATCTGCGCTTCGTATCCGGACGGCGCTGGAACCACGGCATCGCCCTGGCCGATCCGATCGCACTGCACCGCGCCCTGGCACAGGCCGGATCGCCCGTGTCCTGGGCAAGCCCAGGCGACCGCAGCCGTGCCGAACAGGCCGAGTTGCGCGCCGCGACCCGCCGCCCCTGGCTCGACCACCCCCTGAGCAAGTTCCTGCTGTTCCCGCTGGTGCCGGCCCTGCCGGCCTTCCGCCTGCACCAGGTCATCGCTTTCGGCGGCACCTTCGGCGAGTACCACACCTACGGACCGACCGCCTGGCTGTCCGGCCTGCTGATCTGGTGGACCGCCTGGGCGATCGGCCTGATGCTGTTCGCTGCCGGCCTGCGCATCCTGATCGAAGCCGGCACGCTCGCCGCTTGGCTGGCTGGCCCGCAACAGGCCCTGACCACCCGCAACCGGCTGGAATGGCTCGCACGACTGGCCTTCTACCTCGGCGTCCCGACCTGGCTGGCAGTGCGGGTATTGGCCGGTTGAGTTGGGGCCGGGATTTGGGATTCGGGATTTGGGATTCGTAGAAGCAAGCGCGTGTTGCGGCGGCCCACCACCCCCGTCATTGCGAGCGCAGCGAAGCAAGACCATGAGCCGGATGTGGCAGCATCGCGGGCGAGTTGGCTTTCGCGGAGGTGTGGCATGGATCGCCCCGGCCCTTCGGGCCTCGCGATGACGGTGGTAGGGGTTCATCGCGATCGACCACGGCTCGCTCGATCGCCGCTTCAACGACTCCCGACTC
>DIHI01000126.1:9071-25048 GCA_002420085.1 Lysobacterales bacterium UBA5700 | reverse complement strand
AAGGTCGAGATGCACTTTCTGCCGGATGTCTATGTGCCCTGCGATGTCTGTCGGGGCAAGCGCTACAACCGTGAAACCCTGGAGATCGGCTACAAGGGGTATTCCATCCACGATGTGCTGGAAATGACCGTCGAGGATGCGCTCAAGCTGTTCGAGCCGATCCCGGCGATCGCCCGCAAGCTGGAAACCCTGACCGATGTCGGCCTCGGCTACATCCGGCTCGGCCAATCGGCGACCACCCTGTCCGGCGGCGAAGCCCAGCGAGTCAAACTGGCCAAGGAACTGTCACGGCGCGACACCGGCCGGACCCTGTACATCCTCGACGAACCCACCACCGGCCTGCACTTCCACGACATCGAACACCTGTTGACGATCCTGCATCGCCTGCGCAACGAGGGCAACACCGTGGTGGTGATCGAACACAACCTCGATGTCATCAAGACCGCCGACTGGATCGTCGATCTCGGACCCGAGGGCGGCCATCGCGGTGGCCGCATCCTGGCGGTCGGCACGCCTGAAGCCATCGCCGGCACTCCGGCGTCACACACCGGGCGCTATCTCGCCCCCCTGCTCGGCATGACCCAGCCCACACAGCAATCGGCCGCATGAGCAAGACCCGCGAAAAGAAAGCTGCCCCGCGCAAGCGCGCCGCTGCTGCCGGCGCCCGCAGTCAACAGGCCAGCAAGCCACGACCACGCACGCCCGTGTCGGCGCCGGCAGCAGCCGGGATGGCGGCCGATGGCGCACTGATCCGACATCGGATCGAAGTGCGCTGGCGCGATCTGGACGCCTTCAACCACGTCAACAACGCCAACTTCCTGACCTACATCGAGGAGGCCCGCGTGTCCTGGCTGCGTCGGCTGGCCACTGACTGGGATCGAGCGGCGATCGCGCCCTTGCTGGCGGCCGTCCAGATCAACTACCGGCGCCCGATCGAATGGCCGGCCACCGTGTCCGTCAGCCTGAATACCGACCGGATCGGCAGCACCAGTCTGACCCTCGGCCACCGGATCGTCGATGCCGATCATCCCGACCGGCTGTACGCCGACGGCCACTCGGTCCTGGTCTGGATCGACCGTGCTGCCGCCCGTCCGATCCCACTGCCGGAAGACATCCGCCGTGCCTGTGCGGCCGCCACCGAACCAACCGACCCTGGCGAACCGAAACGCCCGCGTCGGCGGGGCTGATCGGCGCCAGCCACCGCGCACGGGTCGTCGTCCGACCAGGTAGTGGGACCAGGCCATCCGCCGTGATCGATCTACCGGTCTGGCGCGGCGTGGCCGACGGTGAACAGGGCCGCGAGCAGGATCGAATCCGGCTGATCATCGGCACCCGGCGGGTCGGATCGACCATCGACGGGCGGCCCCGCTTCAGCCGGTTCCGTTGACGGCAGGCGGCGAAGCTGAAACCGGATTTCGACCGTGTCGCCAGGCCGCAAGAGCCGGCTCGGCCGCATCAGCATGAGGTGCAGGCCACCCGGTTCGAGTTGGACCGACTGGCCGTCCGGGAGGGCCAGGCCAGTGACCGGACGCATCCGACTGATGCCGTCCTCGACCACGGTCTGGTGGATTTCGATGCGAGCAAAGGCATCCGACTGCATGCCGACGATCTCGACGGTCTGCCGGCTGGTGTTGTCGAACCGAGCATAGCCGGCGGTCATTGCGACACCGGGTGGAACGGCGCGCAGCCACGCGGACTGCACCAGCACACCGTGTTCGTCGTGGCCGGTCGAGTCCACGATGGCCGTACCGACGCTGGTGCCGGCCGGACCGAGCAGCAGGATCGCCAGCAGCCCGCGCAGGAACGCCAGGCCGCCCACACCGGTTTGCCGCACGCGCTGCCGCCCGATCGGATGGCTGGCTGCCGGTTCCATTGCCGAGTCTGTTGCCGAGTCGATCGCCGGGTCGCGCGATCGGGTGCCGACGATTGAATGCCACCTGACTCCGCCGACCGATCCCGCAACACCTTCAGTCATGCCGCTGCGTACTCGTGTGCATTCGCCCATGGCGCCTATGATAGGCCACGGGCGGCCCCCGTATCCGCCAGTCACAGGAGCTTCACCATGATCCGTCTGCCACGCTTCTCCCTGCTCGCCGCCATCGGCGCCGGCCTGTCCGGTACGGCCTCGGGCACCCGCGATGCCAGTTCGATCGAACCGGCACACCTCACGGTCTACAGCGGTGGCTACGAGGGCCTGGCCGGACACGGTTCCGGCGGCTTCGCCCTGATCCGGCAGCCCCTCCAGCCGCAGGTCACGGCCGGCGCCAATGTCGTGCGCTACGACACGCTGCCGCGCACGCTCGATGTCGGCACGGTGGCACTGCAATTACCGTCCGGCCTGCGTCTGAGCGGGCAGCGCTACGAGTTCGCATCTGCAGGGCGCGCAGCCTTGATCCAGAGTGCGATCGGCCAGACCGTGACGGTCGAGCAGTTCGCTGGCGACTCGGTGTTGCGCGAAACCGGCGTGCTGCTGGCCGGCGAGGACGGCCTGAGCCTGCGTCTGGCGGATGGTCGGGTTCGACTGTTCGGTCAGTACGCCAACATCGAACTCCCCGCGCTGCCGAGCGGCAGCCAGGCACGCCCGACCCTGGTCTGGCAGATCGACTCCGATCGCGCCGGCCAGCCGTCGCTCACCCTGGACTATGCCACCGGCGGGCTGGCCTGGCGCGCCGAATACCGGATCGCGCTGACCGGCGAGACCGGCTGTCGGCTGCGTCTGGACGGCACGGCCCTGGTCGTCAATCGCTCGGGAATCGGTTTCCGCGATGCCCGGCTGACCTTGGTCGCGGGCGAGCCCAACCAGGTCCGCGAGGAGGTCGGCGGAGCCGAAGGCCGGATGCGCTTCGCCATGGCGGCAGCACCGGCCATGGCAGCGGATCAACCGCAGGTGACCGACAGCAGCGAATATCACGCCTATCCGCTGCCGCGTCCGGTCGATCTGCCGGATGGCAGCATCCAGCACCTGCCCCTGCTGACCGATGCCGGCGAGACACCCTGCCGACGCAGCTACCGGACCGGCAATCGTGATCCGATCCGGGTCGCGGTGCCGATGCTGTATCGCGATATCGGCGGCGATGGCCCACTGCCGGTGACCACCCGGATCGATTTCGACAACGATCGCCGCGCTGGGCTCGGCATTCCCCTGCCGGCCGGCCGGGCGCGGGTGTTCGAGGCCGACGGTGCCCTGCTCGGTGAGGTGCGGCTTGGCCACACCGCACCGGGCACGCCGATCGAACTGGACCTCGGCGAGGTGTTCGATCTGTCCAGCGAGCGCAGCACGCTCGACTTCCGCATCGATCGCACCGGTCACATCCTGACCGAACGACTGCAATGGACCGTGCGCAACGGCAAGTCGGTGCCGGTGCAGGTCCGGGTCGAGGATGTTCTGCCGCGTTGGAGCGACTGGGAGATCATCGAATCCGAGCAGGGCTGGGACCGGGTCGATGCCCAGCAGATCGCCTTCGATGTCATGGTTCCGGCCGAAGACAAGCGGATTTTCTCGTACACAGTGCGCTATCGTTTACCGCCCGACACCCGCTACCCCTGAGGTCATACCCACATGCTCGGCATCATCGACCACGGCAACATCCGCGAAATCCGACTGGCACGGCCGCCGGTCAATGCGCTCAATCCGGAATTGCTGAGCGCGGTGCGCGATGCGGTCCGGGCGGCAGCGACCGATGGCGCACACGGCATCGTGCTCAGTGGTGGCCCGAAGGTATTTTCGGCCGGCCTCGATCTGCTCCACCTGATCGGCCTGGAACGCGAGCCGTTGCGTGACGCCTGGACCGTGTTCTTCGAGGCGGCCCGAGCAATCGCCGACAGCCCGATTCCGGTCGCTGCCGCGATCGGTGGCCACAGCCCGGCCGGCGGCTGCGTGCTGGCGCTGTGCTGCGACTACCGGGTGATGGCCGATGGTCCGTTCCGGATCGGTCTCAACGAGGTCGAGGTCGGTCTGGTCGTACCAGAAGGCATCCAGTACCTGATGACCCGGCTGATCGGCACCGCCCGCGCCGAGCGCCTGCTGGTATCGGGTGCGATGATCGAGGCACGGCGGGCACTGGAACTCGGTCTGGTGGACGAATTGAGCGACCCCGAAACGGTCGGCGAATGCGCACGCAACTGGCTCGGCGAACTGCTCACCCGCCCGACCGAGGCCATGCTCGCAACCCGTGCCATCGTCCGCTCCGATCTGTGCGCGGCGCTGGCCGATCCGGACCGGATCCGCCTGGAATGCTTCCTGGATGCCTGGTTCCAACCCCCGACCCAGGCCGCACTCCGGGCAGTCGTGGCCCGGCTCAAGGGCGGTTGAGCGGCGGCCGCAGCCAGACCTCCACTCGCCGATTGCGCTCACGGCCGAACTCGGAGTCGTTGGCGGCCACTGGCAGCACACCGCCGAAACCCCGGCTCCGCGCCACCCTCAGGCCGCGCAGTGCGAGTTGATCGGCGATGTAGTCGGCGCGCTCCTCGCTCAACCGGACCGCCAGATAGGCGCCGATTTCGCCACTGTCGGCAAAGCCGGCCAGCAGAATCTCGCGGCCGGCCCCGGCGCCCTCCAGCATGAACT
Source organism: Lysobacterales bacterium UBA5700 (assembly GCA_002420085.1). Taxonomy (GTDB): domain Bacteria; phylum Pseudomonadota; class Gammaproteobacteria; order Xanthomonadales; family Xanthomonadaceae; genus UBA11164. Next base: position 20,481 of record DIHI01000126.1, on the reverse strand, counting down.
CGCGCAGTCGATCGAGGTCGCGCAGCGCCTTGCCGTCCATGAACCCGGCACCCGAGCCAAACCGAAAATTCAGAGACACCCGCTCGGCACCGGCGACCAGCTCGCGATAGTCGATCGGGGCATTTTCAGCCAGCGGTGCGCCATGCAGGGCAAGCCGCTGGGACACGAAGCCGGCATCGGCAACGATCGCCTGGCCTTCATCGGACAGGGCAAAATCAACGAACTCGCGGGCCAGCGGGGTTGGCTGACTGGGCAGGTACAGGTAGAGCCGGCGCGACAGCGGGTAGTCCTCGACCGACACCTCACGCTCGCTCGGGGCGACCGCTGCGCCACCGTCGGAAACCGCCAGGGCGCGCACCCGGTCGTTGACGCCAACCAGGCCGACGAAGCCGATCGCCATCGGATCGGCGGCCACCGCTGCCGCCAGTTCGACCGTGCTTTCGTAGCGGCGGGCCGCTGGCGACAACGATGCCGTGCCGAGCACCATCGAACGAAACGAATCCCAGGTGCCGGATCGGTCGTCACGGGCATGCAAGGCGATCCGACCGGGCCGACCGCCCAACTCCGCCCAATCGCGCAGCCGGCCGCTGAACACGGCGCGCACCTGCGACGTGGCCAACCCACGGAGCGGGTTGCTGGGATGAACGATGATCGCCAGACCGTCGAGTGCCAGGACCACCTCCTGACCGGGCTCATCCAGGCGTCCGATCACCTCGGCGCCGGCCAGCACTTCCTGAGTCTGCACTGGCCGCGAGGACATGCCGATATCGGCTTGACCCGCCAGCAGACTGGCGAAGGCGGTGCCCGAGCCATGTGCCTTGACCTCGACCGTGCGGACCGCCGTTCCCGAGCGACCCGAGATCACCCGCTCCTCGAAGACCGGCTCCCGGCGTGTCTGGTCGCGATAACCGTCGCGCGCCAACCAGGCTTCGACCAGGGCCGGCGCCAGGGTTTCGCCGATGGTGTTGGACCCATGCAGTCGCAGGTCGGCCTGGCTCGGTGCCGACGGGACCGTTGCCCGCTGGCCGGATGCGTCCGGCGTCAGTACCACCGAAAGCAGCAGGATGGCCAGAACGCGCAGTGCGATCGAGCATCGGGCGATCAGCGATCGACGTGAACGGATCAGCGATCGGAGACGAGGATGGGCCATGGGCGTGCCGACTGTCGGGAGGTCAGTCCGGCAGCATAGAGTGACTGCGTTACTGCGGCTTTACTGGGCCGAACCGCAAGCCACGCCCCCTGCTGGCCAGCAGGCTGGCCACACTGCCAAGCGAGCGGCCGATGATCGACCGGCGGGTGACGATCTCAGACCGTGCCGATCGCGACCGGCCGGCTGGCATCGCTGATCCAGCCGCTCCAGGACTCGGCAAACAGCTTGCCGCCCTCCAGACCAGCACGCTCCATGGCCAGCAGGTGATGGCAGGCGGTGACACCAGAACCGCACATCACCGCGAGTTCCGAGGGTTCCCGATCGCCCAGCAGGGCACGGAATTCGCTGGCCAACTCGACTGGGCTGCGCAGTCGGCCATCCGCTTGCAGATTGGCCGTGTACGGTCGGTTGATGGCGCCCGGAACGTGGCCGGCGACCCGGTCGATGGTCTCGTTCTCCCCGCTGAACCGTTCTGGACTGCGGGCGTCGATCAGCCATGGCGCTTCACCCAGGCCGTACTGGATGCGGTCGGCGACATCGATCGAGTCGAGCAGGCGACTGTCGTCATAGCGACCGCGATAGGTCTTGCCTGGCCGCATGCGCGGCTGGCTGGAGGTCGGCAGGCCCTGGGACGACCAGCGCGCCAATCCGCCATCCAGAACCGCGACCTTGCGATGGCCGAGCAGGCGCAGCAGGAACCACAGGCGTGCCGCCGCCATCGCACCGTCCCGTTCGTCATAGGCGACCACCTGGGTTTCAGGGTCGATGCCGAGTCGACCCAGGGTCGCGCACAGCCGATCGGCACTGGGCAGGGGGTGTCGGCCGGCGCCGACCCGCGAGGTGTCGGACAGATCACGATCAAGATGGGCGAACACTGCGCCAGGAATGTGGTTGCTGACCCAGGCACTCTGCCCGAAGCCGGGATCATTGATCCGATGGCGGCAATCGACCACCACCAGATCGGGACGCTGCAACGCGATCGCCAGCGTTTCCGCTGCGACAATGGTCTTCCAACCGCTCATGTGGGGGGCCTTTGTGGTTGTCGACTCAACTGAATCTAGAACGCAAATCGAGGATGATCTCGGCCGTTACACCCCAGATCAGTCGATTGCGCCAGACCAGTTCGTGCCACGTTCGCAGCCGGCCCCGGTACTGCGCCTGAACACGACGCGGCGAGCCGGACCGGACCAGAAATTCCAGTGGCACCTCGAACACTTCGGCAACCTCACCCGGATCCAGCCGCGCCTCGAATTCGGCTTCGATCAGCCCGACCACCGGCTGGACCAGGAATCCGGAGATGGTCGGAACCGGATACAGGAAACCGAGCGGCCGCACCTGATCGCCCGGCAGGCCGATTTCCTCATGCGATTCACGGAGAGCGGCCGCCACCGGCCCCGAATCGTCCGGCTCGATCCGGCCACCGGGAAAACCGACCTGGCCGGAATGGGTACTCAGATGGTCTGCGCGTCGGGTCAGCACCACACGCGGGGGGGCGTGATCGATGCGGATCGGCACCAGCACAGCCGCCGGGCGCGGCGGCCGATCGCTGGGCAGTAGATCGGCGATGTCGGATCGCCGGATGTGGTCGGCCGGAACCAGCCCCGAGTCGTTCGTCGCATCGAGTCCATGCAGGCGTTCGCACAGGCGCTCGATCCAGCCCGGCGGCAAGTCGCCGGACGACCCTCGATGCTCACTGCTCAACTGCGTTGAATCTCACGCACGGGAAGGACTTCATCCATCAGATGGCGGCGCTGATCATCGCTGTAGGCGAGCCAGTTGGCGATCTCGGCGCCACTGCGGTGGCAACCGAGACAGAATCCACCAGCATCGAGCTGGCAGACGCCGATACAGGGCGACAGGACGGCAGGCATGGAATCGTCGATCGATTGCGATCCGCGCGACAGCCAGTGCCGCGCGGATCGGTGCAGATAGCTGCTTACTTGACCGCCACCAGACGCACGTCGAACACGACTGCCTGGTTCGGGCCGATCGGCGAGCGCGGGGTGTTGCCATAGGCCTTGTCCGGCGGCAGGAAGATTTCCCAGCGCGAGCCGGCCTTCATCATCGGCAGCACTTCCTGGAGACCGGCGATCGGCGCGTCCTTGACCACCAGACTCATCGGAGTCGGCTCCTGACCGCCCTGGGCGGCGTAGGTGCTGGCGAACTCCTGACCGGTGGTCAGCGAACCGCGGAAGTGGATCTGGACTTCGCTGTTGGCGGTCGGCTGGGCGCCGTTGCCGTTCTCGATCACCCGGTACTGGACACCGCTGCTCAACACCTGGACGCCGGTCTTGCTGCGGTTCTCGGCCAGGAAACGATCGCTGCGCGCCTTGTTTTCATTCGATACCCGCTCGAACTCGACACGCGCCTCGGCGAGTGCCTTCTCCTGCATCTGCTTGAGTGCCTGGGCCATGTCTTCCGGACTGACCGTGGGCTCGCGCTGGGCGAAACCCTCCTGCAAAGCCTTGACCACGGTGGCGATGTCGAGGTCGAGTTTGCGCTGGTTGAGATCGCGACCGACTTCGTAGCCTACGGCATAGCTCAGCTTGCCTTTTTCGGACGCAGTGTCCTGGGCGTGCGCCGCCGGGATCGCGATCAACGCAGACAGGACAGCAATAAGGCGCAACTTCATGACGAGAGAACCTCCGAGGGTTTGGAAGGCGGTCGAACCGCCGAACGACAACGCACTAGAATATCCCGACCGGGTCTTAACCGCCACTGATCGCGGCCGATCGTAACCATCGGCACGATTCGGAAATCGGAAAACGCCCACCCGAGACCCCATCGAGGCCGACACGGCCGCGCTTTCCCGCCTGCCCACGAACACGGAAGCCGACATGACCTACCACTTCCTGCACTGCACCGACCATGCGGCGGTGCGCGACATCGTCATCAACCGCCCGGACAAGCTCAACGCGCTGAACGCCGCAACCATCGCCGAACTCGACCGTGCCTTCTCCGAAGCCGGAGCCGACCCGAACGTGCGGGTGGTCGTACTGTCCGGAGCCGGCGGCAAAGCCTTCGTCGCCGGTGCCGACATCAGCGAACTGGCAACCGCCTCGCCCCTGAGCGCGCGCGCGCTGTCACGGGCCGGACAGGCATTGATGCTGCGAATCGAACGGTTGGGCAAGCCGGTGATCGCCCGAATCGATGGCTATGCCCTCGGCGGCGGACTGGAACTGGCCATGGCCTGCCACCTGCGGATCGCCTCCGACAGCGCCCGACTCGGGCTGCCCGAAATCACCCTCGGCCTGCTGCCCGGCTTCGGTGGCACCCAGCGCCTGACCCGGATCGCGGGACGAGCAGCCGCACTCGAACTGTGCCTGACCGGAACCCCGATCGATGCCGCCCGTGCCCATGCCCTGGGCCTGGTCAGTCAGGTTCATCCGGCCGATCGGATCGTCGAGGCGACCCGAACCCTGGCCGAACGCCTGGCGCGGTCGGCACCGATCGCGATGACCGCGATCCTGGATGCCATCCTGGTCGGCAGCGACTGCGGCATCGAGGCCGGGCTCGACTACGAGACCCAGCAGTTCGCGGTCTGCTGCACCAGCGCGGACATGCGCGAGGGCACCCAGGCGTTTCTCGAAAAGCGCCCGGCCCACTTCACCGGTCACTGAGCCCGACCCCGGACTCAGCGCATCGACTCGCCCGACGACAGCCACCGGCCAGCCTACCCGACCTTGCACATCCATCGATTTCATGGCGGGCTGAACCTGCCCGGTCACAAGGAGCACGCGACCCGCCAACCGCTGCGCGACTGCCCCTTGCCGGCGCACCTGCGGCTGCCCCTGCTCCAGCATTCCGGTGATCCGTCGCGACCGCAGGTCGCGGTCGGTGACCGCGTGGTCGCCGGCCAGTGCATCGCCGAGCCCGACGGCCTGCGCGGAATCGCACTGCACGCGCCAGCAGCCGGCATCGTCAGTGCGATCGCCCCGATCACCCTGGCTTACCCGCCGGGCGTCGAGGTCGATTGCATCGAGATCACGGTCGATGCCGAAGCCCGTGGCTCGACCGATCGGGCGGCGATCCAGCGCATGCCGACGATGGACCCGTGGACCACCGAGCCCCAGGCATTGATCGACCGCATCCGCGCCGCAGGGGTGGTCGGACTGGGCGGCGCCGGCTTTCCGACCGCCGACAAGCTGACCGGCGGTCATGGCCTGCTGGTGCTCAATGGTGCCGAGTGTGAGCCCTACATCAGTTGCGATGAGATGCTGCTGCGCGAGCGGCCGGATGAGGTGCTGCTGGGTGCCGCCCTGCTCGCCCGGACCATCGCAGCCGACCGCATCGTCCTGGCGGTCGAGGATCGGATGACCACGGCGCGGGCCGCCCTCGAAGCTGCGCTGACCGAGCTGACCTGGCCCGAAGCCGCACCGCCGATCGAACTGATCACCGTGCCGACCCGCTACCCCGAAGGCGGCGAACGGCAACTGATCCGGGTACTGACCGGTCTGGAAGTCCCGCGCGGCGGTCTGCCTGCCGACATCGGCGTCCTGGTCCACAACGTCGCCACGGCCGCCGCCGCCTGGCGTGCCGTAGTCGATGGCCTGCCACTGATCGAACGGATCGTCACCGTCACCGGGCCAGGGATCATGGCGCCCTGCAATCTGCGGGTTGCCCTCGGAACCTCGGTCGCCGCCGTGGTTGCCGAGGCCGGTGGCTACCACCCGCAGGCCGCCCGCCTGGTGATCGGCGGCCCGATGATGGGTGTGGCACTGGCCGACGACGACTATCCGCTGGGCAAGACCGGCAACTGTGTATTGGCGCTGTCGGCCGAGCAGATCGCCAGCCCAGGCCCGGAATTGCCCTGCATCCGCTGCGCCGCCTGTGCCGATGTCTGTCCGGCCCGACTGCTGCCGCAGCAGTTGCTGTGGCATATCCAGTCGGAAAACTGGGGCCGGGCCGAATCCGATGGTCTGATCGACTGCATCGAATGCGGCTGCTGCGACCTCGCCTGCCCCAGCCACATCCCGCTGGTGCAGTATTTCCGGTACGGCAAGACCGAACTCCGACACCGTCAACACGAAGCCGAGCGCGCAGCCGCCGCCAAACTTCGCCACGATGCCCGCCAGGCAAGGCTCGCCCGCGAGGCCGAGGCCAGGGCGCTACGCCAGGCCCAACGCAAGACCGACACGACTTCGGCCAGCGCCGTGGCCGAGGCGATCGCCCGCGCCAAGGCCCGCCGCGAGCAGCGCAACGATCCCGGCCGCGCTCCCGAACACAACGAGCCCGATCGAGCCGCGCACAACGACACCTCGACCTGAGCCATGCCGACGCACCCTCGCACACCGGAAACCCGACTGGACGATAATGGCCGACCGGCCACCCGCCCCGTCCGATGACCACCTTCCCGACCGCCCCCGCTCCGCACCTGCCGGCCCGCCGCACGGTTCGCGAATTGATGGCACTGGTGCTGCTGGCGCTGACCCCCGGCGTAGCCGCGCATGCCTGGCTGTTCGGGCCGGGCGTGCTGTTCCAGATCAGCCTGGCGACCGGGTTCGCACTGGTGCTTGAGGCGCTCATGCTGCGCCTGCGCCGGCAACCCCTGCGACCCTTCCTGTCCGATCTCAGCGCCCCGGTCACGGCAGTCCTGTTCGCACTCTGCCTGCCGCCGCTGGCACCCTGGTGGATCGCCCTGATCGGGATGATCGCGGCCATCGTGATCGGCAAGCACCTGTACGGCGGCATCGGCCGCAATCTGTTCAACCCGGCCATGATCGGCTATGCCGTCGTGCTGATCGCATTCCCGCTGGAACTGAGTCGCTGGCTGGCACCCGGCTCGCCGTTCGATCACGGCCCGCTTGACGCCATGACCAGCCTGGGCGTCATCCTGACCGGTCAATTGCCACCGGGCCTGGGCTGGGATGCCATCGCCCAGGCAACACCGCTGGAAACCCTGCGCGCCCAGGCCGGTGCCGGCGCGACCCTCACCGAAATCCGGGAAAACCCGCTGTTCGGCGACTTCGGCGGTCGCGGCTGGGAGTGGATCGCCAACTTCTACGCCCTGGGCGGCCTGTTCCTGCTCTGGCAGCGGGTGATCCCGTGGCAGACGCCGTTCGCCACCCTGGCCAGCGTGGTTGCGGTGACCGTGCCATTCTGGATGCTCGATGCCGATGTCCACCCATTCCCGCTCCAACACGTCTTCTCGGGCGCGCTGGTGCTGGCCGCCTTCTTCATCGTCACCGACCCGGTCAGCGGCTGCACGACCGCGCGTGGCCGACTGATCTTCGGCGCTGGCGTCGGCCTGCTGACCCTGGCGATCCGACGCTGGGGCGGCTACCCGGATGGCGTCGCATTCGCCGTATTGCTGATGAACTGCGCCGCGCCCTGGATCGATCTGCACAGCCGTCCGCGCATCTACGGCGAGCGGCACACGCCATGAGACCGGCCGTCTACCGCGTGCTGTCGGCTGCGCTCCTGCTGGCCGCCAGCGGACTGGTCGCCTCGCTGGCACTGACCGCCATCGAACGACTGACCGCCGGGCGCATCGCCGAAGCCGAACGACAGGCCGAATTACGGGCACTGGCGATGGTTCTGCCGAGTACACGCTTCGACAACGATCCGCTGGCCGACAGCATCCAGGTCAGGGCACCGTACTGGCTCGGCAGCCCCGATGCCCTGCCGATCCGACGCGCGCGTCTGGCCGGCGTCTCCTCGGTGCTGGTCATCGACAGCGTCGCCCCGGACGGCTACAGCGGCGACATCCACCTGTTGATCGGCATCGACCACAGCGGACGGATCGTCGGCGTCCGGGTCACCCGCCACCGCGAAACCCCGGGCCTGGGCGATCGGATCGAAGCCCATCGCAGCGACTGGATCGACAGATTTGCCGGACTGGCCCTGGATGACCCGCCCAGCCCATCCTGGCGAGTGCGCAAGGATGGTGGCCAGTTCGACCAGTTCGCCGGCGCCACCATCACCCCGCGCGCCGTGGTCCGGGCCGTGCATCGCACCCTGAGCTTCGTCGATCGCCACCGCGATGCACTGGAAAACGCCGAGACTGGCAGCGAACTGCATTTCGACGACGCCCCGGAACACTATCAGCCGACCCGATGACCGCCCCCGCCCCTCGCACCATCCTCGAATACGGCCTGCTCAGTGGCAATGCCGGCCTGGTCCAGTTGCTCGGGCTGTGCCCCTTGCTGGCCGTCAGCAACACCGCCGTCAACGCCCTGGGGCTCGGTCTCGCGACAGCCCTGGCACTGACCGCAACCAATGCCGTGGTCGCCGCGATCCGCACGTTCACCGGCCGCGATGTGCGGATTCCGACCTTCGTCATCGTCATCGCCACCGTGGTGACCGCGATCGAACTGGCTCTGCGCGCCTTCCTGCCCGACCTGTACGCCACACTCGGCCTGTTCGTACCGCTGATCGTGACCAATTGCGCGATCATGGGCCGCGCCGAAGCCTTTGCCTCGCGCACGGATCCCGGCCGCGCCGCCCTCGATGGCCTGGCGATCGGCCTCGGCTTCCTCTGGGTGTTGCTCGCCCTTGGTGCCCTGCGCGAAGTGGTCGGCACGGGCCGGCTGTTCGCCGGCAGCGGCGCCCTGCTCGGACTGCCGGCCCTGGAAATCACCCTGATCGATGACTACCGTGGCTTCCTGCTGGCGATCCTGCCGCCGGGCGCGTTTCTCGGACTGGCCCTGCTGGTGGCGGCGCGCAACCGGATCCGCCTGGGCCAGAGCGCGCTCGGCGCACACCCATCGCGCCCGAGCGACCCGACTGGTGAACGGACATGAGCGGCAAACCGACCCGCCCGCTCGGCCGCGCCGACCGCGAAGCCCTGTTTGCCCGCCTGGCCGAACTCAACCCGAAACCGACCACCGAGTTGGAGTACGGCAATCCGTTCCAATTGCTGATTGCGGTCATGCTCTCGGCCCAGGCCACCGATGTTTCGGTCAACAAGGCGACCCGCACCCTGTTCCCGGCCGCAGCGAGCCCGGAGGCCATGCTGGCGCTCGGTGAAGCGGGTCTGAAACGCCACATTTCCGGGATCGGCCTGTTCAATGCCAAGGCCCGCCACGTCATCGAAACCTGCCGACTGCTGCTCGAACGCCACGGCGGCGAGGTGCCCCGCGAACGTGAACAACTCGAAGCCCTGCCTGGCGTCGGCCGCAAGACCGCCAATGTCGTGCTGAACACCGCCTTCGGGCAACCGACCATCGCCGTGGACACCCACATTTTCCGGGTCGCCAATCGAACCGGACTGGCGCCCGGCGCGACCCCACTGGCCGTCGAAACCGCCCTGCTCGATCGCGTGCCGGCAGCCTATCGCCACGATGCCCACCACTGGCTGATCCTGCATGGTCGATATGTCTGCAAGGCACGTCGGCCCGAATGCTGGCGCTGCCCGATCCGCAGCCTGTGCCGCTATCCGGACAAGTCCGAACCGCCAAACCCGCGCACCGCCAAACCCGGACACCGACCGCAGCCAGCCCCGCTGAGCGAGCCACTGTCATATGACTGAAATATAACTGGCATATTTTTGCCATCTTTCTGTCATGAAAGGATCGGTCGTCATGAAGCCTCTCGCAATCATCGGCCTGGGTAGCCTGGGCTTGGCCTCACTGTCCGTCGAGGCAGCCGGCTTCCCCGACTACCTGCAACCGACCGGCTACCTCCAGTACGATCTCACCCGGATCGACTCCCGCGTCACCAGCCTCGACGACGCCAGCCAGTGGCGACGCATCCGGCTCGGCTTCAAGGGCAGACTCGACGACCGGCTCGACTATGCCATCGAACGCGACTTCGCTGACGACACCTGGAAAGACCTGCGGCTGCGCCTGAAGACCGGCCACGGGCACTGGAGCATCGGCCAGTTCAAGCAGCCGTTCAGCCTGTGGGCGCTCGACTCCGACCGCCGTACCCTGCTTCCGGAAAGCGCCGCCACCGCCCTGGTTGCACCCGACCGACGACTCGGCCTGATGTGGCAGCACCTGGCTGCCGAGCACACCCTGGCGATCAGCGGCTACGGCGAAAATGTCGATGGCATCGGGCCGGACTGGGGCCTGGCCGCGCGGGCAACCCTGCTGCATCCGTTCGCGAGCGGCCAATTGCACCTCGGACTGGCACTCGGTCATGAACACGGCTGGCCGGATCGCAGTTTCTCGCTGCGTCCGGAAATCGCCTCCGCCGCCGGTCGCTTCGACCGCAGTCCATCGCTGGCCGCCGACGAGATCGACCGCTGGGGCCTGGAGATCGGCTGGCAGCGCGGCCCGATCACCGTGCAGGGTGAATGGATGGGCCTGCGTCTGGATGGGCCGGGGACCGACCCGCGCACACTGACCAGCGGCTACGCCATGGTCAATTGGACCGTCATCGGAACCGGCCGGGGCTACACGAATGGCCTGTTCACGACTGGTGAAGCCAGCGGCACGGTCGGCCCACTCGACCTCAGCCTGCGCTATGGCAGCGTCGATCTGCCCGGCCCGAGAACCGGAGCCAGCCCCGAACTCGACGACGACGCACTCGGCCAGAACACCTGGACCCTGGGCGCAACCCTGGCGCTGGGGCCATGGGTCCGACTGCAAAGCGCATTCACCCTTGCCGAAGACGAGCGCGGGCGCAACGCCGACATCTGGCAACTGCGGATGCAACTTCAATACTGAGCAACCGGAACCCGCAACCAGAACCGACCAGAGACCAGGACCGGCACCCTTCATGGGGCTGGCCATGCGCCGGGCCATGGAATTGGCTGCGGCAATGGCACAGACACCCCAGCACCGCAGATCCATGCCGATCCGGCTGAACCTTTGACTCGCACCGCAGTCGAAGCCAGCGGTCCGCATCGGGCCGCACGGCATTGCCGCACCCGATGCGGTGTCGTGTCCAACAACGGCAACTGAATGCATTTCACCCCAGATTCAAATCAGCGCGCTATGCTCGGACACCGAAACATCTTTGGTCGCGAGGATTTACCCGATCCCGGCCAGCACCGGTCGGACGAACACGCCAATGTTCCGTCATGCCGGCCCTGTTCCCTGCCGCCAAGCGGTCCTACCGTGAGGCCCAAGGGAACGTCCATGAAGCGGGTTTCCCTGCCCGCAATCGCAACTCGACGAGGAGACTCAACATCATGAACAAGACCATCAAGCCTGTTTCGCTGGCCATCGGTGCGGCATTCGTCGGTACCTTCGCCCTGTCCCAGTCGGCGTTCGCCATGAGCGACCTCGACCAGGGCTACATGCAGTCCGCCCAGAGCGGTCACGTCGCCGGTGTCGTCGGCGAAGGCAAGTGCGGCGAGGGCAAGTGCGGTGG
>DIHI01000126.1:1721-8858 GCA_002420085.1 Lysobacterales bacterium UBA5700 | reverse complement strand
AAGGAAGGCGGTGAAGGCAAGTGTGGTGAAGGCAAGTGCGGCGGCGACGCCGGGAAGGAAGGCGGTGAGGGTGAGAAGGGCGGTGAAGGCAAGTGCGGCGAAGGCAAGTGTGGTGGTTCGCACTGAGTCTCGGTCGTCTGTCTCCGCTCATGCCTGATGCCTGAGCCATGACCCCACGTCCCCTGAAAACGGACGCGGCCGGTCTCGGATTGCGGCGGGCTCTTCTGGGTCCGCTGCAATCTGCTGCCGAGGGCCGCTTCGACTTCCTCGAATGCGCGCCGGAGAACTGGATCGGCGTTGGCGGTCGCTTCGGCGAAGCCTTCGCCGATCTGGCCGCCCGCTATCCGATCATCTGCCACGGACTGTCGCTGTCGATTGGCGGAACCGAACCGATCGATGAGACCTTCCTGGTCAAGGTCCGTCGTTTTCTCGACCAGCATCGGGTGCCGATCTACAGCGAGCACCTCAGTTACTGCGCCGATGACGGCCACCTCTACGACCTGATGCCGATCCCCTTCACCGAAGAAGCGGTCCATCATGTCGCCGCACGAATCCGTCAAGCCCAGGACATCCTCGGCCGACGTCTGGCAGTCGAGAACATCTCCTACTACGCAGCCCCGTTCCAGGCCATGCCGGAAGCCGATTTCGTGACCGCCGTGCTGGAAGAGGCCGACTGCGACCTGTTGCTCGACGTCAACAACATCGTCGTCAACAGCATCAACCACCGTTACGACCCCAGCGAATTCCTGGCCCGGATGCCTGGCCAGCGGATCGTCTACATTCATGTCGCCGGCCACTATGATGAAGCCGACGACCTCAAGATCGATACCCACGGCGCCGCCGTGAAACCCTCGGTCTGGGCCCTGCTGGCAGAAGCTTACGCCCGCTTTGGCGTCCGTCCGACCCTGTTGGAACGTGATTTCAACTTCCCGCCATTCGACCAGTTGATCGCAGAAGTCGATCGCGTGCGGCGGCTTCAAGCCGCCGGCAAACCCTCCGAGGCCCGGCATGCCCGTGGCTGATCGACACGACAGCTTGCAGGCGATGCAGTTCGCATTGTCCCGCCACATTCGCGACCCGGAAAACAACCCGCCACCACCCGGCATCGAAGAACGGCGGCTGAAAATCTATCGCGAACTGTTCTACAACAATGTCGAGGGTCTGTTGTCGGGCAACTTTCCAGTGATCCGCAAGACACTCGGACACGATGTCTGGCATCGGCTGATCCGCAGTTTCTTCCGCGACCATCGCTCGCAGACACCGATGTTTCCGGAACTCGCCCGCGAGTTCCTGCGCTTTCTCGAACAGCGCCAGAGCGAGAACCGGGGCGATCCACCCTGGCTGCTCGAACTGGCCCACTATGAGTGGGTCGAATTGGCGCTCGACATCGACCCGAACCGAACCGACACCGAGACCGGCGCGATCGATCCCGATGGCGATCTGCTGGCTGGACGCCCAGTGCTGTCGGCACTGGCCTGGCCACTGGCCTACCATTGGCCGGTTCACCGGATCGGTCCGGCCTTTCAACCCGATCAGCCACCGGCGCAGCCGACCTTTCTGTTGGTCCGACGCACCGGCAGCAAGGTCCGGTTTTCCGAGATCAGCGCCCTCGCCTACCGACTGTTGCAGCGTCTGGCCGAATTCGAGGAACTAAACGGCCGTCAGCAACTCGAAGCCCTGGCTGACGAAGCCGGCGTCCAGGATCGAGAGCCGTTTCTTGAACAGGGCGCCGAACTGCTGGCACAGTTCCAGGACAGCGGCATCGTCCTTGGCACTGCCAGATGACCCTCGGATCAGGGTCGCGGTCGCAACCGGCTCCACGCCAGCGACGGCAAAACGGATTCATTCCGACACGGATGCGGACACCCGCGCGCCCGCGCACCGTGCGGTAGTGGGCAGCGCGCGAACGAGCACATCGGCCGATCACCCCTCCCCGCGTGGTCGAGCCAACAGAACAACACGAGCAACCGAGGAGCACCACCAATGAGTAGTCTGGTTCGAACCGCCAATCTCGCCCATGATCTTCTGGACGCCACCCGCAAACTGGACTTCCTGGCCCCGTTGCTGCTGCGCCTGTTCCTGGCCATCGTATTCATCGCGGCCGGCTGGCAGAAGGCTGGCAGCTTCGAGGCAACGGTCGCCTGGTTTGGCAACCCCGACTGGGGTCTGGGCCTGCCGATGCCCTGGCTGATGGCCTTCCTGGCGGTCTCGGCCGAACTGGTCGGCGGCTTCCTGCTGCTGTTCGGGCTGGCGACTCGATACATCGCCATCCCGCTGATGATCACCATGCTGGTGGCCGCCTTCGCGGTGCATTGGGACAAGGGCTGGTTCGCGATCGCCCCGTCGGACCCATCGACCAGCATGGCCAAGCCGCTTGCCGCACTTGGCATCCCGGCGGCCAAGCACAGCCTGGAAAACAGCGAGGAGGTCGGCAAGCGACTGACCGCCGCCCGCGCCCTGCTGCGTGAACACGGCAATTACGACTGGCTGACCGCCAAGGGTGGCTTCGTAGTGCTCAACAACGGCATCGAATTCGCAGCCACCTATTTCATCATGCTGCTGGTGCTGTTCTTCCAGGGAGCCGGACGCTACCTCAGCCTCGACTACTGGATCGCCAGGCGCTTCCGGCCACACGCAGCCTGACCGAAGCCAACGGTCCGCGTCGATTCGGTCAGAACCGGGGCGATCGGCGACGTTCGATCGGCCCGACCGACTCGACCGAAGACCTCGGCCGCGCACCATCCGGGCGCGGCCGATGGCCATCGGCAAGCGGCAATCCGGCACGGATGAACAGCCAAGCAACGGAATGCTGGAGCACGCCTGATATCCTAGCGGCATGTCCCAAGCCGATCACACGCGACCGAACCCATCATTGGCGGCGCGCTTTCGGGGGTTTCTGCCTGTCGTGATCGATGTCGAAACCGGAGGTTTCGACTGCAACCGTCACGCTCTGCTCGAAATCGCAGCCTCCCCGATCGATCTCGACCAAGACGGCTGGCTGGTGCCCGGCCCGATCGTCTCGACCCATGTCCAACCCTTCCCAGGTGCCGAGATCGACCCGCGCTCGCTGGAAATCACCGGCATCGATGTCGATCATCCGTTTCGCGATGCCCAGACCGAACGCGCCGCCCTGGATCGCATCTTCGTGCCGATCCGGGCAGCGATCCGCAAGCACGGCTGCAATCGGGCCATCCTGGTCGGCCACAACGCCCACTTCGACCTCGGATTCCTGAACGCTGCCGTCGCCCGCGTCGGGCACAAGCGAAACCCATTCCATCCGTTCAGCACCTTCGACACGGTTACCCTGGCCGGCATGGCCTACGGACAGACCGTACTGAGCAAGGCTGTCCAAGCCGCCGGCATGGACTGGAACGGCGACGAGGCCCATTCGGCGGTCTACGACACTGAGCGCACCGCAGCGCTGTTCTGCCGGATCGTCAACTGCTGGCGACAGTGGCAGGTGCAGTCCGGAACATGAATTCGCCCGTCGCACTGGCGAGCGGAACCGACCGCAGTCGGGCCGCCTGAAATCCGACCGTAACCCGCACCTATCCAGTGCTCGAAGCAGAGCGCTGTCGAACCGCCTCGAACAGAGCGACCCCAGCCGCGACCGATACGTTCAGGCTTTCCATCGCACCGGGCATCGGAATCTGCGCGAGACCATCGCAGCGCTCACGAGTGAGCCGACGCAGGCCCTCACCCTCGGCACCGACCACCAGGGCGATGCTGCCGGCCAGATCGAGCGAATACAGGGAGGTCCGACTTTCCCCATCCAAGCCGTAGACCCAGACCCCGAAATCGCGCAAACCCGACAGACAACGCGCCAGATTGGTCGCCCGGATCACCGGCACCCGATCGGCCGCACCGGATGAGGTCTTGCGCACCGTGGCATTGAGCGGCGCCGAGCGATCCTTGGGAATCACCACCGCCGTAACCCCGGCAGCGGCCGCACTGCGCAGACAGGCGCCGAGATTGTGCGGATCGGTGATGCCGTCGAGCACCAGCAGCAGAGCCCGCCCTTCCGCCGCCGCGATCAGTTCCGGCAGATCGTCCTCATCGCGGGCTGTCGGCCCCCGGTAGCGCGCGACCACCCCCTGGTGCCGGACCCCGCCGGCCGCACCATCGAGCGCCTGCACCGCCACTCGCCGAACGTCGACCTCACAGCGGCGCGCCTTCTCCTCGATCTCGGTCAGACGCGGATTGCGACCACCGGCCTCGACCAGCACCTCGACCACCGAATCCGGGTCGTGCTCCAAGGCCGAAGCGACCGCATTGATCCCGGCGATCCACTGAGTTTGCCCCTTGCTCATCAACGCGATCCGTATTGACTTGGTTGCGGGAAAACGCTCAACGCCGCTGCCCACTTCGGCGACCCGGCGTCGGCTCGCTGACCAGACGGAAGTCGATCCGACGATCCTCGACGCTGGCTCGCAGCACCACGATGCGGACGGCATCGCCGAGCCGGAACGTCCGGCCGCCATGCTCACCGGTCAGCAGCTTCTTGCTCGGATCGAAATGGTAGTAGTCGCGTGGCAACTGGGTGACGTGAACCAGACCATTCACCTTGGACTGACTCAGCTCGACGAACAGGCCGAAACTGGTCACCCCCGAGATCACCCCATCGAACTCGCCACCGACGTGCTTCTCCATCCAGGCTGCGCGGTAGCGCTCATCGACCTCGCGGCTGGCCTCGTCGGCCCGACGACCGCGCTCGGAACAATGCAACGACAGGCTGGCCATCTCATGGCCGGCATAGCGGAACCCGGCCACACTGCCACCGGCCAGGGCATGCTTGATCGCTCGATGCACCAGCAGATCGGGATAACGCCGAATCGGCGAAGTGAAGTGGGCATAGGCCGCCAGCGCCAGACCGAAATGGCCGCGATTGTCCGGCGAATACACCGCCAGCGACTGCGAGCGCAGCAATACCGACTCGATCAGGGCCGACTCCGGGCGGTCGCGAATCTTG
Organism: Lysobacterales bacterium UBA5700; assembly: GCA_002420085.1. GTDB lineage: Bacteria > Pseudomonadota > Gammaproteobacteria > Xanthomonadales > Xanthomonadaceae > UBA11164. The sequence goes on along the minus strand of DIHI01000126.1, from coordinate 3,889 downwards.
CGGATCAGGGCCGTGAAATCCCTCGGCTCGACCTTCGACCAGGGCGGCAAGGACAGGCCGAAATCGGCCAGGAACTCCAGCAGTTCCGTGTACTTCCCTTCAGGTGGCCGTTCATGGATGCGGAATGGGGTCGGCAAGCCTCGACTGATCAGCAGGCGCGCCGCCTCGACATTGGCCGCGATCATGCACTCCTCGACCAACTTGTGGGCATCATTGCGTTCCAGCATGCCAGCCTGGACTACCTCGCCAGCCGGCCCGAGCACGAAACGGGTTTCAGCAGACTCGAACTCGATCGCACCACGCCGGACACGCGCCTTGGCCAGCACCTTGTAGAGCCTGTGCAGCCGACGCAGGTGCGGCAGCAATGCCCCGATCCGGCCCTGGGCCTCGGCGTCGTCCTCGCCGAGCGCCGCCCAGACCTCGGTGTAGGTGAGGCGGGCATGAGAGCGCATGATCGCCTCATAGAACGTCGCGCGCAGGACATCGCCATCGCGACCGATCTGCATGTCACAGACGAAGCAGCAGCGATCGACCTTCGGCTTGAGCGAACAGATCCCGTTCGACAGGGTCTCCGGCAGCATCGGCACGACGAAACCCGGAAAATACACCGAGGTCGCGCGATCGCTCGCCTCGCCGTCCAGATGCGTGCCGGGGCGGACGTAGTGCGACACATCAGCGATCGCCACGATCAGCCGGAAACCCTCGCGACCGGCCTCACAGTAGAGCGCATCGTCGAAATCCTTGGCGTCCTCGCCATCGATGGTCACCAACGGCAGATGCCGCAGATCGACCCGTCCAGGCAGCAGCGCGGCATCAACCTCGACCGGAATCGCCAGCGCCTCGGCCAGCACCTCGGGCGGAAACTCGGTCGGCAAGCCGTGACCATGCAGGGCTGCCTCGACCACCAGCGACGGCGTCAGGCGATCGCCGAGCACGGTCAGTATCCGACCCAGCGGCAGGCGATCGACCGCTGGCGGCTCGACGATCTCGCAGACCACCAACTGCCCTTCGCGGGCGCCGGCGCGATCCTCGGCAGCAATCAGCACATCCTGCAGCAGACGACGATCGTCCGGCACCACGTAACCGATGCTGCCACGCTGCGCATAGCGACCGAGAATGCGGGTCCGGCGACGCTCCAGCACTTCAACGATCGCGCCTTCACGGCGGCCTCGACGATCGATGCCGGTGACCGATGCCAGCACCCGATCACCATGCATCGCCTTACGCAACTCGTGCGGCGGCAGGAACAGATCATCACCACCGGCGTCGGTCCGTAGGAATCCGAATCCCTCAGGATTGGCGATCACCGTCCCCGGAATCAGATCGAGCTTGGTTGCCAGCGCATAACCGCCGCGTCGGTTGGCCAAGACCTGACCGTCGCGCAGCATCGCCGCCAAACGCTTGCACAGCGCCTCGAAGCGCTCCGGATGAGCGAGGTAACCGAGTCGCACCGCCAGTTCCTCGGCCGTCTGCGGTCCGGCCGCCTCGGCCAGCAGGGCCAACAGCGCCTCGCGGCTGGCGATCGGCTGCGCATAGCGTTGTGCCTCGCGCTCGGCATGCGGATCATCGATGGTCGGCAGTGGCCGCTGCCGACGCCGTCCGGCCGCCGGTGGCGTCGAATCGGTGACCGCATCCGGCACCCGCCGCCTGCCCTTGCCGGTACGCACCGGCGGCGCCCCATTCGGCATCGGATCAGGGAGCCACGGCGCAGCCTTGCGCTCGCCAGCCGACCTGCCCGCCTTCTTGCCGACGACCTTCTTTGTGGCGATCTTCTTTGTGGCGACCTTCAGACCCGCGCCCTTCCGGTTGGCGCCTGGGGTGTCGGCCGCCTTCCCACCGTCGGCTGTTCTCTTGCCTGCTGTCTTTCTGCCCCGCGCCACCGTGCCGGTGGCCGTTTCTTTCCCACTTCCGCGCGTGCGTTTCATCGCGCCATGGTACACCAGGGTTGCCGCCCCCCCGGCCGTCCGCCGGCACGCCGCATGCACGGACCGCGCTGTCGAATCGATCCCCACGGCCGATGCCAGTTGACCGCACTCGCCGGCCGATCGCAAGAAAATTTCTGCATCCTGCCATCAGGGCATTGACAGCCTGCCCCGGCCTACGTATCTTAGGCGGCTCGCCGCTGATGCAGTGGCGACACCTGCCCAGGTGGCGGAATTGGTAGACGC
>DIHI01000126.1:231-1637 GCA_002420085.1 Lysobacterales bacterium UBA5700 | reverse complement strand
TGGAGGTTCGAGTCCTCTCCTGGGCACCACTACAGCGTTTCAAGCCGTACCATCAGATCCCGAAACACCCGTGAAACCGCGCTCTGGCGCGGTTTTTTCGTTTCAGGGCAACCGGAGGCATGCCATCGGCAGCCGGAGGTCTGCCGCACCGGCACCACACTGCCGGCGTGGAGCCGCCGCCGGGGATTGGACCGGCGCCCAGCCCCGTCAACACGTACCCCACGCTCTGGACCGACCGGGACGGCCACGCGCACACCCGTGCCGATCGGAAGACCCAGGCCGTACCGACCCCATGCCACGCCCAGCACACACGTCCAGCACACATGTCCAGCGCAAGCGGCGGGCGCAGGAGGGCGAGGCAAGACCGATGGCTCGCTGTCCCCGCGACCCGAGCAGACCGGTCGGTAATCGAATGAGACTCGTCGTAAGGAAGTCTGAGCACCGGCATCCCGACGGTGCTGACTGCTGACCGCGTGCGACACTGTGTCCGTCCCCCCTGCCATCGCTGACCACATATGACCCTGCTGCTGATCTGTTCGGTCGCCCTGCTGGCGGCGCTGCTGACCTTCTTCTCCGGCTTCGGGCTCGGCACATTGCTGCTGCCGGCGTTTGCCCTGTTCTTTCCGGTCGAGCAGGCGGTCGGACTGACCGCCGTGGTGCATCTGCTCAACAGCCTGTTCAAACTCGGGCTGGTCGGCCGTCACGCCCGTCTGGACATCCTGCTGCGCTTCGGACTGCCGGCGCTGATCGCAGCCCCGCTCGGGGCTTGGCTGCTGGTTCGGCTGTCGCTGGCCGACACCGACCTCGAATACCACGTGTTCGGGCAGCCAATCAGCATTACACCGGTGAACGGCGTGATTGGCCTGCTGTTGATGTCGTTCGTGCTGGTCGAACTGCTGCCGCGTCTACGCAATGCCTCGGTGCCACTGCGCTACCTGCCCCTCGGTGGCCTGTTGAGTGGCTTCTTCGGCGGGCTGTCGGGGATGCAGGGCGCGCTGCGGGCGGCCTTCCTGTCGCGAGCCGGCCTGAGCAAGCAAGCCTATGTCGGCACCGGCGCGGCGATTGCGGCAGTGATCGACCTCGCGCGCATCGGCGTCTATCTGGCGGCACTGTCGGCGATCGGCGACGGTGCCGAAACTCCGGTGCTGCTGGCCGCCATCGCCGCCGCCTTCCTCGGCACCTGGCTCGGCAACCGCCATCTCGCCAGCGTGACCATGCCGGGCATCCAACGCCTGGTGGCCGGACTGTTGTTCATGCTGGGTCTGGCACTGGTACTGGGCTGGCTGTAGTCAGCGGCACGAGGACGTTGTTCGCTCTTCGCGTTGATGACCGCAGGAAATTGGCCGCATCTGACGATAGCCGGGCATGCGTCGATGCGCGCGGCCGGTATTTGTCAACGAAGTTGT
>DIHI01000126.1:0-123 GCA_002420085.1 Lysobacterales bacterium UBA5700 | reverse complement strand
CCGACGGGTGTCCAGTTGCGCACGGGGCGTCCTCGCCAGCGGTTCGGATGTTTGGCTTTGGCGTCCTCGTAGACGGTGCAGCGTGCGCTCAGGATGGCTGTGTCGGCCCCTTGGTGACGCTGT
>DIHI01000151.1:44346-44939 GCA_002420085.1 Lysobacterales bacterium UBA5700 | reverse complement strand
TGCTCCTAGTACGAGAGGACCGGAGTGGACGAACCTCTGGTGTTCCGGTTGTCACGCCAGTGGCATTGCCGGGTAGCTATGTTCGGAAGCGATAACCGCTGAAAGCATCTAAGCGGGAAGCGCGCCTCAAGATGAGATCTCCCGGGAGCTTGACTCCCCTGAAGGAACCATCAAGACCAGGTGGTTGATAGGCTGGGTGTGTAAGCGTGGCAACACGTTGAGCTAACCAGTACTAATGATCCGTGCGGCTTGACCATATAACCTCAAGTCTCTTCGTCCCCTGTCCGCAACTGCGGCCTCGGGACAGCCTCGGCCTCGACGATACCGTCAGACTGCCGTCGCAAACCTCTCTACGTCCCAAGTCCCCATGTGAGCGTGAGCGCGTACCTCTGCACCCGCAGATCATCGCGACCCTCCACCGTCTCCCTGGTGACGATAGCGCTGTGGAACCACCCGATCCCATCCCGAACTCGGAAGTGAAACGCAGCCGCGCCAATGGTAGTGTGGCTCAAGCCATGCGAGAGTAGGTCATCGCCAGGGCCTTACATCGAAACCCCCGCACTCGCGGGGGTTTCGTCTTTATCAGACCACGG
>DIHI01000151.1:26424-44192 GCA_002420085.1 Lysobacterales bacterium UBA5700 | reverse complement strand
AGTGCCGATGGAGCGGATGTGGTGTCCGGGGAATTCGTTGCTGCCGCCATCCGACGCTGTGTCGCGTCGGACCGCTCGCCATCGTTGCCACCATCGAGAGCACCTGCCGAGCATCCTGCCGAGCTTCGAGAACAGAGGTCGAAGCTGGGTGCTACGTGGGGGTGGTGCGGCGAGGGGCCATGCGAGTCGATGACTCGAAGGCCGTGTTACCGAGCGAATCGGCTTGATTTGAATGGATTGGGTCGCAACCTCTGCCCGACATTCTGCGATGGGCTGGTAAGATTGGCGGCGTGCATACTCGACCGCTCGCGCTGACCCTGGACCTCGACGATACGCTCTGGCCGATCTGGCCGGTCATCGAACGTGCCGAGCAGGCATTGCACGAGTGGCTGTGTCGGCATCATCCGGAGACCGGCCAGCGCTGGCCGATCGCGGCGATGCGGGAATTGCGTGCGCGGGTGCTGGCTGAGCGCCCCGATCTGGCACATGATCCGAGTGCGCTGCGGCGGTGTGCGCTGGAGATCGTGTTTGCCGAGCACGGTGGCGAGTCGGCGGTCGAGGCGGCCTATGCGGTGTTCTTCGAGGCGCGCAATCGGGTCGATCTGTATCCGGATGTGCCGGAGGCGCTGGATCGTCTGTCGCGTGCCTGGCCGCTGGCGGCGCTGACCAATGGCAATGCCGATATCACGCGGATTGGCTTGCACACGCATTTCGTGTTCAGCCTGAGTGCCCGCGATCATGGCGCGGCCAAGCCAAGCCCATGCATCTTCCACGCGGCCTGCACGCGGCTCGGGGTGATGCCCGAGCAGGTGTTGCACGTCGGCGATGATCCCGATACCGATGTCTGTGGTGCGCTGGCTGCGGGTCTGGCGACAGCCTGGATCAACCGCGACGGCAAGCCCTGGCCCTACCCCGATACGCCGCCGACGCTCGAATGCCGGAGTCTGGCCGAACTCGCCGATCGGCTTTTGCCCTCTGTCCCTGCCCTTCGGACCCATGCATGAGTCTGCCTGATTGCTTTCTGCCGCTGGATGCTGCGGCCGCTGCCATTCCCTTGACCCTGATCGAGCCTGGTGATTGGCCCGATCGGATCCCGGTCGATCGCCGGGCCCGACTGGTGGCACAGGGCTTTACCGGCAAGCCCGGGGCCTGGGCGGTGCTGACCGAGTCCACCGGGAGTGGGGCGGCATTCGCCTGTGTCGAGGACCGCGCCGATCCGCATGCGCTGGCGGTGCTGCCGTCCAGCCTGCCGGAGGGGGATTACCGACTTGTCGATTCGACCGGGCTGGATGCCGATGTCGTCTGCCTGGGTTGGGGCCTCGGCGGCTACCGCTTCGATCGCTACCGCACGGCGGAGCGGGCGCCGGCACGGCTGGCGATCCTGCCGGAAGCCCACCAGGCAGTGCTCGGGCTGGTCGAGGCCAGCCGTCAGGTTCGCGATCTGGTCAATACTCCGACCCAGGACATGGGGCCGGCCGAGTTGGAGGCGACCGTGCGGGCACTGGCCGAGCAGCACGCGGCGCGGTTCCGGGTGATCGTCGGTGAGGACTTGCTGGTGCAGGGCTTTCCGGCGATCCATGCGGTCGGCCGGGCCAGCCATCGGGCACCGCGCCTGCTCGAACTGGAATGGGGCCTGCCCGAGCATCCGCTGGTGGCCGTGGTCGGCAAGGGCGTGTGTTTCGATACCGGCGGCCTGGACATCAAGGTGTCGTCGGGCATGCGCAACATGAAGAAGGACATGGGCGGTGCCGCCCATGCGATTGCGCTGGCGCGCCTGATCCTCGAACAGCGGCTGCCGGTCCGCGTGCGGCTGCTGGTGCCGGCGGTCGAGAACGCCATCGGTCCGGATGCCTATCGACCGGGCGAGGTGCTCGCCACCCGGGCCGGCGTGCGGGTCGAGATCGACAACACCGATGCCGAGGGGCGGGTGATCCTGTGTGATGCCCTGACCTATGCCGGTGAGGCGAAGCCCGATCTGATGATCGATTTCGCGACCCTGACCGGTGCCGCCCGAATCGCGCTGGGTCCGGACCTGCCGGTGCTGTACTGCAACGATGAACGTCTGGCTGCCGATTGCCTGGCCGCAGGCGAACGCAGCCGTGATCCGCTCTGGCGGCTACCGCTGTGGCGTCCCTATCGGCGCTATCTCAAGAGCGGCATCGCCGATCTGGCCAATTCCGGGGCGTCGCGGATGGCCGGGTCGATCACGGCGGCGCTCTACCTCCAGCACTTCGTGCCGGACGGCGTTCCCTGGCTGCATGTCGATGTCTACGCCTGGTGCGATGGTGACCGTCCCGGCCACCCGGCCGGCGGTGAAGCCCAGGGCCTGCGGGCGCTGTTCGAATTGCTGCGGATGCGCTATCCGAACTGAGCCTGTCCGGCCTGACAGCCGTCACTCCCTGGCGACGCATGCGCTCCGTACACTGTCGATCCGGCCGATGTCCGGTCGGCAGAAGCCGCCCGGACCCTCGTGAGGCGCACACGGGTGCAATCCGCCGGTGACCCTCGATCGCTGTACACGCCCCCTCTCCGAGCCTGTGGCATCGTCATGACCGACCCGAAATCCCTGTTGCAACAGTTGAAAATCGACCGTACTGCGCCGAGCCGTCGCGTGCGCCGCTGGCCCTGGCTGGTCGCGGCGATCGCGGTTGTCGCGATCGTCTGGGCCATCGGTTCGGGACGGCCGATCGAGGTCGAGGTGGCCAGTGCGCGGGCCGCTGCGGAATCCGGTCCGATCTCGGTGTTGGATGCCTCCGGTTACGTCACGGCCCGTCGGCTGGCGACCGTGTCGTCGAAGATCACCGGCAAGGTTCGCGAGGTCCACATCGAGGAAGGCCAGCGGGTCGAGGCCGGGCAGGTACTCGCCTACCTTGATGATGTCGATGCCCAGGCACAACTGGCGCTCAGTCAGGCCCAGGCTGATGCCGCACGTGCCCAGTTGGGTGAGGTCGAGGCCAATCTGGCACTCGCCGAACGGACCCTGGCCCGGCAGCGCAGTCTGGTCGCGCAACGGCTGGTTGCGCAGTCGGCACTCGATCAGGCCCAGGCCGAGCACGATGCCCTGGTCGCTCGGCGGACCAGTGTCCGGCGGCAGATCGACAGTGCCGAACGCGGCCTGGAAGTGGCCCGCATCGGGGTCGAGAACACGGTGATCCGGGCGCCGTTCGCCGGCATCGTGATCGCCAAGGCGGCCCAGCCTGGCGAGATGATCTCGCCGATCTCGGCCGGCGGCGGGTTCACCCGCACCGGCATCGGCACGATCGTCGATATGGACTCGCTGGAAGTCGAGGTCGATGTCAATGAAGCCTACATCGGCCGGGTTCAGCCCGGCCAGCCGGTGGAATCGGTGCTCAATGCCTATCCGGAGTGGCGGATTCCTGGCCGGGTGATCGCGATCATTCCGGCGGCCGATCGCAGCAAGGCGACCGTGCGTGTGCGGATCGGACTCGACAGCGACGATCGCCGGATCGTGCCCGACATGGGTGTTCGGGTCAGCTTCCTGGACGAACCCGACCCGAACGCGGCCGCACTGGCCGGGGCCTGGGTTCCGAGTCGGGCGATCGTCGGCAATGGTCCGGACACGAGCGTGTTCGTGATCGAGGAGGGCCGCGTCCGGCGGGTCGCGATCGATCCCGGTCCGGAGCGCGACAGCGATCGACTGGCCCGTTCCGGTCTGAGTGGCGGTGAGACGGTCGTGCTGTCGCCGCCGGACGGACTGGAAGACGGCGATCCGGTGCGCAGCCAGGCGCCCCGCTCGCCATGACCGCCCCGCTGGTCGAAATTCGCGGTCTGTCGAAAGCCTACGTGCGCGGCAACCAGCGCATCGAGGTTCTGCATGGCATCGATCTGGACATTCCGGACGGCGATTTCGTCGCGCTGATGGGACCATCCGGGTCGGGCAAGACCACCTTGCTGAATCTGATCGGTGGCATCGACACGCCGAGTGCCGGCCTGCTGACCGTGGCCGGCCAGCGGATCGATACCCTCGACGGCGATACGTTGGCGGCCTGGCGGGCGGCCACGGTCGGTTTCATCTTCCAGAGCTACAACCTGATGCCGGTGCTGAGCGCCCGCAAGAACGTTGAACTGCCCCTGCTGCTGGTCGATATGAGCGCGAGCGAGCGGCGCCGTCGTGCCGACATCGCCCTGACCCTGGTCGGTCTGGCCGATCGTGCCGGCCACAAGCCGAACGAACTCTCCGGCGGTCAGCAGCAGCGGGTGGCGATCGCCCGTGCCCTGGTGTCCGATCCGCGTCTGCTGATCTGTGATGAGCCGACCGGTGATCTCGATCGGCACACCGCCGACGAGATCCTGACCCTGTTGCAGAAGCTCAACCGGGAATTCGGCAAGACCATCGTGATGGTCACCCACGATCCGAAGGCGGCCGAGTACGCCAGCCGGACCGTGCATCTGGACAAGGGCTTACTGGCTGATTCGGGGGTGTTCAGTGGCTGATGTGGCCGACCGATTGCACGTGCTGACCGGTCGCCGCCGGCAGGGTGAATGGTCATCGGCGCTGACGAGCGATCGGGTCGGGCCGCCATGAAATACCTGCATCTCATCCTGTCTGCCCTGTTGCGCAAGAAGACCCGGACCGGTCTGACCGTGCTGTCGCTGGCGGCCGCCTTCCTGTTGCTCGGGGTGCTGCAAGCGGTCAATTCGGTGCTGGCCGGCGGTGCCGATTTCCTGGGCGCCAATCGGCTGATCTCGCAGTCGCGGGTGAGCTTCACGCAACCGCTGCCGATGCGTCTGCTGCCGCAGATCGAGGCCATTCCTGGCGTCAAGCGGGTCGGGCATTCGCAGTTTTTCGGGGGCATCTATCAGGATGCCCGCAATTTCTTCCCGCAGTTCGCGGTCGATCCGCAGCGGCTGCGCGACACCTACCCGGAGTGGGTGATGTCGGAGGATGCCTGGCGGGCGTTCAAATCGACCCGCAATGGTGCGATCGCCGGCCGGCAACTCGCCGATCGCTTCGGCTGGAAGGTCGGCGACATCATTCCGCTCAACAGTTTCATCTGGACCCAGGCCGGGGGTGTGCGGACCTGGGAATGGCCGTTGGTCGGCATCTTCGATGGTCGCGATCAGGAATGGTCCGATCGGGCCGGGCTGATGTATCTCAACTACGGCTATTTCGACGAGGCGCGCTCGGGCGGCAAGGGGCTGGCCGGGGTGTTCGTGGTGCTGATCGCCGACCCCAACCAGGCCGAGCGGATCGCCGCCGACATCGATGCCCGGTTCGAGAACTCGACCGAGGAGACCAAGACCCAGAGCGAGCAGGAGTTCCAACTCGGCTTCCTGCGGCAATTGGGCGACATCGGCTTCATCGTCAATGCCATCTCGGGCGCGGTGTTCTTCACCATCCTGATCCTGACCGGCTACACGATGAGCCAGGCGGTGCGCGAGCGCATTCCCGAACTGGGGGTGCTCAAATGCCTTGGTTTCACCGATGCCACGGTGCTGAGCCTGGTGCTGGCCGAGGCGCTGGTGCTGTGTCTGGTCGGTGCTGCGATCGGCATGGCGGCGGCACTGGCCGCGATCGCCGGTCTGCCGGCCGAGTACCGGGCGGTGCGGATCGGCGCCGATGTCTGGGCGGTGGTCGGGCTCAGTGTGGTCGTGCTGGCGGCGGCCACCGGCCTGCCCCCGGCCCTGCATGGGATGCGCCTGAAGATCGTCGATGCACTGGCCGGACGATGACCATGGCAATGATCAGACAGGTACGCGAAATCGTCTGGATGAACCTCCAATCGATCCCCCAGCGGCTGGCCGCTTCGCTGGTCATCGTGGTCGGCATCGGCGGCGTGGTCGGCGTACTGGTGGCGATGCTGTCGATGTCGGCCGGGCTCGATCGAACCCTGACTGCGACCGGCCGGGATGACCGCGTGGTGGTCATTCGCGGCGGCAGCAACAGCGAGATTTCCAGTTTCCTCGATCGGGCATCGAGCACCCTGGTGCGCCAGGATCCGGCCCTGGCACGCGGCAGCGACGGCCTGCCGCTGGCGTCGGGTGAGTTGGTGGTGATCACCGAGGTTCCCCGCAAGGGCCAGCGCAGCGGAGCCAACGTCTCCCTGCGCGGGGTCGAGCCGACCGGATTCGCGCTGCGGCCGGAGATCACCCTGCTCGAAGGTCGGCGGTTCCGTCCGGGGTTGCGGGAACTGATGGTCGGACGCGGGGCCCGCGCCCAGTTCGATGGTCTGGAGGTTGGCCGGACACTGCGCTTTCGGGGTTCGAGTTGGACCATCGTCGGGGTATTCGAGGCTGGCGATGCCCATGATTCCGAACTGTGGGCCGATGCCGAGTCGGTGCAGTCGGCCTTCCAGCGCAATGGTTATTCCTCGGTGCTGCTGCAACTGGCCAATCCCGATGCCTTCGAGGCGTTGAAGGCACGCCTGACCGGCGATCCGCAGTTGAACGTCGATGTCCAGCGCGAGCAGGAATATTTTGGCGCCCAGTCGGCCGGGCTGACGCGGCAGATCGGCTTTCTGACCGGGATCGTTGCCGCGATCATGGCTGTGGGTGCGTTGTTCGGTGCGCTCAACACGATGTACTCGGCGGTTTCGGCGCGGACGGTCGAGATCGGCACCCTGCGGGCGCTCGGTTTCGGACGTCTGCCGGTGATCGCCTCGGTGATGGCGGAGTCGATGGTGCTGTCGATGCTCGGCGGCGGAATCGGCTCGCTGGTCGCCTATGGCCTGTTCAACGGCTACTCGGTCTCGACCCTCGGTGGTGGCTTCACCCAGGTCGCATTCAATTTCGCGGTCACCCCGGGTCTGCTGCTCCAGGGCCTGAGCTGGGCGCTGGCGATCGGCTTCATCGGTGGCCTGTTGCCGGCGGTGCGGGCCGCCCGGCTGCCGGTCACGGCAGCACTGCGATCGAATTGAAATGAATCAGTCACTCGACCGTGGCGGTCTGCTGGCAGCCGCCTCCGCCTTCGTGCTCTGGGGGCTGTTTCCGCTCTACTGGGTATTGCTGAAAACGCTGCCGGCCATCCAGATCGTCGGACACCGGGTGGTTTGGTGTGCGCTGTTCGTGGGCGTGTGGCTGCACCATCGCGAGGGGATCGGTTGGCTGCGCCGATCGCTGGTCGATCCGAGGACGCTGCCGATCCTGCTGGCCAGCAGTGTGCTGATCAGCATCAACTGGGGCATCTACATCTGGGCGGTGCTGTCCGGTCGGGTGGTGGAGGCCAGCCTCGGTTATTTCATCAATCCACTGGTCAATGTGCTGATCGGGGTGATGCTGCTCGGTGAGCGGCTGAATCGTGCCCAGACCCTGGCGGTCGCGATTGCGGCGGTCGGGGTGCTCTGGCTGACCCTGCGACTCGGTACGCCACCCTGGGTGGCGCTGACCCTGGCCCTGAGCTTCGGGTTCTATGGCTATCTGCGCAAGAAGGTCGCAGTCGATGCCGTGCCGGGCCTGGCCATCGAGAGCCTGCTGCTGAGCGTGCCGGCGATCGGCTATCTGCTGTGGGCAGAAATCGGCGGGTTCGGGGTGTTTGGCCAGGGCGGCACCGGCGATCGGCTGTTGTTGGCGTTCGGTGGGGCCTTGACCGCCATTCCGCTGATCGGCTTCGCCTACGGTGCGCGCCGGATTCCCTACTCGCTGGTCGGCATCCTGCAATACCTGGCGCCGACCCTGCAATTGTCGATCGGCGTGCTGCTGCTCGGTGAGCCATTCACCGGCGACCAGGCGATCGGCTTCGGCTGCATCTGGCTGGCCCTGGTGCTGTACGCCGGGGATGGCCTGCGGCGCAGTCGCAAGGCAGGTCGGGCCGCCGCACCGCCGCAATCGACCTGAGGCCGATCGGCGGCGGTCCGGGCCACGATCGATTGCCGGGTCAGCCGATCGCCGATCAGTCGATCAGGCCGACCCAGGCACCCTCGCGCCGCTCGCCATTGGCATGGACCTGGGCAGCAAGCTGGGTGTCGGCCTTGAGAGTGTTCAGGGCGTCGGCCAGGATCGCGGCGGCTTCGCGGGCCAGGGCATCCGGACGTTCGTCGGCCTGTTCGCGCTCGACTTCGGCGACCATCTCGGCGATCCCGCGCTCGCTGGCATTGAGGCCATCGTCGGCATTGCCATCGATGCTCGGGGCATCCAGGCCGGCGGCGACACGCTCCTCCTCGCGGGATTTGCGCCGGGCCTCATCGGCCTCACGTTCGGCACGACGGGTCGCTTCGTGCAGGGAAATCTCCTTGCGGATCCGCTGCTCGCGATAGCGGGCGACATCCTCCGACCACCAGCGGAACTCGACATCGCTGGCGATCCGCTCGCGGTGGCGTGATTCGAGCAGGGGCAGCAGGGCCGCGAATTCACCCTGGCGGGCGAAGCTGGCGGCCGGAATGCGGGTCCAGGGCAAGGCGTTGTCGTAGCTGGATTCCCCGAACTCCTCGGCATCCAGGGTGATCGGGAAGCTGATGTCCGGCACCACTCCCTTGTGCTGGGTGCTGCCGCCACTGATCCGGAAGAACTGGGCGACGGTCAGCTTGACTTGGCCATAGCGCGGGGTTTCGCTGCGCTGGAACCGGTCGAGATCGATCAAGTTCTGGACAGTGCCCTTGCCATAGGTTGGCTCTCCGATGATCAGGCCCCGGCCGTAGTCCTGGATGGCGGCGGCAAAGATTTCCGAGGCCGACGCCGAGGCACGATTGACCAGGACCGCCAGCGGGCCGTCCCAGGCGACCGTGCGGCTGCGGTCGGACTCGACCGAGACCCGGCCGCCGGCTTCACGCACCTGCACGACGGGGCCGGTCTCGATGAACAGGCCAGTCAATTCGATCGCTTCGTTCAGCGAACCACCGCCATTGTTGCGCAGATCGACCAGCACGCCATCGACCTGCTGCTCGCGGAATGCGGCCAGCAGGCGCTCGACGTCGCGGGTCGCCGAGGCATAGTCGGCATCGTTGCGCCGGCGGGCGTCGAAATCCTGGTAGAAGGTCGGCAGGGTGATGACGCCGATCCGCTGGCGCTGCTTCGGGACACCGGTTTCGATCTCGATCACCGAGGACTTGGCGGCCTGTTCTTCCAGGCGCACCTTCTGACGGACCAGGGTGACCCGCTGGTAGGGACCGTCGGCGCTGGCCTCGGCCGGCAGCACATCGACCCGCACGACACTGTCCTTCGGGCCACGGATCAGTTCGACGACGTCGTCGATGCGCCAGCCGACCACATCCTGCATGGCGCCCTTTTCGCCCTGGCCGACGGCACCGATGCGATCGCCCGGCTTGATCTTGCCCGACAGGGCGGCCGGCCCGCCCGGAACGATCGACCGGACCACCACGAACTCGTCGAGCCGCTGGAGCACGGCGCCGATGCCTTCCAGCGACAGGCTCATGGCGATGTTGAAGTTCTCGGAACTGCGCGGGGTCAGGTAGCCGGTATGCGGCTCGATCGCCTCGGCATAGGCATTCATCAGGGACTGGAAGACATCCTCGCTCTTGATCTCGCCGACCCGCTCGGCCAGGGTTGCGTAGCGCTTGTCGAGGGTCTTGCGAATCTGCTCGGGCTTGCGCCCGGCCAGCTTCAGTCGCAACCAGTCGTTCTTGATGTACTGCCGCCAGACTTCGGTCATGGCCGTTTCGTCGGCGGGCCAGGGCAGATCCTCGCGGTCGTACCGGAAGTTTTCCTCGCGATCGAAGTCGAAGTCGCCTTCGAGTTGCTTGCGGGCCTTGGCCACCCGCTCGGCAACCCGCTGCCGGTAGACGTTGTAGATCTCGAATGCCGGCTGCACCTGACCCATGCGAATGGCATCGTCGAGGGCGTGGCGGTAGCGCTCGAAACGCGCGATGTCGGTTTGCAGGAAGAACAGCCGCTGGCCATCCAGCGATTCCAGGAAACGGCGGTGGATTTCCGCCGAAAGGCTGTCATCGAGCGGACGCGGGCTGTAGTGGTAGCGACTGCTGCTGAGCAATCCATGCAGCATGCGCGCGGTCTGGCCGTGGTCTGCGGTTGGCGCCAGGGGCAGCGGCGAGGCGCTCTCGACGCTGGCGAGCGCCGCAGGCTGTGCGGCGATCAGCAGTAGTGCCAGGACGGTTGAAAACAGACGGTTCGGCATATCGATTCCTCTCGTGAGCGTCCGGACGGGGCGGCGCCGCTTCTACGGTGCCTGATCCGGCGCGGTCGTGCTATCTGCCATAGGTAACTCGGCCGGGCTGTGCGAAACCTGAACCCAGCGGCGGTTCAGGTGGCAAAGCCGGCCTCGGCGGCCATTCGGTCGGCGTGGTAGGACGAGCGGACCATCGGCCCGGAGGCGACGTGGGTGAACCCGAGCTGGTAGCCCAGGGCTTCCAGTTCGGCGAACTCCTCCGGCGTCCAGTAGCGCATCACCGGGTGGTGATGCGGGGTTGGCTGAAGATACTGGCCGATGGTGACCATATCGACCGCATGCCGGCGCAGGTCGGCCAGGGCCTCGGCCACCTGATCATGGGTCTCGCCGAGGCCGAGCATGATGCCGGACTTGGTCGGGATGCTCGGGTGGTTGTCCTTGAATCGGCGCAACAAGGTCAACGACCACGAGTAGTCGGCACCGGGACGGACATTCCGATACAGCGGCTCGACCGTCTCAAGGTTGTGGTTGAACACATCCGGTGGCTGTCCGGCGAGCAGTTCCAGGGCACGTTCCATGCGACCCTTGCCCCGGAAGTCGGGGGTGAGTATCTCGATCCGGGTCGCCGGCGAGCGCGTCCGGATCGCGTCGATGCAGGCGGCGAAATGACCGGCTCCACCGTCGCGCAGGTCGTCGCGATCGACCGAGGTGACCACCACGTAACGCAGGCCCATGTCGGCGATGGTTTCCGCCAACCGCTCGGGCTCGCCGGGATCGGGCGGCTTCGGGCGGCCGTGGGCGACATCGCAGAATGAACAACGCCGGGTGCAGACTTCGCCCAGGATCATGAAAGTGGCGGTGCCGTGACTGAAACACTCGTGGATGTTCGGGCAACTCGCCTCCTCGCAGACGGTCACCAGGCGATTGGCGCGCAGCCGGGACTTGAGTTGGGCCACGGCATTGCCGGACGGCAACCGGACCCGGATCCAGCCGGGTTTGCGCAGGGCCGGAGCATCGGAGAAGTGGACCGGGCTGCGGGCGATCTTGTCCTCGCCGAGTTGCTTGATGCCGACTGCCGGGCCGGTGGCATCGACGACGGCGAGCGGTATGTGCCGGGTGCTGGGTTCGGACATGGTGGCGATAGCCTTGACGGGACGGCGTTCAGATCAGGCGCAGAAGTCGGGACCGGTTTCGGTCCATTCGGGCGTGAGGCCGAGTCGGGTCGACAGGGCCTCGACCAGGGCGGTCTTGACAGTGTCGAGCCGCGATGGACCGCCCAAGTCTAGCACCGAGGTCACGTGCAACCCTTCATAGCCGCAGGGGTTGATCCGGGAGAACGGCTCCAGATCCATGGCGACATTGAAGGCCAGGCCATGGAAACTGCATCCGCGCCGGACCCGCAGCCCCAGGGCCATCACCTTGGCGCCGGCAACGTAGATGCCGGGTGCGCCGGGCGTGCGCTCGCCGTGGATGTTCCAGTCGGCCAGGACATCGATCACCGCCTGTTCGATCCGACAGACCAGGTCGCGCACCCCCAGCTTGAGACGGCGCAGATCGATCAAGGGATAGGCGACCACCTGTCCAGGGCCGTGATAGGTGACCTGGCCGCCACGATCGACGTGCAGCACCGGGATGTCGCCAGGAAACAGGACATGTTCGGTGCGGCCGGCCTGACCGAGGGTGAACACCGGGTCGTGCTCGACCAGCCACAGTTCGTCCGGGCTGTGTTCGTCGCGCCGATCGGTGTAGCGCTGCATGGCACGCCACACCGGTTCGTAGGGCTGCCGGCCGAGATCGCGCACCCGGCAGCACGTCGCTGGCTGTCCGAGCGTGTTCGACGGGAGGGCTTCGCAGGCGGTCACAGCGTCCATTTCACCTCCGGGCGGGCGCGCAGCGCGTGGTGGGCGGCTTCATAGTGGTCACGGGTTTCGGCATCGAACTCGACCCGCACCGAGACATAGCGACCGCCGGCCGAACCGCGTACTCGGACGCTGCCGGGGATCACGTTCAGGCCGGCGCCGGTCAGCGCCTCGGGGACGATCCGTTCCAGACCGGCATCGGCGGCGCCCATGGCGGCGATCTCGAAGCGTCCGGGAAATTGAAAGCCGCGTGGGCGGTCATCGCTCATGCCGGCATTATCGGGCTTCCGGCGCGGCGACCCAAGCCCTGCGACGGTCCGCGCGGCCGCTGTTCACGGGATGGTCGGGCGATCATCGGCCGCTCGGATGTTGGCAGGGCCATTCGGACCGGGGCTTGGGGCGTCGGGTTCAGGGTTATTGCCCGCTCCGGGCATCGGCTCTGGCTTTCAGTTCGACCAGCGCTCGGGCGACGACCGGGTCGTTGTCGGGATCCTCGTCGGGATCGGCGGTCGGGTCACCGAGGTCGGTGTCACCCAGGTCGGACGGACTGTCCGGCTGCGGCTGCGGTTCCGGCTGCGGTTCGGGTTCGGACGCCGGTGGATCACTGCCCGGCAGGTGGCCGGGCAGATCGCGCTCGCGTGGCTCCGCCAGGGACGGCTGGCGATTGCCGAGTTCGATATCGGGTGTGATGCCGCTGGCCTGGATGTCGTGGCCGGCCGGGGTGTAGTAGCGCGCGGTGGTGAGTTTGAGCGAATCACCGTTGTCGAGCGGCAGGATGCTCTGCACCGAGCCCTTGCCGAAGCTGCGCTCACCGATCAGCACCGCCCGACCATGATCGCGCAGGGCGCCGGCCAGCACTTCCGACGCGCTCGCCGAACCGGCGTCGATCAGGACCGCGATCGGGGCACCGCGCAGCAGGTCTCCGGCGTGGGCACGGTAACCGAGATCGGCCAGCGGCAACCGGCCCTGGGTGCTGACGATGATCGGGTCGTCGAGCTGGGCGGCATCCAGAAAGGCATCGGCAACCTCGACGGCGGCCGTCAGCAGGCCGCCGGGGTTGCCGCGCAGGTCCAGGACCAGCCCGCGCAAGCCGCCCTCGGCCTGGGCTGCGAGTTCGGAAAGCTGGGCGCGCACGGCGGTCGCGGTATCCCCCTGGAACACGCTCAGCCGGAGGTAGCCGAAACCCGGTTCGAGCATCCGGGCGCGCACGCTGGTGATCCGGATGATGTCGCGAACCACGTCCAGTTCCAGCGGCTCGGGCACACCCTCCCGGATCACGGTCAGGCGGATGGCACTGCCCGGAGCACCGCGCAGGGTGGCCACCGCCTGATCCAGGTCGTCGGCCTGGATCGGCTGGCCGTCGATGGCGATGATCAGGTCGCCGGGGCGGATGCCGGCGCGGGCGGCAGGCGTGTCGTCGATCGGAGCGATCACCAGCAGGCTGCGATCCGGCTGCTGGACGAGTTCGACCCCGATGCCCTGGTAGGCGCCGGTGGACAGTTCCTCGACCTCGTCGAGCCGCTGGCCGTCGAGATAGGCGCTGTGCGGGTCGAGACCGGCGAGCAGACCGCGAATCGCCGCCTGCATCAGGGTTGCGTCGTCGATGTCCTCGACATAGACATCGCGAACGGTACGAAACACTTCGACGAAACGGCGAATCTCATCGATCGGCACGCGCGAGGGTGCGGGTCTGGATGCCTCCTCGGTTGCGGCTGCAAGGGTCGGCTCGGATGCCGGTGCCGGCTCCGGTGTTGGCTGCGACCCCTGCTGTTGGGCCGACACCGGCCCGGCCAGCAGAGCCAGCAGCAGGATCGGACCCAGGATGCCCAGGTTCGGCCGGCGGGATCGTGCGGCGGGCGCGGCCAGCGCTGTAGGCCCGCCCGAACACGGATCGGGCCGACCCGGCAGGAGGTGATCGGGGGAACCGGTCTGCACCACGCGAGCGGAGGCGACGTTCATCGACGGATTATCCGCCTGGCCCGGCAATAAGCCAACTCGCAGCCGGTCCCGGTCGTCAACGCGGGCGCAGCCAGGAGCGCGGATCGACCGGCCGGCCGTTGCGCAGCAACTCGAAGTACAGGGCCGGGCGTGGCAGACCGCCGGAATTGCCGACACTGGCGATCGGTTCGCCGGCACCGATCCAGTCGCCGGGTGATTTCAGCAGCGCGTCGTTGTTGGCGTACAGGCTCATCCAGCCATCACCGTGATCGAGAATCAGGATCAGCCCGTAGGTCGGCATCCAGTCGGCATAGGCGACCCGACCATGGGAAATCGCCCGGACCTCGGCGCCCGGCGTGCCGGCGATCAGCCAACCACGGGCCATCCGGCCGTCAGCCAGACGGCCACCGAAACCGGTCAGCAGGGGGCCGGTCAAAGGCCAGGGCAAGGCCCCCTTGCGCTGATGCAGGGGCCGGCCTTCCTCCAGGGTGCGCGGAACGTCGGCCAGCACATCGCGCAGACGTTCGAGCAGGGCCGTCAGGCGACGCTGGTCGCGCTCCAGTGCGGCCAGTGCGGCCTGACCCTCGTGCTGACGCGCCTCGATCGCGGCCAGCACGCCGGCCCGTTCGTCACGGCGCAGTTCGAGATCGGCCAGATGGGTTTGCTGAGCATCCCTGGCTGCCGCCAGTTCGGTCCGCTCGGCCAACAAGCGCTCGCCCAATTCGGCCAGGGCGCCCAGTTCATCCATCAGGCTGCGGATGCGGGCGCTGCGATCGTTCTGCACATATCGGTGATAGATCAGCACCCGCGCCAGATCGTCGATGCGATCCTGCGCCAGCAGCAGCTTCAACTGTTCGTGTCGACCCAGGGCATAGGCCGAGCGAACCAGGGCCGCGAGGGCCTCGCGCTGGCTGGACAGGCGCAGTGACAGGGCGTCGCGCTCGCGTTCCAGACGCGCCGATTCGGCCTCGCGGGTGGCCAATGTGGCTTCGGTGGTGCGCAGCGACTGGACGGCGGCGGCGACGGCCTGGTCGGCCTCGCGCAGCACCGCCAGAGAATGGTCGCGCTCGCCCTGCAAGCCCTGCTGTTCCGCTGCGATCTCGGCGATTCGCTCGCGCACGGCCGCCAGTTCGCGCTCGGCTTCGGCCTCGGCGCGGTCGTCGGCGCCGGCAGCGAATGTGGCCAACAGCAACACGGCCACCATCGGTCCTGCCGTGATCCGGAGGTGATGGCCGCGCGGGCGAATCGACGCAGTCATGGTCGGGATCGTTCAACCCGGCTCGATCAGGGAGCGCCCGGTCATCTCGATCGGGGCGGTGATCCCGAGCAGGTCGAGCAGGGTCGGGGCGACATCGCGCAAGGCGCCACCGGGACGCAGTCGGGCCGGCCGACCGCAGTAGACCAGCGGCACCGGGCCGACCGTGTGGGCGGTATGGGCCTGGCCGGTCTCGGCATCGCGCATGCGTTCGAGATTGCCGTGGTCGGCGGTGACGATCAACTCGCCACCGGCGCGTTCGATCGCCGTGCGCAGATGGCCGAGCGCACGATCGACGGTCTCGGCAGCCAGAATCGCCGCCGACCAGACACCGGTATGGCCGACCATGTCCGGATTGGCGATGTTGCAGATGATCAGGTCGTGGCGACCGCTGTCGATCTCGGCGACCAGACGCTCGACCAGTTCCGGACAACTCATTTCCGGTTGCAGGTCATAGGTGGCCACCTTCGGACTCGGAATCAGGATGCGGGTCTCGCCCGCGACCTCGGCCTCGCGACCGCCGGACAGGAAGAAGGTGACGTGGGCGTACTTCTCGGTCTCGGCGATCCGTAGCTGGCGCAGGCCGTGCTCGGCCAGCACCTCGCCCAGGGTATGGCGCAGTTGCTCAGGCGGAAAGGCGACCGCCGCCGGCAGCGCAGCATCGTACTCGGTCAGGCACACGAAGCTGGCCAGGGCCGGTCGGTGGCGCGGCTGGAAGCCATCGAAGTCGGGGGCGACGAAGGCGGCAGTGATCTGACGCGCGCGATCGGCACGGAAATTCATGAACACCAGCGCGTCGCCATCACCGACCGGTACGCCATCGCCGATCACGGTCGGCTTGACGAATTCGTCGTTCTCGCCACGGGCGTAGGCGTCGGCCAAGGCGGCCGCTGCCGAGTCGGCATGCAGCGGCGACTGGCCGTCGACGATCGCCTGCCAGGCCAGTTCGACCCGATCCCAGCGTCGATCGCGGTCCATCGCCCAATAGCGTCCACAGACGCTGGCGATGCGGGCGCCGCCGTGCAGGCGACAGGCCGCCTCCAGCCGTTCCAGACTGTCGCTGGCCGACCTCGGGGGAACATCGCGGCCATCGAGGAAGGCATGCACGGCAACCCGCGCCACCCCGCGTCGGCGAGCCAGTTCCAGCAGGGCGAAGATCTGCTGCTCATGGCTGTGGACGCCACCCGGAGACAGCAGGCCGAGTACATGCAGCCAACCCGCCTTCGCTGCATCGCAGGCGCCGCACAGTCGGGCGTTCTCGAAGAAACTGCCGTCCTCGATCGCCGCATCGATCCGGGTCAGATCCTGGTACACCACACGACCGGCGCCGATATTCATGTGTCCGACCTCGGAATTGCCCATCTGTCCCTCGGGCAGGCCGACGTGGCGACCCTCGGTGTGGATCAGCGTGTGCGGACATTCGGCCAGCATCCGGTCCCAGTTCGGGGTGTCGGCGGCAGCGATCGCATCGTCATCGCCGGGCGGGTCGCGATGACCCCATCCGTCGAGGATGAGCAGAACCAGGGGCTTCGGTCGTGGCATGGCGGCATTCCGGCTGGTACTTCCGACACGGTGGCTTTCAGCACTGTGCGGCGGGGATCGTCGGCGGCATTGTAGCCGCACCGCCGGATGGCTCGACCACGGCGGCATCGGTACGATCAAGAAACATCAGGAGTCGATCATGCGCTACGTAGTCGTTTCTGCCATCCTGCTGCTCGCTGCGGCGTCGGTTTCCTCGGCCCACGAGACCGACGGCGAGCCGCTGGAAATCAGCAAGGTCAATGGTGCCGTCACCGCCGAGAGCGGCCATCGTTACTCGGAAGTCAGCACCGTCAATGGTGCCGTTCGCATCCGCAGCGGTTCCGAAGTGGATGAGGCCAGCACCGTCAACGGCAGCATCACGGTCGAGGATGACGCCAAGGTCGGCACCCTCGAAAGCGTCAATGGCGCGGTGCGGGTCGGTTTGCGCGTGCAGGTCAGCGGTGACATCGAAACCGTCAACGGCGGCATTTCGATCGATGCCGGCACGGTCGTCGGTGGTGCCGTCGAGAACGTCAATGGCTCGATGACACTCGAAGGTGCCGAGGTCGGCGCGATCGAAACCGTCAATGGCAGCCTGGACCTGGTGCGCGATGTCCACGTGCGCGGCTCCATCACGGTTCGCAAGCCGTCCGGCATGCGCTGGTTCGGCTGGGGCACCCGAACCCCGCCGACCGTGATCATCGGTCCCGGCTCGCGCGTCGATGGCGATCTGAACTTCGAGCAGGAAGTCGAACTGCACGTCCATCAGAGTGCCGTGGTCGGTACCATCAGCGGCGCCGATCCGATCCGCTTCTCCGGGGATCGCCCGAAGTAGGACCGATGCGAGGCATCCGGACCGATCGACGGGTGCCGATCGGCCGGCTCGCCAGCGCATCGAGCCGACCCGGACCGGGCCAGTGGCCAGGACAGATGTCCCGGTGCTGGCCCGGTTTCGTTATCATCGGGCGCTTTCCGCCCTATCGAGGTCTGCCCGATGCGCACTCCATCCACTGCCTTCGCCGTGGCACTTGCCATGGCCCTCGCCGGCTGCGGCAGCGATGTCCCGCCGCCGGTTGCCAGCGACACACCGGAAACCACGGCCACCGGCCACAGCTTCGGCCCGGACATCTCGGCAGAAGACTTCTCGGCCATGGTC
>DIHI01000151.1:19377-26322 GCA_002420085.1 Lysobacterales bacterium UBA5700 | reverse complement strand
CTGACCATCAACTACATTCGTGATCAGTTCCAGCGTCTCGGCTTGAAGCCCGGCAATGGCGAGAGCTGGTTCCAGACCGTCCCGATGGTCGAGACCACCGCCGACACCACCACCAGCCAGGTCAGCCTCGGCCTGAGCAGCGGAGCGCGCGTGCTGAACTTCGGCAATGAAGTGGTGATCGGCACCCGCACCGCCCAGCCCAGCGTCAGCGTCGCCGACAGCGAACTGGTGTTCGTCGGCTACGGCGTCAATGCCCCCGAGGCCGGCTGGAACGACTACGCAGGACTCGACGTCAAGGGCAAGACCGTGGTCATCCTGGTCAACGATCCCGGCTTCCATGTCGGCGACGAGTCGCTGTTCGAGGGCCGCCGGATGACCTACTACGGCCGCTGGACCTACAAGTACGAAGAAGCCGCCCGCCAAGGTGCCGCCGCTGCCCTGATCGTCCACGACGACGCCGGTGCCGGTTACGGCTGGGAAGTGGTCGAGAACAGTTGGAGCGGTGCCCAGTTCGACCTGCCGAGCCGCACCGATCCCGAGCCGCGCCTGCCATTGCAGGGCTGGATCAGCCAGCAGGTGGCCAAGGATCTGTTCGCCCAGGCCGGCCTCGACCTGGACACCGAGTATCGTGCCGCCAACACCGCCGGCTTCAAGGCCAAGCCGCTCGCCGCGCGCCTGAACGCCACGGTCAACAGCCGCATCCGCGAGTCGGAATCACGCAACGTACTGGGCCTGCTGCCGGGCAGCGAGCGGCCCGACGAAGTGGTGGTCTACATGGCGCACTGGGACCACCTGGGCAACCACGGCGGCCCGGACGGTGAGGATCACATCTACAATGGCGCGATCGACAACGCCACCGGTGTGGCCGGCATCATCGAGATCGCCGAAGCCTTCGCCAGTGATCAGCCGCCC
The DNA here is from genome assembly GCA_002420085.1 of Lysobacterales bacterium UBA5700. Taxonomy (GTDB): domain Bacteria; phylum Pseudomonadota; class Gammaproteobacteria; order Xanthomonadales; family Xanthomonadaceae; genus UBA11164. Next base: position 25,410 of record DIHI01000151.1, on the reverse strand, counting down.
AAGCGCTCGCTGCTGTTCATGGCGGTCACCCTGGAAGAATCCGGCCTGCTCGGCTCGAAGTATTACGTCGCCAACCCGGTGCTGCCGCTGGCCAACACCGTCGCCACCATCAACCTCGACGCCATGAGCGTGGCCGGACCGACCTCGGACTTCACCGTGATCGGCCTCGGCAATTCCGAACTGGAAGACATTCTTGCCCCGATCGCCGCCGCCCAGGGTCGCACCCTGGTGCAGGAAGGCGCTCCGGAAAAGGGCTTCTATTTCCGCTCCGATCACTTCAACTTCGCCAAGGCCGGCGTGCCCTCGCTGTACGCCAAGGGCGGCAACATCCACATCGAGCACGGTGCCGACTACATCAGCCAGCAGGCCGCCGATTACGGCGCCAACCGCTACCACAAGCCGGGCGACGAGTACGACCCGAACTGGGATCTGCGCGGTCTGGTGCAGGATCTCAGCGCCCTGCATGCTGTCGGCCGCGAACTGGCCCAGTCCGACGCCTGGCCCAACTGGTATCAAGGCAATCCGTTCCGTGCCGCCCGCGAAGCCTCGCGCGCCGGGGCTGCGAGCGAACCGATCGGCGAATGATCGCCGCCGCCTGGGCCAGGGATGGCCTGGGCTGGCCGCCGGTGCGGGACTCGAACGGTGGTCGGCTCGATCCGACACTCTCGGATCCAGCGCCGGTCGTAAGCCCAGCCGTCATCCACAGGCTGGGCGCTGGCCCATGCAGCATGCTGCACGCGGACGAGCAGGGCCGGACCGATCAGCGAAGCACGCAGGGCGTGCGCGCGTGGTGGATGGGTGATATCGCGGCCGACCGCTGATCTCGCTCAGTCGGTCGTGCAATAGATGCCGTGCAGGGTGTGGATGATTTCGCTGACCGGCCCGGGTGCCAGTGAGTAATGAACGGTCTGTGCTTCGCGTCGGGTGTACACCAGTTCCTTCTCGCGCAGCACGGCGAGATGCTGCGACAGTGCCGATTGACTCAAGGCCACCCGTCGGTTGATCTCGCCGACCGTGTGTTCACCGTCGTGCAGCAGACAGAGGATGCGCAGACGTTGCGGGTTGGCCAGGGCCTTGAGCAGATCGGCGGCGGCATCGGCACGCGCCGCCATCTGTCGTGCGGCCGTGGCAACGGCTTCCGGCGCCGGTCGGTCGGTCGAGCGCGGGTTCATGTCAGTCGGCACCGGCGATCGGGTGGCCCGATCCGCTCCAGCCCATGAATCCACCGGTCAGCGACAGCGGTTGGTCGAAGCCCAGTCGTTGCAGCGCTTCGGCAGCCAGTGCCGAGCGGCCACCGCTGCGGCAATAGAGCACGACCGGGTGTTGCCGGTGGCCGAGGGCGGGGTCGCGCACCCCGTTGACCGCCGGATGACCATCCACCTCGAATTCCAGCACACCGCGCGGAATGTTCACTGCGCCGGGAATATGGCCCTGTGCGTACTCCATCGGTTCACGGACATCGATGATCGGACAGCCTTGCTCCTGAAGCAGCAACAGGCGCTGGGGATCGATCTCGACGATGCTGGCCTTGGCATGGGCGACCAGTTGCTGGGCGGTGAGGGGCATCGATCAGGCTCCGGCGGACGATGGCTTGACAGCTTACAAGCTTTCTAATTAAGCTTCAACTAATTTAGATCATGCTTGGCGAACGCCGGGGGTCAGGGTTCTGCACGGATCGCTTCGACCGCGTGCGGACCGCCACCAACCCCTCGACTGGCCTGTACGTCAAGAAACTACAGCGGGTCATGTCGGATCTGCACGCCGCCGCGAGGATGTCACGATGAAAACGGGTAGCTGGAGCCCTGCTGCTGTCAGCGGTGATCGCCGAGCGCGAGCGGTCGGCATCGGAGTACGGCCATGAGCGGGTCGGTCCTGTCACGCATGGTGGCTCACGGTGTCCTGGTGCTGACCGTACTGGTGTCCGCTTGCGGCACGGATGGCGAACAGGTGTCGGTGTCGGACAATGGGCCGCACGGAATTGCCACAGCGGTTGTCGAGCCGGTCCCGGCCATGCGCGAGCGGGTCTTCGATGGAGTGGTCGAGGCGGTCAACCAGGCCACGCTGTCGGCACAGACCGGCGGTCGGGTGCTGGCGCTGCCGTTCGATGTTAACGACTATGTCGAGGCCGGTGAGGTGGTGGTGCGCTTCACCGATGTCGAGCAGCAATCCGGATTGCGGCGCAGTCAGGCGCAGTTGAATGCCGCCGAGGCCGCTGCCGCCGAGGCCAATGCCGAGCATGAGCGGATCGCCGAACTCTACCAGCGCACGCTGGTTTCGCGCTCGCAACTCGATCAGATCACGGCCCGCCGCGACGCCGCAGTCGCCCAACTCAACGCGGCACGTGCGGCCTTGCGCGAGGCCGGCGAGCAGGTCGATTACACCGTGGTCAAGGCGCCCTATTCGGGCATCCTGACCGAGCGCCATGTCGAGGTGGGCGAGGCCGTGCGACCCGGTCAGCCGCTGGTATCGGGGCTGTCGATGGCCCAGTTGCGGGTGCAGGTGGAGGTGCCGCAGAGCGACATGGCAGCGATCCGAGCCCAGCGCAAGGCGGCCGTGCTGCTGGGTGATGGTCGGCGGATCGAGGCCGAGCGGCTGGTGATCTTCCCGTTTGCCGATCCCGAGACCCACACCTTCCGCATTCGTTTGGATCTGCCGGTGGTCGAGAGTGGCCTGCATCCGGGCATGACCGCCAAGGCGGCGTTCGTGGTCGGTGCCGCCGAGCGCCTGCAGGTGCCGCCATCGGCCCTGGTCCGGCGCAGCGAGATCGCAGCGGTGTATGTGGTCAGCGATGAGCGCGTCGCACTGCGCCAGATTCGCATCGGTCATCGCTATCCGGAAGGCATTGAGGTCTTGGCGGGGCTGCGTGCGGGCGAACGGATCGCGCTCGATCCGCTGGCGGCACGCGCCTGGTTGGCGGGTGCGGGAGTAGCCGACGATGTCTGACCGGCTTGGGCTATCCGGGCGATTGGCGGCGGCGTTTCAGGACCATCCGCTCACGCCCATTCTGGCCATCACCGGGCTGCTGCTCGGCCTGATCGCGGTACTGATCACGCCACGCGAGGAAGAACCGCAGATCGATGTGACCATGGCGCATGTGTTCGTGCCCTTTCCGGGTGCCAGCGTCGAGGATGTCGAGAATCTGGTTGCCTGGCCGCTGGAGCAGGCGCTGTCGGAAGTGGAAGAAATCAAGCACGTCTACTCGGTCAGCCGGCCGGGACTGGCGGTGGTTTCGGTCGAGTACCAGGTTGGCGTGCCGCGTCAGTCGGCGATCGTGCGGACTTGGAACCAGGTGCTGTCGCGCGCCGATTGGGTGCCGCCGGGCCTGGGTGTGGGCCAGCCGCTGGTGTCCCCGATGGGCATCGATGATGTGCCGGTGCTGGCACTGACCCTGTGGACCGATGACCCCGCACGTGGCGCCACCGAGTTGGCGGAGGTGGCGCATACGCTGGAAACCGAGCTCAAGCGCGTCCCCGGCACCCGCGACATCTACACGGTCGGAGCGCCCGACCGGGCCGTGCTGGTTACCCTGGATGCCACCCGGCTGTCCGCCTACGGACTGACCGTGGAGGCGATCGCCGAGGCGTTGCGTGCGGCCAATCTGGTGGTCGAACCCGGCGAGCGGATCGCGGCCGATGGCGCCCGACAGTGGACCGCCGGCACCTTTCTGGCCGATGCCGGTGAGATCGCCGATCTGACCATCGGCCTGAACAACGGCAAGCCGGTGTTTCTCAGCGATGTGGCGGACATCGAGCGCGGGGCCGATCTGCCGAGCCGCTACGTCTGGCACGGGGTGCCCGACCGACAACCGGGCCGGCCGAGCGATGGCATCGCGCCTGCGGTGACCGTGGCCGTGGCCAAGAAACCCGGCAGCAACGCAGCCGACATCACGCGCGCCGTACTGGCCCGCGTCGAGGCGTTGAAGGGCTCGTTGATCCCCGAGGGCATCGAAGTCACGGTAGCGCGCGACTACGGCCAGACCGCCGACGACAAGGCCGCCACCCTGATCAAGAAGCTGATCTTCGCCACCGCAGCGGTGGTGCTGCTGGTCCTGGCAGCACTGGGTCGCCGCGAGGCCGTGGTGGTCGGCTGTGCGGTGGTGTTGACCCTGGCCTTGACCCTGTTTGCATCCTGGGCGATGGGATTCACCATCAATCGGGTGTCGCTGTTCGCTTTGATCTTCGCGATCGGCATCCTGGTCGATGACGCGATCGTGGTGGTCGAGAACATCCATCGGCACATGCGCCTGGGCGGAAAGTCGTTGCCCGAGGCGATTCCTCCGGCCGTCGATGAGGTTGGCGGACCGACCATCCTGGCCACCTTCACGGTGATTGCGGCCCTGCTGCCGATGGCCTTCGTGAGTGGACTGATGGGGCCGTACATGCGGCCGATTCCGATCAATGCCTCGGTCGGCATGTTGCTTTCGCTGGCGGTGGCGCTGACGGTGACGCCATGGCTGGCCTTGCAGTTGCTGGGTCGGCATGCGATCGCCGGGGGCAGTGATGGTGTCGTTGGCGGCGCGCTGCACCGTGGCTTTCGGCGGCTGCTCACGCCCTTTCTCGATCCCCGGCGCGGTCCACGCCGCCGGCGCGTCCTGTTCGCCGGGATGGCCGTCCTGGTGCTGGTCGCGGCCGGGCTCGCCGCCGTGCAGTGGGTGGTGTTGAAGATGCTGCCGTTCGACAACAAGTCGGAGTTTCAGGTGGTGCTGGACATGCCCGAGGGCAGCACGCTGGAGCAGACCAATGCCGTGCTGCTGGAACTGGCTGCCGTGCTGGCAGCGGTGCCGGAAGTGCGTGACTACCAGGGCTATGTCGGGACTGCCGCGCCGATCAATTTCAACGGATTGGTGCGTCAATACGATCAGCGCGAGGGCGGCCATGTCGGCGATATCCAGGTCAATCTGGTCGATCGCCACGATCGCAGTCGCAAGAGCCACGACATCGCCCGTGCGGTGCGACCGGGGCTGGCCGACGTGGCCGCCCGCTACAGAGGATCGGTCAAGGTAGTGGAGGTGCCGCCTGGCCCACCGGTGCTGTCGCCACTGGTTGCCGAGGTCTACGGACCGGACTATGCCGAGGCCCGCCGGCTGGCATCGTGGTTGTCCGAACGCTTCGAGAACACCGACGGCATCGTTGATGTCGACACTACGGTCGAGTCGCCCCAGGCCCGCCGCGAGCGGTTGGTGATCGATCGCGATCGGGCGGCCCGGCTCGGTGTCGATCAGGCGCGGATCGCACAGACGCTCGGCTGGGCGGTCTCCGGTTACGATGCCGACTATCTGCGTGATGGCGCTGCCAAGTACGCCGTGCCGATTCGCTTGCGCTTGGCGCCCGGCGATCAGGCCAGTCTGGAGCATCTGCTGGCGCTGCGGGTACGCGCCACAGACGGTCGTCTGGTTGCGCTGTCCGAGTTGGTCAGGGTCGAGCGCCTGCCTTGGCAGGGTGCCATCTACCACAAGGATCTTGCACCGGTCGTCTACGTCACCGCCGATGAGGCCGGCGCCCTCGACAGCCCGCTGTACGGCATGTTCGATCTGGTTGGTCAATTGCGTGATGCCCGCTTCGAGGGGCAGGCCGTGGAGCAGCGCTTCATCACTCAGCCGGTGGCCACCGAGCGTTACGCCGTCAAGTGGGACGGCGAATGGCAGATCACCTATGAGACCTTCCGCGACATGGGCCTGGCCTATGCCGCCGGGATCGTGCTGATCTATCTGCTGGTGGTGGCGCAGTTCCGCAGCTATGTCGTGCCCCTGATCATCATGGCGCCGATTCCGCTCACGGTGATCGGCGTGATGCCCGGCCACGCCCTGCTCGGTGCCCATTTCACGGCCACCTCGATGATCGGCATGATTGCGCTGGCCGGAATCATCGTGCGCAATTCGATCCTGCTGGTGGATTTCGTCAACCATGCCCTGGCCCAGGGGCGTCCGCTGGCCGAGGCGGTCATCGAAGCCGGCGCCGTGCGCGCCCAGCCGATCGTACTGACCGCGTTGGCAGCCATGCTCGGGGCGTTGTTCATCCTCGACGACCCGATCTT
>DIHI01000151.1:19029-19174 GCA_002420085.1 Lysobacterales bacterium UBA5700 | reverse complement strand
GCGACCAGCGAAGATTCGACCCGATGGAGAGCGACACCATGAGCGAAAATCACGAACTGCGCCTGAGCCTGCACCAGAAGGACGACTACGCCTTCGAGATTCGGTTCGAGGACACCGATCTGGCTGAACTGCACACCGACGAACC
>DIHI01000151.1:18574-18856 GCA_002420085.1 Lysobacterales bacterium UBA5700 | reverse complement strand
CTGCTGCTGGCCGCCGTCGGCAATTGCCTGTCCGCCAGTCTGTTGTTTGCCCTGCGCAAGTATCGGAATGCGCCAGGCAGCATCCATGCGCGGGTGTTGGCCCGGACCGAGCGCAATGCCGAGGGCCGCTGGCGCATTCCCAAGGTCTGGGTCGAGATCGACCTGCCCGAGGGCGGTGAGCAGTACCAGCATCTCGGACGCATCCTCGATCAGTTCGAGGATTTCTGCGTGGTGACCCAGAGCGTGCGACAGGGCATCGATGTCGAGGTCAGCGTGCGCGAT
>DIHI01000151.1:18217-18438 GCA_002420085.1 Lysobacterales bacterium UBA5700 | reverse complement strand
GTGCTGCTCGGCGACACGCGCGTCGAGACCGGGTCATGAGCACCGATGCCGTGTTGTTGCCGTGTCCGCATTGCGCTGCACGCAATCGGCTGCCTGCCGCACGCCTGGCCGACCGGCCGCAGTGCGGGCGTTGTCATCGGCCCTTGTTCACCGGACAGCCGCTGCCGCTCACCACCGACAGCTTCGATCGCCATGCCGAGGCCGATCTGCCGGTGCTGATC
>DIHI01000151.1:17773-18081 GCA_002420085.1 Lysobacterales bacterium UBA5700 | reverse complement strand
GAGTTCGCCCGCGCCGCCGCCCTGCTGGAACCGGCGGTCCGCCTGGCCAAGGTCGATACCGAAGCCGAGCCGCAACTGGCCGCGCGGTTCGCGATCCGCAGCATTCCCACCCTGGTGCTGATCGAGCGCGGTCGCGAACGCGCTCGACAGTCGGGTGCGATGCCGGCGGCAGCGATCGTGCGCTGGGCGCGTGGTGCTCTGGCCGGTTGAGCGGGACCGGATTACAGCACGTCGATCGGCAGCTTGAGGTAGCGCACGCCGTTGGATTCCGGTTCCGGCAGACGACCGGCGCGGATGTTGACCTGGAT
>DIHI01000151.1:16539-17760 GCA_002420085.1 Lysobacterales bacterium UBA5700 | reverse complement strand
GGAAGTTTCAGGTAACGCCTGCCATTGGCCTCGGCCTCGGGCAGCGCGCCGGCGCGGATGTTGACCTGGATCGCTGGCAGGATCAGGGCCGGCATGGCCAGGGTGGCATCCCGGGCATGGCGCAGCCGCACGAACTCGGCCTCGCTCACGCCCACGCGCAGATGGATGTTGTCGCGTTTCTGCGCACCGATGCTGGTCTGGCAGCGGGGTTCGGCATCGCCGCTCGGGTAGTCGTGGCAGACGAACACCCGGGTCGCATCCGGCAACTGATACAGCCGTTGGATCGAGCGATACAGCACGGCGGCATCGCCGCCAGGGAAGTCGCAGCGCGCACTGCCGCCCTCGGGCATGAACAGGCTGTCACCGACGAACAGGGCGTCGCCGATCAGGTAGGCCAGGCTGTCGCGGGTGTGGCCAGGCACCGGGATCGTGCGGCCGGTGATGCGACCAAGCGCGAAGGTTTCGTCATCGCCGAACAGGTGGTCGAACTGCGAGCCGTCGCTGGCGAACGTGTCGCCCAGGTGGAAGATGTCCCGGAAGGTCGCCTGCACGGAGGTGATGCCGCTGCCGATTGCCAGGCGGGCGCTCGGGCAGTGGCGCTTCAGCCAGGCACCGGCCGAGAGGTGATCGGCGTGCGCGTGGGTTTCCAGTATCCACCGCACATCGAGCCGTTGATGGGCGACGATGGCCAGCAGGGCCTCGGCGCTGGCGGTCGAGGTGCGTCCCGATTTCGGATCGAAGTCGAGCACCGGATCGATCAGGGCCGCCGCTCGACTCGAAGGATCGAACACCACATACGACCAGGTGCCGGTCGTCGCGTCCCAGTGGCCGTGTACCTCGGGCGATCCTTCGGGCGATACCTCGGGCGAGGGTGTGGTCATCGTCTCACTCGCGCGCGGCGGCTTCGGCCAGGGCCGATTCCAGCAGGGTGGCCAGACGCGCGGCGGCCAGTTGCAGACGCTGTTCGGCCAGGGCGCGGTGCTGGACCAGGTAGCGCTCGTCGAGGGTGTGTCCGGTGGGATACAGCCCGTGTTCGCCGATCAGCCGGCAGGACTCCACTGCCCAGTCCCGAGCGTCGACAGTGCCGGTCTCGGGACGAGTGTCGGCCAGCGCCTCGGCATGATCCGACCAGGTCCGATTGCCGTGCGCGAGGATCAGCGAATCCCAGACCTGATGCAGGTTGCTGCCCTGGCCGTCGATGTGGATCTGGTAGTCGTTGCC
>DIHI01000151.1:11638-16420 GCA_002420085.1 Lysobacterales bacterium UBA5700 | reverse complement strand
ACCAGGAATTTCAGTGCCGCTGTCCGATCCTCGCGCGCGGCCGAACCATCGGCGAGTATCGCCCGTTGGGCGGTGATCGCGCCGAAGATGCACTGGCCGTCGGGGCAGTCACGGGCGGCATCCAGTCGGCACTCCAGATCGGGCAGGTTGACGTAGTGCCAGGATCGGGTGTGCTGCCATTCCGGCTGGTTGCGCACCTCGTCCGGCCAGTTGGCGACCCCGGCCAGACTGGCCTCGGGCTCGTCCTCGACCAGCAACGACACCTGCGCCAGCGCCGCTTCGCTCAGGCGGCGCTCGGCCAGATCACCGACGATCCGGTGGCCGTCCGGCCCCCAGGCAGCCGCCGGACCACCGGCAATGAATCCGAACAGGGCGAGTATCGGCAACAGATGACGGACGATCATGGGCGTCGGTGGACTTCGGTGGGATGGGCTTTCGTCTAAAATAGCCGTTCCCTCTTACCCCTGCACCCATGCCGTCGGCACGGGGCCCAAACTGGAGCGATGACATGGCGATCAAGGTCGCGATCAATGGTTATGGCCGCATCGGCCGCAACATCCTGCGCGCGCTGTACGAGTCGAACCGTACCGATCAGATTCAGGTGGTCGCCGTCAACGATCTGGGCGATGCTCAGACCAATGCCCACCTCACCCAGTACGACACAGCCCATGGCAAGTTTCCGGGCCAGGTGTCGGTGGATGGCGGTGACCTGATCGTCAACGGCGACCGGATCAAGGTGTTCGCCGAGCGCGATCCGGCCAAGCTGCCCTGGGGTGAGCACGGGATCGATGTCGTGCTGGAATGCACCGGCCTGTTCACCAGCAAGGCCAAGGCCGGCGCCCACCTCGCCGGTGGTGCAAAGAAGGTGATCATCTCGGCGCCAGGCGGCAGTGATGTCGATGGCACCTTCGTGCTGGGCGTCAATCACGACCGACTCAAGGCCGAGCATCAGGTGATCTCCAATGCCTCCTGCACCACCAACTGCCTGGCCCCGCTGGCCAAGGTGCTGCATGAGGCGATCGGCATCGAGCATGGCCTGATGACCACCATCCATGCCTACACCAACGATCAGGTGTTGACCGACGTCTACCACACCGATCTGCGGCGTGCCCGTTCGGCCACCATGAGCCAGATTCCGACCAAGACCGGCGCCGCCGCCGCAGTCGGTCTGGTGCTGCCGGAGCTCAACGGCAAACTGGACGGTTTCGCCATGCGCGTGCCGACCATCAATGTCTCGGTGGTCGATCTCAGTTTCGTGGCGCGCCGTGCCACCAGCAAGGACGAAATCGATGCCGTCGTCGATGCTGCTGCCAATGGGCCGCTGAAGGGCATCCTCGGCGTCAACACCCAGCCGCTGGTGTCGATCGACTTCAATCACGACCCACGCAGTTCGATCTACGATGCCACCCAGACCCGAGTCATGGGCGGCACCCTGGTCAAGGTGCTGAGCTGGTACGACAACGAGTGGGGCTTCTCCAACCGCATGCTCGACATGACCCTGGCGCTGATGGCGGCCAAGTGATCATCACTCCCCGACCTCCGGGTCATCCGGGGGTCGGGGGTGCCGGTTGGCTGCGCCTGGGTTACTTTTCTTTCGGCGTGAAGGTGAACGTGCCGTCAGAGCTGATGCTCAAGAAACCGATCAGTACACCATCCTCGTATATCCCGTAGAAACCTGAGCCATCGTTGCGGACAATGATCGGTCGAGCTTCGATTTCGGTTTGAATCCTTACACTGTCCGCACCCTGGGATGGTTTCCGCGGGGCTGGCAGTATGAACGTCTGGCTGAGGCCACTGTTCTGGTTACTGACGATGAGCACGCGGTCGCCCGCTGCGTCGTGCAGTAGCTCGATAGTGAATCCGATGTCGGCGAGATCCAACCGATGGACATCGAAGCCGCCTTGGCTGCCGACATAGGTCGAACGCGCGGTATCGGCGGATTCCGCGTTCGTCGTGAATGGCATCAGGCTGGTAGCAACTGTGGTCAGTACGGCGCAGATCGTGTTCTTCGGCATCATTGCAAATTGCTCCTTTGTTCATCGCAGTTTGACATTCGTGCCATGCAGACCCCTGCCAAACCAGACACTACGGGGAGAGGCAGAATATGATCCGGCGACCTCTGGACTGAATCGGTGATCGTCAATGACAGCACACTCCCGCCCACGCTTCCACCTCGCGTTCCCGGTGACTGATCTCGAAGCGGCACGGGCGTTCTATGGCGGCATCCTGGGCTGTCCGCTCGGACGCGAGTCGCAGGATTGGATCGATTTCGATTTCCATGGTCACCAGATCGTCGCGCATCGGGTGCCGGTGGAGCAGCATCCGGTGCAGTCGGGCACTGCGGTCGATGGCCACTCGGTGCCGGCGTTTCATTTCGGCCTGCTGGTCGATTGGGACGACTTCGATCCGCTGGCCGAACGTCTGCGCCAGGCCGGCGTGCCCTTCATCATCGAGCCCTATCTGCGTTTTGCCGGTCTGGCCGGTGAGCAGAAGACCCTGTTCGTCCGCGATCCGTCCGGCAATGCCCTGGAGTTCAAGTCGTTTCGTGACGAGCGGATGATCTTCGCCCGCGAGTGAGCGTGGCAAGTCGTCTGACCTGGGGCGAGCGATCGCCGCCCAGGGTGACGCTGCCGGCCGGCCGGCCGGGTGGCTGGCGCCGGTGATCGGATTCAGCTCTCCCAGCGCGGGCGGTGCGGATCGCCGGCGATCAGCAGTCGTTCCAGGTAGCGGGCGATCACGTCCACTTCCAGATTGATCGGATCGCCGATCACCGTGGCGGCAAACGCGGTGTGGGCGACGGTGTGCGGCACCAGATTGACCTCGAACTGCGAATCCTCGACCGCATTGACGGTCAGGCTGACACCATCGACGCAGATCGAGCCCTTCGCTGCGATGTAGCGCATCAGCACCGTCGGCGCCGAGAGTCGCCAGCGCTGCGAGCGCGCGTCCTCGGCGATGTCGATGACCCGGCCGACGCCATCGACGTGGCCGGAAACCAGATGTCCGCCCAGTCGATCGCTGGCCAGCAGGGCGCGTTCGAGGTTGACCGCGCGGCGATCCGCGAGCGCGCCGAGCGTAGTGCAGGTCAGGGTCTCGTTGGAGACATCGGCGGCGAAGCTGTCGGCATCGAACGACACCACGGTCAGACACACGCCATTGACCGCGATGCTTTCGCCCAGCGCCAGCGGCGTGCGTGGCAGGCTGCCGAGTTCGATATGCAGGCGCAGATCGCCGGCGCGCGCTTCGCGTCCGGCCAGTCGGCCGACGCCCTGGATCAGTCCGGTAAACATCCGGGCATTATGCCGTCGGCGAGTCGATCGGAGTGGGTCGGTCGGCGATCAGGGTTTCACCGCCAGGGTGTCGTGATGGCGCGCGAGCAACTCGCGCAGGTAGGTGCCGATGTAGGCTCGGCCCTCGAAGCCAGCGGCCTTGGCCGCTGCCTCGGCCGCATCGGCGCTGACCTTGATCGGTGCCGCGTACTCGACGATGCTCGGGTAGAAGCCGATGGTGAAGACATCGACGTCGGAGCCGAATTCGCTCACCCAGATCAGATTGGCCGGTATGCCGACCACCGTGAGGTAGTCGTTCTCGATCCGCCGCTGGTGCAGCAGTTCGGCATGCTTGCCGGCGTGAGCATGGAACATCTCGATGTGGAAGAAGCCGTTGTTGCGGTAGGCCGCCTCGACCAGGGCGCGGGCCGGTCCGAGCGCGAACAGGTCTTCCCGGAACACCACCAGGGCATCGCGTGCCGCCTCGAACTCGGCGCCGCCGGCGGCCGCGCGCTGCGATCGCGCCGACTCGGCGAAGTAGCTGTCAAGGCGCCCCACCGGCTGCAACACCAGCAGATCCCAGTGGTCGCCCTGCGAGTGGCGCATCAGCATCGGCTCGGCCTCACCGCGCGCAGCCCAGCGGTTCTCGGCCGACTCGCGGGCGAACAGGGCCAGCAGTTCGCGCAGTTTTCCGGGCGCGGCTTGAAGGGTGGTCACCCGATAGTGCTCGGAACGTGTCGAAGGATCGGCAGCCGGGTCTGCCGCACTCGTCTCGCTCGCCGCGAGCATGCCGGCCACCAGCATCAGGATCAGCCCGAACACGGTCGGCAGCCTGATCGACGCTGCCAGACCGTGCGCGTCAGATCGCTGCGGGCGGGGTGAATGGCCGGTACTGGCCGGGGTGTGCAGCAGCGTCATCCTGCGGGCCTCGTGATGGGAACGCTCGCGAGCATAGCGCGAATGGTGGGCGCTGCCGAGCGCGACGCGGCACCCGGTCGCGACTGTCGTGCGATCCGGAGCACTGGCCGACCGCCCGGTCGGTCTGCCCTCGGGCATCCGGCCTACCGCCGGCTGCGGTCGGGCTCCGGTAGAATTTGCACTCCTGCCGTCGAACCCACGAATCGCACATGGCTTTTGCCAGCATCCCCGAACTTCTCGATGAACTCCGTGCCGGGCGGATGGTGGTGATCGTCGATGACGAAGACCGCGAGAACGAGGGCGATCTGATCATGGCCGCTGAGCTGGTGCGGCCGGCCGACGTCAACTTCATGGTCACCCACGCGCGCGGCCTGGTCTGTCTGGCGCTTACCCGCGAGCGCTGCGCGCAACTGGCGCTGGCACCGATGGTCAGCGACAACCGATCGCCGATGCGGACCAATTTCACGGTCAGCATCGAGGCCGCCGAGGGGGTGACCACCGGCATTTCCGCCTACGATCGCGCCCACACCATTCGCACCGCCGTGCAGCCGGCCGCCAAACCGGTCGATCTCACCCAGCCCGGCCACATCTTTCC
>DIHI01000151.1:10804-11570 GCA_002420085.1 Lysobacterales bacterium UBA5700 | reverse complement strand
TGATGGCCCAGCCGGGTGGTGTGCTGACCCGTGCCGGCCACACCGAGGCGGCTTCCGATCTGGCACGTCTCGCTGGTCTGGAGCCCGCCGGAGTGCTGGTCGAAATCCTCAATCCCGATGGCAGCATGGCGCGTCGCCCCGAACTGGAAGCGTTTGCCCGGCAGCATGCGTTGAAGATGGGCTCGATCGAAGCATTGATCCGGCATCGACTGGAGACCGAGCATACCGTCGAGCGCGTCGATGAACGCGACATCGACACCGAGTTCGGGGTGTTCCGTCTGGTGACCTACCGCGATCGGATCGCCCACGACCTGCACTTCGCCCTGGTCCGTGGACAACCGCAGGCCGACCAGCCCTGCCCGGTCCGGGTTCACGTCAAGAACCCGCTGTCGGATGTGCTGCACTGGCGGCGCCCGGATTTTGGCGTGGCGATCACCGATGTCCTGCGCCTGCTGGCCGACTGCGGCGTCGGTGTGCTGGTCGTGCTGGCTGGCCGTGCGGCGCCCGAAGACCTGCTGGCGCGCCTGCACGAGCGGGCCGAGCCGGAGCGCGGCGACGGTCGTGCCCTGGAATGGCGTCGCAACGGCGCCGGCAGCCAGATCCTGGCCGATCTCGGGCTCGGCAAACTGCGGGTGATCGGCACCCCGCGCCGACAGATCGGCCTCGCCGGTTACGGGCTGGAAGTGGTCGAGTACATCGAGCCTTGAGGCCCTCAGACATGCCTGTTGCGCCAGTGTTTGACGATGCGATCGCCGACGATCCGTCC
>DIHI01000151.1:8906-10702 GCA_002420085.1 Lysobacterales bacterium UBA5700 | reverse complement strand
GATCGCTTCTTCGCGGCCGGTCGCCGCTTGCTGGCGCCACACCTGCATGCAGGCGTCCAGATATTGGAAGTCGGCTGCGGTGCCGGCCATTCGACCCGGCGGATCGCCGGTTGGGCCGATGGCGCGACCCTGGTGGCGTCCGACATCGGTGCCTCGCTGGTGCGTTCGGCGCGGCTGCGCAATCCGGGGGTCGGCGTGCTCCGACAATCGGTGTACTCCCTGGCGCATCCCGACCGTTGCTTCGATGCGGTGGTGATGCTGGAGGTGCTTGAGCATCTGGAACAGCCACAACAGGCGCTGGCTGAACTGCGCCGCGTATGTCGCGGCCATGTTCTGCTGTCGGTGCCGCGTGAGCCCCTGTGGCGAGCATTGAACATGGCACGCGGCAAGTATTGGTCGGCCTTCGGCAATACCCCAGGGCACATCCAGCACTGGTCAACGCCAGGATTGGTTGCTGAGGTATCGAACCACTTCCGCGTGGTGGCCCAGGCGACACCGGTGCCATGGACACTCCTGTTGCTCGCCCCGCGACGGTGAAGCCGGGCGGTCGGTCCGGGTGGTGGTTCTGGCGGGCCGGCTATGTCCTGGTGGTCGGTGCTTGGCTGGTGTGGGTGGTGGTGGCGACCGATTTCTCCCGCCTGGCTGGCGCATCGTGGTCGGATGGCGCGGCGCCGGTCTTCATCCTTGCCTGGCTGCTGCTGCCGATCGGGCTGGGGCTGTTGTGGCGGTTTTCGCTGGGTTGCGGCAGCCGGGTCTGGCTGCCATGGCCGCTGACCGCACGGGTCCAGGCACTGGCTTGGGCAGGGCGTTATCTGCCGGGCAAGGCCGGCATGTGGATCGCCAAGCTGTCCCTGGTCGGTCGAAGTGGCCTGGATTGGCGGGTGCTGGGCCACAGTCTGCTGGTCGAGCAGGGCGTGTTCGTGATTGCCGGCGGGCTGCTTGCGGCGCTGCTGCTGCCCTGGCCCAATCGGGTGCTCGGGCATGGTATGGACTCAGGGTGGGCCGAAGTGCTGGCATTGGCGCAGGCTTCGCCGGTGCTGGTGCTGTCGCTGGTGGCGATCGTGGTGTTGACGGCGATCTCCGTCTTGATCTGGCTGGGTCGTCGCGGTGGTCTGCGGCTGTCGGCACCGGTCTGGCTCGCCCTGCTGGTCGGACATGGGGCGCTGCATGTCGTCCTCGGGCTCGGGCTGTACCCCCTGCTGGCGGCCGTGTTGCCCGATGCGGCTGCGGCACTGGGGCCATGGGGCACGGTCGGGGCGCTGGCGTTCGCCAATGTGGCCGGCATTCTGGCGGTGATCGCGCCGGCCGGGCTGGGCGTGCGCGAGGCCGGCTTGGCGGCATTGCTGCTGGCTTGGGCGAGTTGGCCGGACGCGCTGGCGTTCGCCGCTCTGGCACGGCTGCTGAGCGTGCTGGCCGATCTGGCATTCGTGGTGTTCGCCGGCATTGCCGGTCGGCTGATGGCCGACAGCGACCCGGCCAATCGGTTCGACTGACGGGGGTCAGCGCGTGGACGGTTCGGGCCGGTCGCCGTGGCTGCGGGTGTCCGGGCCATCGGCTGTGTCGGGTCGACGTCGTTCGGTTTGTGCGGCAACCTCAGCGCGCAACATCGACTCCAGGTGATCGAGTTCGCGTGGGTAATGGCCGAGCCGCCATTTCAGCCAGGTGTGCAGGCGGGCCATGCCCTCATCGGCGATTGGCGCGTCGGTGCAGCATTCGCGGTAGTGGCGCAGATGGGCCAGGCCCAGGCCGGGCTGATCATAGGTGCCGAACTGGGCGGCTTGCCAGAGTGCCATGTC
>DIHI01000151.1:355-8671 GCA_002420085.1 Lysobacterales bacterium UBA5700 | reverse complement strand
TCTCGGTCAGCCAGCCGTACATCACGCTGGTCCAGGCTGGGAGGGTGGCGAACGCGCGCGTGGCGGTGGCCAGGGCCTCCGGGCCGACCCCACCCAGCCGGCATTCCACGGTAACCAGGGTCAGGGCGAGCAGGGCGTCGTCGGGGCGGGCCGACAATCCGCGCAGCAGTCGCTCACGGGCCAGGCCATGATCACCGGCCAGCGTGTACAGGCGTGCCAGTGACTGCTGGGCGCGGGGTGATTCCGGGCTGCGCTCGGCGAACAGCACCATCAGCTTCGGAAGGTCACCCCAGACCACCGCGCGGCTCCAGGTCAGGCCGGCCAGCAGCAGGGGCAGGATCACGATCAGGCCCAGGCGCAGGTGGCGCAGGCGATCGTGGCGGGCGGCGGTCCGGTCGGGTCGTACCAGAGATCGATCGGCCTGGGCGGATTGGGCCTGGCCGGACGGGGTCTGGGCGAGTTGGGTCAACCAGACCGCCAGCGGCCAGAACAGCAGCAGGGCGGGCAGATAGTTGCGGTGCTCGAAGTAGGGTTCGAGTGGGGTGATGCTGCTTTCCACGCTGTGGCCGACCAGGAAGAACAGCACGGCAGCGGCTGCGATCGGCTGGCGCCTGCGCAGTCGTACCGCCAGTGTGGCCAGGGCAATCAGGCCGAGCA
Organism: Lysobacterales bacterium UBA5700; assembly: GCA_002420085.1. GTDB lineage: Bacteria > Pseudomonadota > Gammaproteobacteria > Xanthomonadales > Xanthomonadaceae > UBA11164. The sequence continues at coordinate 8,014 of DIHI01000151.1, read as the reverse complement.
CGGCCGGCAGGGTGGTCCAGGGAGTCAGCAGGCCGGTGGAGACCACGAAATCATCGGCGAACAGTCCGGCACTGCCCTCGCGTGGCAGCATCAGCAGGCTGAGATACTCCCAGAGCGCGCGTGGCTGGCTCAGGATCCGCTCGCCCAGGGTCCAGGGGCGGCTGCTGGCGGCGGTGTCGATGAAACCGGGCAGGGCCAGCATCAGGGCCAGCAGCACGGCGCTCGCCGGTGCCAGCAGGGCGGCGCGCGGCAGCCAGCGCCCGGCGTGCTGTGAAATGGCCGGCAGGGCAGTCGTGTGTCTGCGGTAGAACAGCCACCAGAGTGTCGCTGCCAGGGCCGGCAGCAGGGCGCCGTTGGGCTTGCTCAGGGCAGCCAGCAGGCTGGCCAGGCCGAGGCCAACGAAGCCGAACAGCCAGGCGGCGCGCGGTCCGCCGAGTTCCAGCCGGCGCCATGCCGCGTCCCAGCACAGCAGCCCGACCAGTACGAACAGCGCCGGCAGCATGGCGTGCCGTTGCACCACGTACAGGGTGGTCGAGACCCACAGCGGGTGCAAGGCCCAGAACAGGGCGGCGAGCACGGCCGCGCGCTGGCCGTGGTGGATGCTCAGGCCGGCGCGGGCTGACAGTCTGATCAGCAGCCAGGCCAGCAGCAGGCTGTTGAGGGCATGGATGGCGAGGTTGGTCCGCTTGAAACCGGACGATTCCGACGGCCAGGTCATGTCGTTGATCAGGAACGACAGGGTCGAGAGCGGCCGACCGGTGGCATCGGCGATGCCGGAGGTCAGGTACAGCAGGAAACTCGCTCGATCGGTGACCCCGCCGTAGCGACCGAGGGCACTCAGATTGATCAGGTCATCGAACACGAAGGCACCGGCCAGTCCAGGCTGGTAGACCAGGATCAGCAGGCCGAGGCCAGCCAGCAGGGCAAGACTGGTCAGCAGAGTGTCGAGGTGGTAGGTGGGACGCATGTCGATTCGGGCAGACTCGAACGCTGGTGCGGCAATGTCGGGGGGGCTGGAGGGGCGTGACGGGTTCGGAGGTGCTGGGGTGGATCGGCACAAAAAGCTTGGGGCCGCGTGTGCGGCCCCAAACTGGAGAGTGCTGCAGTGTTCGGTGATTACGGGCGGCAGGCTGCCGGACGATACTTGACCGCGACCGAGGCGGTGTCGCAATCCCACTCGATCGAGCCACCCCGGTCGATTGGGGAGAACACGATATTCTGGCCGGCAATGGCAGCATTTGCGGGCTCACTGCCACCGTAGATAACCGTAATCACGCCATTGGCGACAGTAACGGACGTCGTATACTTGCCGGTGATGCTGCCCGGAGCCGGCAGGCCGGCGGTCGCGTTGTCGGCCGGGAACACGCCGGAGTCGTTCTGGAATTCAGCGACGGAGGTCTTGGCTGCGGACACCAAGTTGATGCCCTCGGCGACCTGCGAGCGGATGACNNTCGGCGTCCGCAGTAGGAGTGGCGTGAGAAATGCGGGCTAACGGCATTCCGACGGTGCGTATTTCGAAGGCAGGGTGCCCAGCGTCACATTCTTCAGGTTACGCGCGGTCGCCGTGGCCTGGGTGGTGCTGGCGCAGGCCCAGTCGATGGCACCGGTCACGCCCGCCGTGGGCACTTGGCCATTCACATTGGGCGAGAAGCTGATGTAAAGATCATCGAGCACGCTCGGAATCCCGTTGCCCGCGTTGGCGGCGAAGTGTACTTCCAGGTGCCAGGGCGCGGCGGTATCGGCGACGAGATCACGCACGTACTTGGAGCTTTTCTCCGCCAGCGGGATGGCGGCGATGGCTGCCCCGGCGTTATCGAGCCCGGTCACCCCATTGGCTTGAAAGCCCTCGCTCATCACCGCACGGGCCACCCCGGCCACGACCAAGCCCTCACTGATCTTGCTGCGAATGGTGTAGTCCTGGTAAGCCGGCAGCGCGATCGCGGCCAGGATGGCGATGATCGCGACCACGATCATCAGTTCGATCAGGGTGAAGCCCTGGGCTTTCTTCAGGTTCTGCATGGTGTTCCCCTCAGTGGTTTGGGATGTGGTGGTTGTGGCTCGGTGGTTGTGATTCGAGCGTGCCCGCCGAACGACGTGGGTGCCGGTCCGTCGGTGCCGTGCGGTGGGAGCACGTGCGTGGATGATTGTGCATCAATCGTGCCAGCGGCTGCAAAACGGGAAGTCGTCACGGTATTGCGGTTAAATGAGATGTAGAGCACAAAATCAGCGGGCATTTGATGGTGACAACCGACGTCATGGCGCATTTTTCGACAATAAGCGTCAGTAAAAGACCAAATTTGTCAGTCTCGGATTGTGGCAGGTCTCCGACCAGCGGCGTCAGAATCCTGCCCGAACGTCGGTTTTTCGCCGCGCTTGGCGGCGGGGCCGGTCTGCCGACACCGCTCCCCCGACTCCGCGCCACCGCGCCACCGCCCCACCCCGCGTGGCCCTGCCGCACGGAGTTGCCTCGCTCGCCAGGCTCAGGCCGGTCGGGTGCTGCATGGCGCTCGCTCGCCGGTCATCGACCTGGCGCGGCATCGTCGCAGCCGATGGAGGTCCGGTCTCGGACGGCTGCCCATGGGCCGCGCGGCTGACGTATGCTGCCGGCCTGTTTCCGGAGGCGTGCGGATGAATCGCGATGGCTTGGGTCGGCTGCTGCAGGGTATGTTCGTGCTGTCCGGCCTGGCCGGTCTGGTCTATCAGTCGATCTGGTCACATTACCTCGGCCTGACCCTGGGTCATGCCGCCTATGCCCAGACCCTGGTGCTGGCGATCTTCATGGGCGGCATGGCGATCGGCGCCTGGGCGGTCAGTCGCTACGGCAACGGCTGGCGCCGGCTGATCCTGGCCTATGCCGTGGTCGAGGCCGTGATCGGGGTGCTTGGGCTGGTGTTCCATCCGGTGTTCATCGCCCATGTCGAGTGGTCACAATCGGTGGTCTACCCGGCGCTCGCTGACGATTGGGCGGTGCGTGTCTGGCAGTGGGGGACGGCGGCCCTGCTGATCCTGCCGCAGAGCGTGCTGCTCGGAATGACCTTTCCTCTGATGTCGGGCGGCTATCTGCGGATCGCACCGGACCAGGACGGTCGGGTTCTGGGCGGGCTGTACTTCAGCAACTCGATTGGCGCGGCGGCCGGCGCACTGCTGGCGACCTTCCTGCTGATGCCGGTCTGGGGCATGCCGGGGACGGTGGCGTTCGCGGGCGGCCTCAATCTGCTGGTCGCGGTCCTGGCCTGGTGGGCCAGTCGGGCGCTGCCGACGATTGCGCCGATGGCGCCGCCAGCGGTCGGAGTGGCACCGGTCACGGCGGCAGCCAGCCGCGACCGGCGTGGGGCGGTGCTGGCGACGGTCCTGCTCAGCGCGACCTTCATCAGTGGCGCCGCCTCGTTCGTCTATGAGATCGGCTGGGTCCGGATGCTCAACCAGGCGCTCGGGACGACCATCCACTCGTTCGAGTTGATGCTGGCGGCCTTCATCCTCGGTCTGGCGTTCGGCGGCGGCTACGTCCGACGGCGCAGTGCCGACATCGCCGATCCGGTTGCCTGGGCCGGTTGGGCGCAGGTGCTGATGGGGCTGGCAGCCCTGGCCTCGCTGCCGGTGTTCGCGAACAGCTTCGGCTGGGTTGCCGCCCTGATGTCGGTTGTGCCGCGCGATGATGCCGGCTACACGCTGTTCATGGCTGGCAGTGCCGTGATCGCCCTGGTGGTGATGTTTCCGGCGGCCTTCTTCGCCGGAATGACCCTGCCGCTGTTCACCATGGCCCTGCTGCGTGCCGGACACGGTGAGCGGGTGATCGGACGGATCTATGCGGCCAATACCCTGGGTGCGATCCTCGGGGTGATGCTGGCGGTGCATGTGTTGATTCCGGCGATCGGCGTGCGTCTGTCGGTGACCCTGGCGGCGGTGGTCGATGTCCTGCTCGGGTTGTTGCTGTTGAGCCGGTTCGTGCGGGTCAGACGTCCGTCTGCCCTGGTGGCGGCGGGCCTGGCGCTGGCCTTGGTGGCGGGCTATAGCCTGCTGTTCGGCCGACCGGATCCCCTGATGCAGGCGTCGGGGGTGTACCGGACCGGCGATCCCCGGCTGGATGCCGCCGGCACGGTGTCGTACCTGCGTGACGGCAAGACCGCCACGGTGGCGGTCTATGCTCAGGGTGAATGGGCGACCATCGCCACCAATGGCAAGCCGGACGCCTCGCTGGCGATATCGGTCGCAACCGAATCGACCGCCGATGAGGCGACCATGATCCTGGCCGGTTCGCTGCCGCTGCTGATCCACCCGAACCCGCGCCGGGTGGCGGTGATCGGCTGGGGTTCGGGCCTGAGTACGCACACGGTGCTGGGCAGTCCGGTGCCGGAGCGGGTCGAATCGATCGAGATCGAGCGGGCCATGGTCGATGCCGCCGCATTGCTCGGCGACCGGGTGGTGCGTGCCTACCGTGACCCGCGTTCGACCATCCACATCGACGATGCCCGAACCTATTTTTCGGCCGGAGGACGGCAGTTCGACGCGATCGTGTCCGAGCCGTCCAATCCCTGGGTCAGCGGCGTGGCCGGCCTGTTTACCCAGGAGTTCTACCGTTTCGTTCGTCAGCATCTCGCCGAGGGCGGTGTGCTGGTGCAGTGGTTGCAGTCCTACGAGATCGATGACCGCCTGCTGGCGACCATGGTTGCCGCCCTGCTGAGCGAGTTTCCGTTCGTCGATGCCTATGTCACCAATTCCAGCGACCTGATCTTCGTGGCGGCGGCCAGCCCACTGCCTGCACCCGATTTCAAGCGCCTGCACCATCCCGGCCTGATCGAGGAGTTGCACCGGATCGGCATCGACGGCATCGCCGAGATCGAACTGCGCCGCTTGGCCGGTCCGGAGGTGCTGCGCACCCTGGTTCGGATGACCGGGGTCGGGCCGCATTCCGATTACTACCCGGTGGTCGCCCTGAATGCGCCGCGCACCCGCTTCGCGAATGCCCAGGCCGATCTGTTGCTCGGCCTGCACGGCAGCGGCCTGCCGGTGCTCGATCTGCTGGAGGGCCGCCACCTGCCGGGGCGTGCCGATGGCATCACGCCGATCGCCTACAGCTCGCCCTCGCGCAGCCACCATCTGGCGATCCAGGTGGTCGATGCCCTGACCAGCGGTGATGCGGCCGGTGCGTTGGCTGCGCGCGACCGGTCGCTGTCGGAATGGCTGCGTATCCTGCGCGGGCTGTCGCGAGCGCCGGTTGCAGAATCGGAGCAGGCATTGTGGCTGGAGGCGGTGGTCGAGGCGGCCCGCCATTCGATCGGTCTGTTGCCGCCGGATGATCTGGTCGATGCCTGGCTCGATCCGAACTGGATCGCTGCCGACCAGCAAGGTCCAGCCGTGCAGGCCGTGCTCGCGGCGTTCGCGGCGGCCGCGCGACGCGATGCGCCGGCCATGCATCGGGAGGGGCTGGTGGCGCTGGCCCAACTTGGACCGACCTCGCCGGCTTCGGAGTCGATGCTGGCGATCGCCCTGCTCGGCGCGGCCGCGACTGGCGGTTCGGAAGCGGTTGCCGAGATCGAGCAGGGTCCGGGCCGGGCGGTTCCGCCGGGCTGGCGTTATCCGGGACTGCGGGAGTTCGTCCGTGCCTGGCGAGGTCGGCAGTTGGCCGATGCGCCGGTGCCGAACCAGCAACGGTCGGGTCAGAGCCGGTAGGCGACCGCCTTCATGACGGCCGCCGCCAGGGCCATCAGCCGAGGGATCGGTTGCGGCAGGGGTCGGGCCCCGGCGGCCTGGGCGCTGTCGGCATGGCGTGCCTCGTCGGCCTTCATGGTGGCCAGGATGGCGCGACTGCGGCCATCCTCGGCGGGAATGCGTTGCAGGTGCTGGTCGAGATGTGCCTCGACCTGACGTTCGGTCTCGACCACGAAGCCGAGGTTCCAGCCATCGCCGCGCAGACCGGCGGCTAGGCCGATGCCGTAGGCGCCGAGATACCACAGCGGGTTGAACAGGCTCGGACGGCTGGCCAGTTCGTCGAGGCGCTCGCTGCACCAGGCCAGATGGTCGGTTTCCTCGCGGCCGGCCGCCAACAGGTGGTCGCGGGTCGCGGGGTCGCGGGCCACCGCCGCTTGGCCGAAGTACAGGCCCTGGGCGCACACCTCGCCGACATGATTGATCCGCATCAGTCCGGCGACATCGCGTTGCTGCTGGCTGTCGAGTGTCGCCAGCGGCTGGTCGCCGGCCGGGTTCGGGCGGGACGCCGAGGGTCGGCCGAGTGTGGTCAGCAGGGCGCGATCGAGTTCGATCAGCACGCGGTCGAGTCGGGAATAGCTGCGTTGGGTGGTCATGGCAGGTGTTGGGCCAGGTATTCGATCGGATGCATCACGGTGATGGTGGTGCTGGCGTCGAGATGCAGCCGGCAACCAATGTTGGCGCTGAGCAGGGTGTCGGCGCCGCTGCGCTGCACGGCTTCGACGATTGGTTTCCGGAAGGCGGCGGCGCGCACCGGGAAATCCAGCATGTGGCTGCCGGCCGCCCCGCAGCAGCCGGTGTCGGGCAATTCGATCAGGTCGATGCCGGGCAGGGCCATCAGCAGACGGCGCGTGGCGGCAACACTGCCCGGAACGGTTCGCTGGGTGCAGGGCAGGTGCAGGACGACCCGGCCGACCGCCGGTCGCCAGGCGATCGACCCGGCGCGTTCAGCGAGGAAGACCAGCAGGTCTTGCACGTGCCAGTTCGAGCCCAGGCCCTTCGCCACATCAGCATGACAGCCGCTGGCCAGGGTCAGGGCCAGGGTTCGGCCGGCCAAGGCGGTTCGATTGGTGGCGGCCAGCGCATCGGCGGTGTCCGGATCACCGGCGTGGCGATGCAGGGCGCCGCAGCAGGTCTGTCCGTCCGGTACGGCCGCCGTCACCCCGGCCGCGCGCAGCACAGCCAGCGCAGCCTGACGCAGGGGTGCCTCGTAGCGGCGGGCGAGGCAGCCGACGAACAGCACGGTCGTGGCGGTCGGGTCGGTCATCGGATCGGACTCGGCCTTCGGCAGCGCGGGTGGGCGAGGCAGCCGGCGCAGTGGCGCGGGCAGCATGCGATAGAAGTGTCGGTAGCCGCCAAGCAGGAGCGACAGCAGCCTGGGACGTGTACACAACCACTCGACCACACGCTGTCGGAGCCGGGTTCCGTGCCGCCGACGATTGACCGCACGGGTGGTATCGAGCAGGGTGCCGTAATCGACCCCGGCCGGGCAGACCGACTGGCAGCGCAGGCAGCCGAGACACTGGTCGATGTGGCGCGCGGCCTCCCGGTCCGCGCCGAGCGTGCCATCGGCCAATGCGCGGGCCAGGGCGATCCGCCCGCGTGGCGACTCGGCCTCGCTGCGATCGAGCCGATAGGTCGGGCAGTGTGGCAGGCACAGGCCGCAGCGCACGCAGCGGTCGGTCAGCGCGGTCAGGCGCGATTCCAGGGCAATGGCAGCGGCGGAACGAGGGGCGACAGCCATGCCACATGCTACCCCGGAGTGGTGGCTGTCGGCCGGTCGGTTGCCGGTCCAGCCCAGCCGATGTGATGCCGCAGTCAGCCTGCACTTGCCAAGTCGGTCGGCTTCGCCTAGAATTCCGCTTCTTTTTTCCAGGTTCCCTCTCCGGTGGCCGTCCGACAGGGCAGACATCCTGCGGTGGGCAGGCCGGAGCAGGTATTAGGGAGTACACA
>DIHI01000151.1:0-132 GCA_002420085.1 Lysobacterales bacterium UBA5700 | reverse complement strand
CAAGCAAAAGCCGGTATTCACCCCGCATGTCGACACCGGCGACTACCTGATCGTCATCAATGCCGAAAAGATCGCGGTCACCGGCAAGAAGCTGAGCGACAAGCTCTATCACCGGTTCACCGGCTATGTCGG
>DIHI01000148.1:31276-38652 GCA_002420085.1 Lysobacterales bacterium UBA5700 | reverse complement strand
GCCTGGGCCTGGTGGATGGTCTTGGCCAGACGCTTGACCGACACCGGCCGGGCGGTGCCCAGTTCCTGGGCGAACAGTGATACGCGCAACTCTTCGATGTCCCAGCGCACGGTCTGCCAGATCGGCTGTTCGATCCGATTCGCGTTGCGCGCCTGCTGGAGGGCGTCGATGAATGGCCGCAGTTCCAGCATCCGCGCCTGATCGCGGGCCGGGTCGCGTTTCGCGCGTTCGGCGCGCAGGCGCATGGCTTTCAGGTAGCGCGGGTACGCCTGCAACACCGATGGCGGCACTTCACGCAGGAAGCCCGGGTAGACCAACCCGGCCAGTTGCTGGATGAGATCGTCGAGGTTGGCGCGTGCCCAGCCCATCAGCGGTGCTTCCAATTCCGGCCGCAGTGCCGCGACTTCGGCAAGGATGGATTCCGCCAGTTGAAGGCGGGTCATGGCCTCCGGAAACAGGCTGCGGATGAGGGTTTCACGGGCGCTGTCGAATCCGGCCCGGTCACGGATGGTGCTCGGGCTGACGACGTCGAGGCCGTGCCGGAATGCGGCTTCGACCAGGTCTTCGCGCAGTCGCTCGGTCTGTTCGATGGCGGCGTACAGCAGGCCCGTGCGGGCGGCGACCGGAAGCTGCTTGCGTGTCCGTCGGATCGCATCGGCAGCGGCCAGGCGCAGCAGGCGCGCGACGCCACGAGCGTGTTCGGTCTGAGCGCGACTGCGCTCGGCGAATACCTCGAGCCGGGCGCCATCGCCGACATCGACCAGGGCTGGCCAGGCGATCATGCCGGCATCGCCAGGAATCGACTCAGGGATCGGCTGTGGTGGGAACTCGGTCAGGTGGCTGCCGACCAGGTCGCGGCCGGCCCGTGCGGCGAAGGCGCGTTCGGCACGCTCACCGAGTCGGACCAGCAGTTCGCCGAGATCGCGCGAACGTGCCAGCAGATGGCCGCCATCGTCGAACACCCTGAGATTCATGCACAGATGGGTCGGTACGGCCGATTCGTCGAAATCGCTGGCGGAAAAAGGGACGCCGGTGAGGCGACCGAGAAAACGCGCCAGTTCGCTGGTCAGGGCATCGGCACTGGCTGCGGGGAAGGCTTCGGCGAAGGCACGCGCGAAGTCCGGCGCGGGCACGACATTGCGACGCAGCGGTTTGGGCAGGCTGCGAATCAGGGCGGCGGTTTTCTCTTCGATCAGGCCCGGTACCAGCCATTGCAGGCGGGCGGCATCGAGTGCCGGCAACAGGTGCAGGGGGACATCGAGGGTCACGCCATCGTCCTCGCTGCCCGGTTCGAATCGATAGTGCAGAGCCAAGCGTGCCTTGCCGAGCGAGAAGTACTTGGGAAATCGATCGCGATCGCTGCCCTCGCCTGGCAGCAGATCGGTCAGCGACCAGGCCAATGCCTGCCGTTGCTGTGGACGCAGGCCACGCAACCAGTGATCGAGAGCGGCAGCGGTGTTGATGTCGGTCGGAATCCGGTCGAGATACCAGCGGGCCTGCCAGTCCTCATCGGCAACCAGTCCGACCCGGCGCTGCTTGGCTTCTTCCTCGCGCGCCCGTTCGAGGGTCTTGAGGTTGCCGATGACCAGGTCGGAACGCAGGTCGATCTCACCGGTCACCAAGCCGTCGCGCACGAAGATCGCGCGTGCTTCCTCGGGATAGAGGTTGCCGTAGTGGATCGGTCGTTTCGGGGCCAGCACCAGCCCGAACAGGGAAATCTGCTCCGAGCCCAGCACGCGCCCCTGGCTGCGGGACCAGCGGGGGTCGTAATGCTTGCGCGCCAACAGGTGCGGCAGGCTATCGATCACCCAGTCCGGTTCGATCGCGGCATTGGTCAGGCTCCAGACCCGATCGGTATCGAGCAATCCGGCTGCCAACACCCACGGTGGCGGTCGGCGGGCCAGCGGTGAGCCGGGAAAGATCTGAAATTTGCGGCCACGCGATCCTTCGTAGATCTGCTTGTCGCTGCGATGACCGATCTGGCCGGGCAGGCCGGTGATCGCAGCGCGATGGATGCAGGCATAGTCGGCGGGGGTTTCATTGATCTGCCAGCCCTGCTCGCGTGCAGCCAGCAGCAGTTGCCGATGCAGTTCGCGCCATTCGCGCATGCGCAGGAACGACAGGAAACGTTTGCTGCACCAGTCGCGCAAGCGCGATTGGGTCGATTCTTCATGCGCCTGTCGGAAGGCATCCCAAAGGCGAATGATGGCGATGAACTCGGACTTGCCATCGGTGAATTCGGCATGGGCGGCATCGGCGGCCGGTCTGGCTTCGGCCGGGCGTTCGCGGGGATCCTGGATCGCCAGGAATGCGGCGATCGCCAGCATTTCCGCCAGACAGCCGCTGTCGGCACCGGCGATCAGCATGCGCGCCAGTTTGGGATCGACCGGCAGCCGCGCCATGCGCTCGCCGATCGCGGTCAGTGCCTGGCCCTGACCCGGCTCGCGCCGCCGCCGACCCCGCCCGGTACGCGACTCGCCCGGCGGCACCGGCGGCGGGGCATGTGCGCCAGCGGCACGCACCGCGCCCAGTTCCAGCAACTGTTGCCAGCCATCGGCGATCGCCCGTGGGTCGGGTGGTTCGATGAAGGGAAAATCCTCGATCCGACCCAGGCGCAGATCGAGCATGCGCAGAATCACCCCAGCCAGCGAGGCGCGTCGGATTTCCGGGTCGGTATAGGCCGGTCGGGCGAGAAAGTCGGCCTCGTCATACAGCCGATAGCAGACACCGGAGGCGACCCGACCGCAACGGCCCTTGCGCTGATCGGCACTGGCTTGGCTGATCGGTTCGATGTGCAGACGATCGAGCTTGCCACGCGGGCTGTAGCGCTTGACCCGAGCCAGACCGGGATCGACCACGTAGCGGATGCGCGGCACGGTCAACGAGGTTTCGGCGACATTGGTGGCGAGCACGATGCGTCGGCCCGGACCGGGATTGAATACCCGATCCTGATCGCGCGCCGACAGCCGCGCATACAAGGGCAACACCTCGGTGGCTCGGTACTTGCGCCGCTCCAGGGCCTGGTGAACATCTCGAATCTGCCGTTCGCCAGGCAGGAAGACCAGGACATCGCCATGCGGGTCGCTGGCCGTGATTTCATCGCAGGCAGAGACGATGCTGTGCAACAACGACGGCGGCTCACCCTCCTCGACGGCATCCTGGGGCGGGCGGTAGACCAGGCTGACCGGATGCCCCCGTCCTTCGACCTCGACCACGGGTGCGTCGTCGAAATAGCGGGCGAATCGGGCAGTATCGATGGTCGCCGAGGTTACGATCAGGCGCAGGTCACGACGTCGCGGCAGCAGTGATTTCAGATAGCCGAGCAGGAAATCGATGTTCAGGCTGCGCTCGTGGGCCTCGTCCAGCACCAGCGTGTCGTAGCGGGCCAGCCACGGGTCGGAACGAATCTCGGCAAGCAGGATGCCATCGGTCATGAATTTGATCAGGCTGCGGTCGGAGACCTGATCGGTGAAGCGCACCTGATAACCGACCAGGCCGCCGAGTTCCCCATTCAGTTCCGAGGCAACCCGGCGTGCCACCGCCCGTGCGGCGATCCGGCGCGGCTGGGTGCAGCCGATCAGGCCGGCGACACCGCGCCCGGCGGCCAGGCACAGTTTCGGCAGTTGGGTGGTCTTGCCCGAACCGGTCTCACCGGCAATCACCAGCACCTGGTGATCGGCGAGCAATTCGACGATCCGTTCGGCATGGCCCGCGATCGGCAGGGCAGCATCGACGGCGATGTTCGGAACCGTGGCAGCACGCCGTCGGCACTCGTCGGCCGAGGCGGTGAATGCCTGCTCGAACGCGCACACGGCCTCGTCATCTTCGGGGCGTTCGGCCAGACGCGCCCATAGCCGCCGCAGGCGACCTCGATCGCGGGTCAATGCGGCGGTCCAATCCGGGGTCCGGGGCGGGCGCTGCAACGGGCTCATGGCCGGTCCATCATCGACTGATTCGATGGCTGCAAAAGCAATGGCTTATTTCCCATCGGGGAACAGGTGGCGTAGTGTAAAGGCCAGGGAGCGATGGTGGTCGCCCGAGGATCGACGCATAGATCACCGCGAAGATCAGCGCGAAGATCAGCGCTCCCCGGTTGGTGTGCAGTCCACGACTGACCGACACTGTCCACCGGTCGGATGCAACCCGTCCGACCGGGCTGTCGGGTCATGCCGGACAGCACCGCGCAGGACAGCACTGATCGCCCTCGCGGCCGACTGCCCGGCCAGCCCCCGGATCATATCGCCTGCACACTCCCCATCCGCCAACGGAGGACGCCATGAAGATCGACACTGGAATCGGCCACAAGGAGCGCAAGAAGATCGCCGAAGGGCTCAGCCACCTGCTCGCCGACACCTACACCCTCTACCTCAAGACCCACAATTTCCACTGGAACGTGACCGGGCCGATGTTCAACACCCTGCACACCATGTTCGAGACCCAATACACCGAGCTCGCCCTGGCGGTCGATGCCATCGCCGAGCGCATCCGTGCCCTCGGCTTCCCCGCGCCCGGCACCTACAGCGAGTACGCCAAGCTCTCCTCGATCGCTGAAACCGAGGGCGTGCCGGAGTGGAAGGAGATGGTCACGCAACTGGTACATGGTCAGGAGGCCGTGGTCAGGACGGCACGCAAACTGTTTCCGGCCGTCGATGCCGCAGGTGACGAACCGACCGCCGATCTGCTGACCCAGCGCATGCAGTTGCACGAGAAAACCGCCTGGATGCTGCGCTCCCTGCTCGAATGACGACTGCTCGGTCGGCGCGATCGCGGCGATCAACCCGAGCAAGACACTGACCCGCTACAATGCCGGCGCTGCCGAACCGGTTCGGCAGCGCCTCTCCGCCCGATCGTTTCCGAGCACGCATGGCCGACGCTACCCCGCTCGACATCCTTGAACGGGTCTTCGGCTATTCCTCGTTTCGCGGCAGCCAGGGCGACATCGTCGATCACGTGGTCGCCGGTGGCGACGCCCTGGTACTGATGCCAACCGGGGGCGGCAAGTCCCTGTGCTACCAGATTCCAGCCCTGCTGCGGCCTGGGGTCGGCATCGTGGTCTCACCGCTGATCGCCCTGATGCAGGACCAGGTCGAAGCGCTGCGCCAGTGCGGCGTCGCTGCCGCCTACCTGAACTCGACCCTGAGCGGTGAACACGCCTTGGTGGTCGAGCGGCAACTGCTCGATGGCCAGTTGGACCTGCTGTATGTCGCCCCGGAGCGCCTGACCACCCCGCGCTTCCTGTCCCTGCTCGAACGCAGCCCGATCGCCCTGTTCGCGATCGATGAGGCGCACTGCGTCTCGCAGTGGGGCCACGACTTCCGGCCGGAGTACCGACAACTCGACGTGCTGCACCAGCGCTGGCCGAACATCCCACGGATTGCCCTGACCGCGACCGCCGATCAACCGACCCGACGCGAGATCATCGATCGCCTCGAACTCGGCAGTGCGCGCCAGTTCGTCGGCTCGTTCGATCGCCCCAACATCCGCTACCGGGTTGAACGCAAGAGCGACAGTCACCGGCAGTTGCTGGACTTTCTCGCCGGTCATCACGGCCGCACCGGGATCGTCTACTGCCTATCGCGCAAGAAGGTTGACAGCGTCGCCGAGGCACTGGCCGAAGCCGGTTTCCGGGCACTGCCCTATCACGCCGGCATGACCGCTGCGGCCCGTGCCGACAATCAGCGCCGCTTTCTGCGCGAGGACGGCATCGTCATGGTCGCGACGATCGCCTTCGGCATGGGCATCGACAAGCCCGATGTCCGCTTCGTCGCCCACCTCGACCTGCCGAAATCCATTGAAGGTTATTACCAGGAGACCGGCCGTGCCGGTCGCGACGGCGACCCTGCCGAAGCCTGGCTGTGCTATGGCCTGAGCGATGTGGTCGCGCTCAAGCGGATGATCGACGACTCGGAGGCCGGCGATGAACGCAAATGGGTCGAACGCAGCAAGCTCGACGCCCTGCTCGGCTACTGCGAATCGACCGAATGCCGGCGTCAGAACCTGCTGCGCTACTTCGATCAGCACTATCCGCAGCCCTGCGGCAATTGCGACAACTGCCTGGATACACCGGAAACCTGGGACGCCACTGACGCCGCGCGCAAGGCGCTCAGTTGCGTCTATCGCAGCGGCCAGCGCTATGGCGTCGGTCATCTGATCGCCATCCTGCGCGGCAGCGATAACGAGCGCATCCAGCAGTTCGGCCATCACCGACTCAGCACCTTCGGGATCGGTGCCGATCTCGATCGCCGGACGTGGAACAGCGTCTTCCGACACCTGCTGGCCGCTGGTTTTCTCAGCGCCCATGGTGATGACCACGGCGGCCTGCGGCTGACCCCGAGCGCCGGACCATTGCTGCGCGGTGAGTGCCGTCTGAGCCTGCGCCGCGATCGACCCCGATCGCGCCAGCGACGCAGCGATGGACAAGCCGGCCCGCTCGCGGCCCAACTCGGCAATCCCGACCAGCAGGCGCGATTCGAGCGTCTGCGCAGCCTGCGCGCCGACCTGGCGCGCAGCCAGAACGTACCGGCCTACGTGATCTTCCACGACGCCACCCTGCGTGAAATCGCCCGGCGCAACCCCAACGGCATCAGTGATCTCGCCACCATCCCGGGCGTCGGTGCCGGCAAGCTCACCCGCTACGGCGATGCCGTGCTGGCGGCATTGACCGGACGACTGCCCATCACCGACGATTTCGGGCCACAATGAGGCCAACCCCATCGGACGCCAGCCACGAGACCGCGATGAAAACGCCCATCCTTCTGCTCGCCTGCATGCTGCTGATCGCTTGCGCCCGAGTCGCTGCACTGCCCGCCGAACCCCCGAGCGGACCGGTTGCCGATCGTCCCGGCGAAGTCGACTACCGTTGCCGCAGCGATGCCGACTGCACCGTCAAGAACGTCGGCAACTGCTGTGGCTACTACCCGGCCTGCGTCAACGTCGACAGCCCGACCTTCCCCGAAAAGATCATGGAACAGTGCCAGCGCGAAGGACTCAGTTCGATCTGCGGCTTCCGCGAAATCAGTGCCTGCGCCTGCGTCGAGGGCCGGTGCGAAGCCGCTGACGAGTCAGCCCAATCCCCCCTTGAAACGCGCTGATCGCGAACTGATGACCGTGAACTACCAGATCCACCTGACCCTGCCGATCTGGCTGCGCGATGCGGTCGATCCAAGCCGGATCCACCCTGATGACGACAGCAAGATCGACCTCGCGATCGCCCTCTCGCGCGGCAATGTCGAACACGGAGGCGGTCCGTTCGGTGCGGCGATCTTCGACGGCAACGGTCGGCTGCTCGGAGTCGGCGTGAATCAGGTCGTACCGCAGTCCTGCTCGGTCGCCCACGCCGAGATGATGGCCTTCATGAGCGCCCAGCAACGCATGCG
>DIHI01000148.1:20532-31180 GCA_002420085.1 Lysobacterales bacterium UBA5700 | reverse complement strand
ACCTCGGCCCAACCCTGCTGCCAGTGCTATGGCGCCAGCGTCTGGGCCGGCATCGACGAATTGCTGATCGGCGCCCGCTCGGAGGACGTCGAGGCACTCACCGAGTTCGACGAAGGTCCGCTGCCCGACGACTGGATCGGACACCTGAACCGACGTGGCATCGCGGTTCGCCGCGATATCCGACGTGAGCACGCCTGTGCCGTGTTGCGCGACTATCGGACCGCCGGCGGTGCCCGATACTGATCGCAGCGTATCGCCATGCCAGCCGGTGGGCCGAGCCTGGCGCGCAGACCCGACTACAGCCCGGCCGCATGCCGCCAGAGCAGGCGCGGCAACAATGGCATGTGGCCAGCCAGACCGAGCAGATGACCGCGAACCAGGGTCGGCAACACGGCATCGTTGGAAAACAGCCGATCGATGGTCTCGAAGGCATGCGCCGACACGGTCGCATCGCTGCGTCGCTCGCGCTGGTAGCGCGCCAGCCGCCAGGGCGCACCGATATCGCGCTCGCCGGCCGCAGCGATCATTCGACGCAGGCAGGCGACATCGCGCAGACCGAGATTGACCCCCTGTCCGGCCAGGGGATGCACGGCATGCGCGGCATCGCCGACCAGGACCATCCGACCTGCGACATACTCGGCCGCTAACTGCCGGCGCAGCGGGAATGCCAGCGGCGGGGTTGCTGCCACGATCTCGCCCAGGGTGGCGTCGAAGGCGCGCTCCAGTTCACTGCGAAAAACCGCATCCGGCACAGCCAGTCGGCGTTCCGCCTCGGCCTCCGACTGGGTCCAGACGATCGAACTGGTGCAGCCCGGCGCCGCCTGGGCGAACACGCCATCGCTGAACGGCAGAAAGGCCAATGGCCCATCCGGCAGGAAACGCTGCCAGGCAGTCTCACCATGCGGCCGGCGGGTGGCGACATAGGCGACCAGGGCACGCTGTCGATAGTCGTGGCGATCGACGCTGATTCCGGCCATCTCGCGCAGCGCCGAGCCGGCACCATCGGCAGCCACCAGCACACGTGCCCGCAACCGGCCGGCAGCGGCCAGATCGACACTGATGGCATCGGCTTCCGACACGAATCCGGCGACCCGCTCCGGACAATACCGCTCGACACCGGCCTCGACCGCCAATGCCCGCCACAAATGCTCGATCAACACACCCTGTTCGACGATCCAGCCCAGGGTCGGATGGCCGAGCCGATCACCGTCGAACACCAGTTCGCCGCCACCGGCTGCATCCCACACCTGCATCCGGCGATACGACTGGGCGCGGCTGACACGGATGGCCGACCACAGACCCAGCCCATCCAGCAGGGCGACACTGTCCTGGGCCAGGGCAAACACCCGAGGGTCGTGGCGACTCGCCTGCCACGGCTCGGGCTGACGCGCCTCGACCAAGGCAACCCGACGCCCGTCGCGAGCCAGGGCCAGCGCGGCGGTCGCGCCGACCACACCGGCGCCGACCACCACGGCATCGAGAATCGAACTGCGACGCGCCATCAGCGGCTCCGGGCCAATCGCGGGGTGCGGCCGCGATACCCCATCGCCGCCACCGCCAGCGGTGCCCGCAGACCCGGCAGGTGCTGCAAGGCCAACAGACCGAGCGAACGCAGACCGGCCGCCAGCCGGGTCTCGTTACTGGTCAGGCGAGCCAGACCATCACTGAATGCCACGGTCCGCTCGCGATCCTCGTGCCGCGCCCGGACGTATTCGCCGATCAGGCTGGCCCCACCAGGATCGCCGTCTGGTCCTGCGGCGACCAGCAACTCGGCATAGGTCAGCGCATCGCGCAGACCGAGATTGAAGCCCTGCGCCCCGATCGGATGCAGGGTCTGGGCGGCATTGCCCATCAATACCGCCCGGTGGCCGGCGATCCGCTCGGCCAGCACCCGGACCATCGGATAGGCCGCCCGGCGGCCGACCCGCAGGAAACGCCCGGCCCGCCAACCGAACCGTTGCTGCAACAGATCGAGCCAGGCATCATCCGACAGTGCCGAGACCGCCTCCGCCTGCTCGCGTGCAACCCCCATCACCGCACCGAAAAGCCCATCCGGACGCGGCAGCAGCGCGATCGGCCCGTACCGATCGAAACGCTCCCAGGCATGGCCATCGGCGCGCCGCTCACCGGCCACGGCCGCGACCAACAGGGTCTGCTGATAATCATGGCGCTGATCGGGGATCGCCAGCAGGCGCCGGGTCTGACTGGCCGCACCATCGGCACCGATCAGACAGCGCGCGAACAGGATCCGCTCGCCGTCCGGACAGGCCAGTCGCAGCCGCCAACCGTCGGCCTGTGCCTGACCCTCGACCAGCCGGGCCGGGCACAGTCGGCGCAGACCAGACAACATCGCCAGGCGGGCTTCGAGAGCAGCCCCCAACTCCCGAGCCACCACCACCGCACCGAAGCGCGTGCGACCGTGTTCCTCGGCGGCCAATCGGACTGCGCCGAAATCGCCGACCCGCGAGACGTGGATATGGCGAATCGGTGCCAACGGCGCGCGCAGATGCGCCAGCACACCGAGTGCGTCGAGGGCATTCAGACTGGTCTCGGCCAACGCAAGATTGCGCTCGTCGAAACCGCTGCGGGCAGGATCGCGTCCGCCGCTGCCGGCATCGGCGGCAACCGCCTCGATCGACACCACCCGCTGACCGGAACCCTCCAGCGCACAGGCCAGGCTGGCACCGACCAGGCCGGAGCCGATGATGGCGATATCACAGGTATCGTGCGGGTCTGACATGAGGAACGCGCTCGCGGACGGAACCGAACATCCCGACCAGCGTGGCGCCGACGACAGCCGAGGGGTGTGGGAACTACGGGTTAAGTGTACCCTTTCGCCATCGGCATCGAGTGTCATCATCGCCCTGCGATCGCGCACTCAAGCCGCCGCCCCACCTGCCCAGCACACTGACCCGACACGATCAACCAACCGGACCCGCACCCGAAATGAGCCCGACACCCGATACCTCCCGCCTGCGCGCCGCCCCCCTGGTGCTGACGGCGATGATCCTGGTCGCCGCCCTGACCCGACTGCTGCCGCACCCGCCCAATTTCGCTCCGATGGAAGCCATGGCCCTGTTCGGTGGCGCCTGGTTCGCCGCTCGCCGCTGGGCGCTGATCACACCGCTGCTGGCGATGGCGATCTCCGATCTGGTCCTGGCCGGCATGCTCGGCGGCCTGTACAGCCAGCACCTGCTGTCGCTGGATCACGCCCTGGTCTATGCCAGCATCGTCGTGATCACCCTGCTTGGCTTCGGCCTGCGTGCTCGGGTCGGTGCCACCCGCGTGCTGGCCTATGCCCTGACCGGCTCGCTGCTGTTCTTCCTGATCACCAACTTCGGCGCCTGGCTGAGCAGCGGCCTGTACCCCGCCAACCCTGCGGGACTGCTGGCCGCCTACCTCGCCGGCATCCCGTTCTTCCAGTGGACCGTGCTCGGCACCCTGTTCTATGCCGGCCTGCTGTTTGGCGGCTTCGAACTGCTCCGGCAGCATCCGCCGGCCTGGCTGGCCGCCGATCCGGGGGTCGCGACCCGGCATGGGTAACCGACTCTCCAAGATCTATACCCGTACCGGTGACGATGGCAGTACCGGCCTTGGCGACGGCAGCCGGACCGGCAAGGACGCCATCCGGGTCGGCGCCTATGGCACCGTCGATGAAGCCAACTCGGCGATCGGCGTGGTTCTGGCCTGCCCGCTGCCAGCGGCCATCCACGACCTGCTGACCTCGGTCCAGCATCAACTGTTCGATCTCGGCGGCGAACTGTGCATCCCAGGCCATGCCGCCATCTTCGACGGCGACATCGATCGTCTGGAAACCGCACTCGACGATCTCAATGCCGACCTGCCACCGCTCAAGGATTTCATCCTGCCCGGTGGCGGCCAGGCCGCCGCCCATTGCCACCTGGCCCGCACGATCTGCCGACGGGCCGAACGCGAAACCGTCGCCCTGTCCCGGATCGAAGCCGTCCGACCGGAGGCGATCCGCTACCTCAACCGGCTGTCCGACCTGCTGTTCGTGATCGCCCGAGTACTCGCTCGCCACGACGGCCATGGCGAAACCCTCTGGAACCATCAACGTCGCCATGGCTGAAGCGCATCCCGCCGCCGACGCTCCCGCCCCGCTCGACCTGCTGGCCTTCAGCCACCCTGCGTGTCTGGATCACGACCCCGGCCTCGGCCATCCCGAAAGCCCGGCCCGGCTCGCCGCCGTGATCGACGCCCTGAACGCCGCCCTGCCCGGCCTGCCCTGGCGTGACGCCCCGCAAGCCCTGCGCAGCCAACTCGCGCGCGTTCACAGCACCCGCCTGATCGCCGACCTGCTCGACCGGCGCGTCACCGATCACCACCGGATCGACGCCGACACCGTGATGAGCCCGCACTCCCACGAAGCGGCACTGCGCGCAGCCGGCGCCGGGATCGCCGCCGTCGATGCCATCATGGCCGGCGAGTGTCGGCGCGCCTTCTGCGCCGTGCGACCACCCGGCCACCACGCCAGCATCGACACCGCGATGGGGTTCTGCCTGTTCAACAGCATCGCCGTCACCGCCGCCCATGGCCTCGACGGGCACGGCCTGACCCGGATCGCGATCGCCGACTTCGATGTCCACCACGGCAACGGCAGCCAGGACATCTTCGAGAACGACCCGCGCGTGCTGTATCTGTCCTCGCACCAGGCCCCGCTCTACCCCGGCACCGGCTTCCGCGAAGATCGCGGGGTCGGCAACATCTTCAACGCACAATTGCCGCCACGCAGCGGCAGCAGCGCCTTCCGCGAAGCCTGGGCCAATGCCCTGCTGCCGGCCATCGACCAGTTCCGGCCCCAACTGCTGCTGATCTCGGCCGGCTTCGATGGCCACCGCCTCGAACCACTCGCCGACCTCAACCTCGATACTGCCGACTACACCTGGCTCAGCCAGCAACTCCGCCAATGCGCCGAGCGCCACGCCGAGGCCCGCCTGATCTCGATGCTCGAAGGCGGCTACAGTCTGACCGCCCTGCGCGAATGCGTGGTCGCCCATGTCCGGGCCTTGATCTGACGCTGATCGGATGGCTGGGTGGAGGGGGGCTTGATGCAGGTGGCGATGATCCTGGCTGCGGCAGCACTGCTCAGCATGGCGGCGGCCGTCTCGGCGGACGATTGCTCGAATGCACAGTGTTCCGACCTTGACCGGTCTTCATGTGCGGTTGTCCAGGCGCACGGGATGCCGGCCCCTCGCACCGCCGATGGTCAACGTGAATTTGGTCAGCATGACGGTCGGCCGGATGGGCGTGGGACGTCAGCGCTGGCAGCGACGGCATGGATCGACGCGGCCGAAAGGATCGTTCGGGTAGTGCCGGCGGATATTCCCAGGCTGCCGAAATCGGTCCATCTGGCCCTGACAGCACGCGGGTGTACCGTTCCACAGCCGGATTTCTTCTTCGACGGCACGGTGAACGTCATTCACGGAAACTTCGCCGGCAATCCGACACCGGACCATGCCGTGTTGTGCTCGGTCGATGGCGTCTCGCACATTCATGTCGTTTGGGGAGGCCCGAACGGCTGCGAATCCGAATTCGAGGCTCGGGACGACAGTGCCGCCCTGCAGACAGCGGCGCCCGGACGCATCGAATACTCGCGCCTGATCGCAGCGACGGATGCGCCGTTTCCAAGTGAACGCCGGAGCGAATCTTCTGAGCAGGGCGCAGAGACGGAAGCGCTCCAGGGCATCGAGGACATCTTCATCGACAAAGCATCCACGCGCCACTACTGCGTGCGGGGTCGATGGCGCGACGCGCCGGGTGCGGATTAAGTGTCGGCGCAGCTTGGCAGGAAGAACGGCCCGGTCTATCGACCGGGCCGAGGGCAGGTTCGGCAATGGCTACCGATTAGTTCGACTCGGTCGGAGCCGACTGCGGGTTTGCCGGAACGATGGCGTTGGACGGGATCGCCCACGAGAAATCGGTCTTGGTGAAGTCGGCAAAACAAGTGGTGCTGGTGCTCGACTCGGTGCAGGCGTTGGTGTTGAAGTCGATTGGCGCCGGGTAGCTCGCTGGGTAGTTCATCGTGACCAGACTGCCATCTGCCAGCGCTCCGGCGGTAGCGGTGCCATGACAAGTCATGCAATTGCTGCTCTGTCCTGACGGAATGCCGGAAGAGGTCTCCAGGAATGGATTGAAGCACACCACCATATCGCTGGAGGCGTTGCCCTTGGTTTGATTCCACGCCGTACACATGGCGTAGTTGCGCCAAGCGCCGACCACGCTCATGGTCATGCCGTTCTTGCTGCCGGGGAAGTCATTCGGTGCGTTGCCGCCCGGCTGCCACCAGAACGTCTGCCAGGTCCAGTTGATGATGGTCTTGCTGTTGACGTGCATGCCGACCAGCACGCCGTAGTCGCCGGCCTCGGCGGTGAGGCCCTGCCCACCATCGCCGGAATTGGTGAGCAGCGCGTTCCAGTCGGCGGCCTCCGCCTCATCCATCGGAAAATGGTAGATGGTCGACAGTGGCGCGTACAGAAAGGTCTTGCACGCCATTGCCGAGTTCGGCACCATCTGCGCGATCTGTGCCTCGGTGGCGGGCACCGGCGCAGTGTCCGGGCCGCCGGGGTTGGCCGGATCGAGCAGCACGCAGGTGAACCAGGTGTTGGGCGTGGCGTTGGCTGGTGTGGTGGAAAGCTCGGGCCCCATCCACAGCGGCATCGGCGTCAGCCCGCTGGCCTTGACCAGGAAGATCACCGGTTTGGTTTCGATACCGGTAGACCCCTGCAAGCCGCCGCTGTCGGGGGTATAGGGCGCATCGACCACCTTGCGCGCGCTGACCGCCGTGCCGGCAGGCCAGGCGGCATTCAGATTGGACAGATCCGTCGCCGAGGTGTAGCTGTAGGCCACCCCATTGGTAGTCTGCGGCGTGTTGAGGTAGCTCGCCATCGGCGGATTGAACTTATTGAATGACACGATCTGCGTATCGGCGGCGGTCTGCGTTCCCGCGACACGCGCCGCGTGGCCGATTTGCGAGGCCAACTGAAACGCACGTGCCGGCCGGTTGCCCGCCGTGCAGCCGGCGGCGCTGAACACTTCCTCGTTGCCGCACCAGGTTTCCCACACCGGCAGGGCGACGCCGTTGTAGGTCTGGCCGGAATCGCTGGTCATGCCAGCCCAGAGATTCCAGGCGGTGGCGACAATGTTGTCGATCTGCCAGGTATCGGCCCAGGTCTGGAAGGTGTCGCGATCACCGGGGTAACCGAACCCACCTGGAATATCGAGTGGGATGATGCCGACCGCCTCCACGGCCGGCGCAGGTGCAGGCTCTGCAGTAACCGGTTTCGACTCGACCGGTGCGGCAGGCTCGCCAGGTGGAGATTGCTGATTGCAGGCCGCAAGCAGCACGACAGCAGACATCAGGGTAAGCGCACGCATCTTCATATAACCTCCTTGGCCATTCGGTAATGAACAGGTCTGCAATGCGTCCCGAAATTCCTCGCCTCGCAGCCTGCCTGGTGCGTTTCAGCCACAGCCAGGCTGTGGCCATTGGTTCGCGACGACTACCGCGAACGCGATGAGCATACGACCAGTCTGCCGACTTAACAACAGGACCGTGTGCATCGGGGACAAGCCCACCCCTTCGACGTGCGCACCACCATCTGCGAAGCAGCCAAGACCGCGCAGCCCGATCATGGGCGTACACGCCCCATCGGCAATCGAACAGCCATCGTTACGGTCTTGCCCAACCCCGATCGTGAGGCACCACCCAAAGCGAAACCTGCCCGACTTGCTGCATGATCCTCGCACCACAAGCCCGACTCGCCAGAGAGCTTGCCGCATCGGTTGACAATGGCAGCGGAATGATAACCTTGTTCATTCAGTACATATCTGCCGGATTGCTCGCAGCCTTACTCCGAACATTTAAGATATCCTTGCTGAACTAGCCAGACCCGTTCGTCGGGCGTCGGATAGCCAGGAGAAGGCCCCATCGAATGGAGTGATTTGGCCAGCCCTACTAAATCGGCCCGACGATGTCCTGCCAAAGCGAACGCACACCCAGCGTATTCGTCGGCAGTTGCCTCACGCTGCCATTGCGGCACGCCTGGATTAGGATTCTTCCAGAAGTCAATAATGTGTCCGATCTCATGTGCAAATATGCCCGCAGCAGCGTATCTACCGAATGATTGAATGATTCCATTCATGAATCTCGGATTGTAGCGAATACTGTAACCCGTCATATTCACTAATGCCATTGCATTCGAAATCGTGGAATTCCGAATCAAAAGATAATCAGGACAAGAGAATCTCGGACAAAGCACACTGCTTATGGATTGCATCATGTTGTATGCCACCGGCGTCGGCGGCTGATCGCTCAACGGGCTGTGCCCCGGGGGAGCCAACGCACATAATGGGCCTGCCAGTGCATGCCCCATCTGGGAAATTAATGCGGCCGCAGTGATTGCAAGATAGCGGCTGCGATTCTTCATCACTTTTCTCCTTACATCAGTCTGATTAGTGTCGAACCCCAGTACAATGACCAAAAGCCATCCCACCGAGCCAAGCTGCAACACGCGCTGTCGGACGAAAGACTCGCTGCACGCCTGACTGTTTCACGCGCCACATCCCTCTCGCCTCCCCCCTCGCCAAGCACTTGCTGCTGCAACGCTTTCGACACCACACGCTCGGCCTTCCGACTGAGGCTCGACACTGATCAGGTACTGCCTTCTTGCCCAGCGCCTGAGCGCGCAACCTTCAGTTACGTAGGACTGATCACGCTGGCAGCGTCTCACTGCGCGGAGGTGATGTCAAGCGCTGTGGAAGGGCGATCACCCATATGGCTCGATCAGGTTCGGATGCGCATGCGCTGGCTGCATCGTCTTGGCCTTGTTACCCGCGCTGAAGGCGCCTGCGTGGGCTGGATTCGCTGCTTCGCCAACGGCACGCGCCAGTCTGCATGGCTGTGCGGGCAAGTCGGTGGACAGACCGCCGGTCCGCTTCGACTCGACAGCGATCTGCCTGGCATCGCTCGGGGCCGAGCTTCGGCGACTTGACGATTGATCGGCACGCGACCAAACTTGCAAACTTGATCGCTCAATCTCGATGAAAGGATATTTGATGGACCTCGAAGCCTGGTCGGAATGCCTGCGGGTGCTGTCCGACCCGACCCGCATGCGCCTGCTGGCGTTGCTGGAGCGCGAGGAACTGACGGTGGCCGAACTGGCGGCGATCACCCATCTGGCCCAGCCACGGGTTTCGACCCACCTGTCCAAGCTGAAGGATGCCGGTCTGGTTCGCGATCGCCGATCCGGTGTGTCGGCCTACTATCGGTTCAGCGAGGACGACCTCGATGAACAGCGCCGGGCACTGTGGCGGACGCTGTGCGCGGGGGTCGAGGACGCCCTGCTGCGTGCCGATGGCGAACGCCTGCCGGTGGTTCTGGCGCAACGGGCGGGTGATCGCAACTGGGCCGATTCGGTGGCCGGTGACATGGAGCGGCACTATTCGCCGGGCCGTACCTGGGAGGCGCTGGCGCGGGCGGCGCTGCCCCTGCTGGAGCCCGGCGATGTGCTCGACATCGCTTCGGGCGATGGCGTGACCGCTGAACTGATCGCGCCGCATGCCCGCACCTTCACCTGCATCGATGCCAGCGCCAAGGTGGTGGCGATGGCCCGCGAGCGTCTGCGCAGACTCGACAACACCGAGGTGCTGGAGGCCGACATGCATGCCCTGCCATTCGAGGCGCCGCGCTTCGATCTGGTGCTGATGATGCATGCCCTGACCTATGCCGAGAAGCCGGCCATGGCGGTCGCCGAGGTCGCCCGCGTGCTGCGTCCGGGCGGGCGCCTGCTGGCGACCTGTCTGGCGCGCCACGAACACGCTTCGACCGTGGCGCCCTACGGCCACGTCAACCTCGGGCTCGATCTCAAGGATCTGCGGCGGATGGCCGAAAAGGCGGGATTGACGGTGCAGGTCTGCGAGCGGGTGACCCGTGAGAAACGGGCGCCGCATTTCGAGGTCAACATGCTGCTGGCGGTGAAACCATGAGTCCTGCCCTGCCTTGGCTGAACCCGGCTCGGGTCGAGTCCCTGCTGGCCGGCCTGTGCTCACGCATCCTGATCCTGGACGGGGCGATGGGCACCCTGATCCAGACCCGACACCTGACCGAAGCCGACTATCGCGGCGAACGCTTCGCCGAGGGCTATGATCGGCTGTTCGTTGAAACCGACCATCGCCACGGTCCGGGCTGTGGCTGCGCTGTCGATCTCAAGGGCGACAACGACCTGCTCAATCTGAGCCAGCCCGATCTGATCCGCGAGTTGCATCGGGCCTACCTCGATGCCGGGGCCGATCTGATCGAGACCAATACCTTCAACGCTACGGCGCTGTCGCAGAGTGATTACCGGCTGCCGCACCTGGCGCGCGAGATCAATCGGGAAGGTGCGCGTCTGGCGTGCGAGGCCCGCGACGATTGCGAGCGGGCGATGCCTGGCCGTTCGGCTTACGTGGTCGGTGTGCTCGGGCCGACCAGCCGCACCGCGAGCATCAGTCCCGATGTCGGTAATCCGGGCTTCCGGGCGGTCGATTTCGATACCCTGGCGGCCGGCTATCGCGAGGCGGCCCATGGCCTGATCGAGGGCGGTTCCGACCTGCTGATGATCGAGACCGTGTTCGACACGCTCAACGCCAA
>DIHI01000148.1:19420-20516 GCA_002420085.1 Lysobacterales bacterium UBA5700 | reverse complement strand
GCCGCCCTGTTCGCGATCGACGATGTGTTTGCCGAAGTCGGCGGTCGGCTGCCAGTGATGATCTCCGGGACGATCACCGACCGCTCCGGCCGTACCCTATCCGGTCAGACCGCCGAGGCATTCTGGTATTCCCTGCGCCACGCCCGGCCGCTGGCGATCGGGCTCAACTGTGCGCTCGGCGCCCGCGATCTGCGCAGCCATGTCGATGTGCTGGCCCGGATCAGCGAGGCCCACGTGTCCTGCCATCCGAATGCCGGCCTGCCGAATGCGTTCGGCGAGTACGACGAGAGTCCGGAAGCGATGGCGGCCACCCTGCGCGAGTTCGCTGACTCCGGCTGGCTCAACATCGTCGGCGGCTGCTGTGGCACGACACCGGCCCACATCGCGGCGATCGCCGAGGCGGTGCGTGATCTGCCGCCCCGGACGATACCCCGAATCGAGGCAGCCGCCTGATGTCGGCCGACAGCAACCGGCTGCCGGCCTGCGCCGACGGCATCGAACGTCCAACCCTGCCACGTCAGACCCGCCTGGCCGGGCTGGAGCCATTCGTGCTCGGCCCGGACAGCAATTTCGTCAACATCGGCGAGCGCACCAATGTCACCGGTTCGGCCAAGTTCCGCAGTCTGATCGCTGCCGAGCGCTACGAAGACGCGGTGGCAATCGCCCGCCAGCAGGTCGAGAGCGGCGCCCAGATCCTCGATGTCAACATGGACGATGGCATGCTCGACTCGGAAGCGGCGATGGTTCGCTTCCTCAACCTGATCGCCGCCGAACCCGACATCGCCCGCGTACCGGTGATGATCGACAGCTCGAAATGGAGCGTCATCGAGGCCGGCCTGAAGTGCCTGCAAGGCAAGGGCATCGTCAATTCGATCTCGCTCAAGGAAGGCGAAGCGGTCTTTCTCGATCAGGCCCGGCGCATCCTGCGCTATGGTGCAGCGGTGGTGGTGATGGCCTTCGACGAGCGCGGCCAGGCCGATACCTGCGAGCGCAAGATCGAGATCTGCCGGCGAGCCTATCGGCTGCTGGTCGATGCAGTCGGGTTTCCGCCGGAAGACATCATCTTCGATCCCAACATCTTCGCGATCGCCACCGG
>DIHI01000148.1:18641-19373 GCA_002420085.1 Lysobacterales bacterium UBA5700 | reverse complement strand
CGCGATCGCCACCGGCATCGAGGCTCACGACAACTACGCCGTCGATTTCATCGAAGCGACCCGCGCGATCCGCCGCAGCCTTCCGCATTGCCATGTCTCCGGCGGGGTCAGCAATGTCAGCTTCGCGTTTCGCGGCAACAACACCGTGCGCGAGGCGATCCACTGCGTGTTTCTCTACCACGCGATCGCCGCCGGCATGGACATGGGCATCGTCAATGCCGGCGCCCTGCCGCTGATCGATGATCTCGATCCGGAACTGCGCGAACGGGTCGAGGATGTGGTGCTGAATCGGCGCAGCGATGCCACCGAGCGGCTGCTGGAGATCGCCGAGCGCTTCAAGGGCGGCGGCCGAGAGTCGAGCGGCAACGCCCAGGAAAGGCTGCAATGGCGCGACCAGCCGGTCGAACAGCGGCTGCAATACGCACTGATCCACGGCATCGACGAGTTCGTCGTCGATGACACCGAACAGGCGCGACTGGCCGCCCGGCAGCCGCTCGACGTGATCGAAGGGCCGCTGATGGCGGGCATGAACGTGGTCGGCGACCTGTTCGGCGCCGGCCGCATGTTCCTGCCGCAGGTGGTCAAATCGGCGCGGGTGATGAAGAAGGCCGTGGCGCATCTGATCCCCTACATCGAGGCGGAGAAGGCCCGCACCGGCCAGGCCGATCGACCCAAGGGCCGCATCGTGCTGGCGACGGTCAAGGGCGATGTTCACGACATCGGCAAGAACAT
>DIHI01000148.1:17410-18549 GCA_002420085.1 Lysobacterales bacterium UBA5700 | reverse complement strand
ATCGGCAAGAACATCGTCGGCGTGGTGCTGGCCTGCAACAACTACGAGATCGACGATCTCGGGGTGATGGTGCCGGCCCAGACCATCCTCGACCGTGCCCGTGAAACCGGCGCCGACCTGATCGGCCTGTCCGGGCTGATCACCCCGTCGCTGGAGGAAATGAGCCACGTCGCCCGCGAGATGCAGCGTCAGGGGCTCACCATCCCGCTGCTGATCGGTGGCGCCACCACCTCGCGCGCGCACACCGCGCTGAAGATCGCTCCGCACTATCGCAACGGTACGATCTGGGTGAAGGATGCCTCGCGCGCGGTCGGTGTGGTGCAGACCCTGACCCAGCCGGAGCGGCGGGCCGAACTGCTGGCCGGTATCGATGCCGAATACGCTGCGGTCCGCGAACGCCACCGATCGCGGCCGGCCGGCAAGCGTCCGATCCCTCTCGGCCAGGCACGCAGCAATCGGTTCGACGGCCGCTGGCAGCACTGTCCACCGAACGCGCCTCGCCAACCTGGCCTGACCGTGTTTGCCGACTATCCGCTCGCCGATCTGATCGAGGTCATCGACTGGACGCCGTTCTTCCAGACCTGGGAACTGGCCGGCCGCTTCCCGGAGATCCTCGACGACCCGGTGGTCGGCGAGCAGGCGCGCAGCCTGTATCACGATGCCCGTGAACTGCTGACCCGGATCGTCGCCGAGCGCCGACTGACCGCCAAGGCGGTGGTCGGTCTGTGGCCGGCGGTTTCCGACGGCGATGATGTCCACGTCCTGGATGCCAATGCCTGCGAACGGGCGACCCTGCATTTCCTCCGGCAACAGGCCGAAAAGCCGGCCGGCGAGCGTGCCAATCTGTGTCTGGCCGACTACATCGCACCGCGCGGACAGCCGGGCGGCGACTGGATCGGCGCGTTCGCGGTCAATGCCGGACTCGGCATCGAACCCTGGCTGGCGCGTTACCACGCCGAGCACGACGACTACAACGCGATCCTGCTCAAGGCCCTGGCCGATCGTCTGGCCGAGGCCCTGGCCGAGCGGCTGCATCAGCGGGTGCGCACCGAGCTATGGGGCTATGCCGCCGATGAGCGACTCGCCAACACCGACCTCATTGCCGAACGCTATCGCGGCATCCGCCCGGCGCCGGGCTA
>DIHI01000148.1:14005-17271 GCA_002420085.1 Lysobacterales bacterium UBA5700 | reverse complement strand
GAGAACTTCGCGATGTCGCCCGCCGCCGCCGTCTGCGGCCTGTACTTCGCCCATCCGGACAGCCAGTATTTCGTGGTCGGCCGGCTGGGACGGGATCAGGTCGAGGACTACGCCCGCAGACGCGGGGTGGCGGTCGAGCAGGCCGAGCGCTGGCTGGCCGCAAATCTCGACTACGAGCCGGATCCGCTGTGAGTGCCATCGGGGTCTGCCGGCAGCCCGACGACCGGCCAGCGGGGCGGATGGCTAGGCACGCGCCGCGACCCCGATTCGCCCGGCCTGATGCTACACTGCTGCAATGACCCCGCGCCGCTTCCGGCATGCCTGTGCGATCGCCGTCCGCCTCGTTCTCGTGTGCGGGCTGCTGCTCTCGAACGGTGCGTGGGCGCAGGTGCTCGACGCAGCCGTGTCATCGGCGTTCGACGCCGGGCAGACCGAGCAACCGGCAGCCGGATCGCAGGATCGGCACGCCGACCATGACCCGGCAGCCACCGGCCACAGCCGCGCCTGCTGCCCGGACGGCATGCTGGCCGGCGACTGCCCCGAATCCGGTTCGCAGACGTGCGACTCCGGCTCCTGCCCCAGAATCTGCGGCAACAGCCTGCCGGCCCTCGCGGGTCCGATTTCCGTGCTGGCCTGGGCCAGACCTGCATCCGCCAGGGCCGACGATTCACCGCAGACGGAAAGCCATTCCGACCTGCCGCGCCTGAGACCCCCGATTTCCGCCTGAGCCCTGCGCTACCGTCGGACCGTCCCCGGTTCCGGCGGTGTCTCCTGCTCAACCGGAAATCGCCATGACCTACGCCATCCCAGTACGCCGCCTGATGCGGCATCTCGCGCTCGCGCCCATCCTGGTGTTCGCCCTGCTCGCATGCAGCACGGACGCCGATCCACCGCCGAAACCGACCGAGGCCGAACGTACCGTGCTGTACTGGTACGACCCGATGCGCCCGGATGTCCATTTCGATGCCCCCGGCCGCTCGCCATTCATGGACATGGACCTGGTGCCGATGTACGCCGATGCCGACGACGACCCGTCCGGCGCTGGCGCGGTTGCGGTCTCCGACGCGGTCATCCAGTCACTGGGCATCCGGATCGGTCGGGTCGAAGCGATCGATCTGCGACCGAGCCTGCGCGTCCCGGCACGGGTCCGGGCCGACCCCGACAGCCGCTGGATGCTGTTCAGCCGAGTCGAGGGCTGGGTCGAGGCCCTGGCTGTCCATGAGGTCGGCGAATCGGTCAGGGCCGGTCAAGTGCTGCTCGATATCTACAGCCCGCAACTGGTGCAGGCGCAGGAAGAACTGCTGCTCGATGCCGAGCGTGCCGACGCCGCCGCCGAGCGCCTGCGCCGACTCGGGATCGCCGATCGGGACATCCAGGCGATTCGGCAAGCCGGCGTCTCGCAGCGTCACCTGCCGCTGCGCTCGGCGGTCACCGGCACGATCGCCGCCATCAATGTCCATCTCGACGCGCGCGCCATGCCCGAGCAGCCGCTGCTGGAAGTGGTGGCCGAGGATCGGGTCTGGGTCGATGCCCGACTGTTCCCTGGCCAGGCTGAACAACTCGGCACACCGGTCAGCGCACGGTTTCGCCGGCTCGGTGAAGACCAACCCCGATGGCATGGCGAGAATGGCTTTCTCTATCCCTCCGTCGATCCGACCAGCCAGACCCAGGCGCTGCGCTTCGTCATTGCCGAGTCATCGCGACGCCTGCCGCCCGGCGCCTGGCTCGATGCCGAACTGTTCGGACCGCTGCGCCCGAACGTGCTGTCGCTGCCAGCCGAAGCGGTCATCCGATCGGGCCAAGGCACACGTGTGGTTCGCCGCGATGACGACGGCCGCTTCGTTCCGATCGATGTCGAACTCGGCACTCGCTATGGCGACCGCTACGAGGTCCGCGCTGGCCTTTCGGCAGGCGACGACGTGGTGCTCTCCGGACAATTCCTGCTCGACTCCGAGGCCGATCTGAAGTCCGGGCTGCGCCGGATGTCGGGCGCCGGCTCGGAACGGGCATCCGATGCCGAACCCTCCGGCGACCATCCGCATGCCGACAGCAACCCGGCGTCGGAGCAGGAGCACGGTCATGCTCATTGAACGGATCGTCCGTGCGTCGATGGCCCGACCCGGCCTGGTGGTCGGGATCACGATCATGCTCACGGCAATCGCCCTGGTCGCCGCCCGTGGCCTGCCGCTCGACGCGATTCCGGATCTTTCGGACACCCAGGTCATCGTTCGCACCTCGTGGACCGGGCAGACACCCCGCACGATCGAGGATCAGATCACCTACCCGATCGCCACCCGCATGCTCTCGGTGCCCGGCGCGAGTGCCGTGCGCGGCTTTTCGATGTTCGGCGACTCCTTCGTGTACGTGATCTTCGAGGACGGCACCGATCTGTACTGGGCCAGATCGCGGGTGCTCGAATACCTGTCCCAGGTGCGCGGCGAACTGCCGTCCGAAGTCGAACCACAACTCGGACCCGATGCGACCGGGGTCGGCTGGGTCTATCAGTACGCCCTGATCGACCGCAGCGGCCGTCACGATCTGGCCGAACTGCGGTCACTGCAAGACTGGTTCCTGCGCTTCGAGTTGCAACAACTTCCGGGCGTCGCCGAAGTCGCCTCGGTCGGCGGCTTCGTCCGTCGCTACGAGGCGATCGTCGATCCGATCCGGCTCCAGGCCTACGGCATCCCCTTCGATCGGCTGGTTTCCGCGCTGCGCGACAGCAATCGCGAGGCCAGCGGTGGGGTCATCGAGATCGCCGAGGCCGAATACGCGGTGCGCGGAATCGGATTCGTGCAATCGCTGGATGCGCTCGGCGCGACCCCGACCGGGGTGCTCGTCGAGGGTCGCCCGATCCTGCTGCGCGACGTCGCCGACCTGCGCTTCGGACCGGCGCCGCGCAGGGGCATCACCGATCTCGACGGCGAGGGCGAAGCGGTCGGCGGAATCGTGGTCATGCGTCACGGCGGTGATGCCCGCCAGGTGATCGCAGCGGTCGAGGCACGCCTGGCCGCACTGGGCAGCGGCCTGCCGGACGGCGTGGAGGTGGTCACCGTGTACGACCGCTCTGGGCTGATCGATCGCGCGGTCGCCAACCTCTCGGAAAAACTGATCGAGGAGTTGCTGATCGTGGTGCTGGTCTGCGCCCTGTTCCTCTGGCATTTCCGTTCGGCACTGGTGGCGGCGGTGGCACTGCCGCTGGGTGTGCTGCTGGCACTGGCGATCATGCGCTGGCAAGGATTGAACGCCAACATCATGTCGCTGGGCGG
>DIHI01000148.1:9325-13911 GCA_002420085.1 Lysobacterales bacterium UBA5700 | reverse complement strand
GCCATCGGCGCGATGGTCGATGCTGCCGTGGTCATGATCGAGAACGCCCACCAGCACCTGGAGCAACGCACCCGCGCCCTGGGCCGGGAGGTATCCGACCCTGAGCGCTGGCAGACCCTGACCGAGGCAGCGGCGGAAGTCGCGCCGGCCCTGTTCTTTTCATTGCTGATCATCGCCCTGTCGTTCGTTCCGGTGTTCATGCTGGAAGCCCAGGAGGGCCGCATGTTCACGCCGCTGGCCTGGACCAAGACCTGGGCGATGGTCGCATCGGCGGCGCTGGCGATCACCTTGGTACCGGTTCTGATGGGGTACTGGATTCGCGGGCGTTTCCGCGACGAAAGCGAACAACCGCTCAGTCGCTGGCTGATGGCGGCCTATCGGCCGGTGCTGTCGCTGGCCCTGCGGCATTCCTGGCTGGTCCTGGGCTCGGCCCTGGTGCTGCTGCTGGCCACCGCCTGGCCGTGGAGTCGGATCGGCAGCGAGTTCATGCCGGAACTGGAAGAGGGCGACCTGCTGTACATGCCGACCACCCTGCCCTCGCTGTCGCCTGCCGAAGCACAGGCCCTGTTGCAGCGAACCGACCGGATGATCCGCAGCATTCCGGAGGTCGAGCAGGTGTTCGGCAAGATCGGTCGCGCCGATACCGCGACCGATCCGGCCCCGCTGACCATGATCGAGGCGGTGGTCCGGTTCAAGCCCGAGCACCAATGGCGTGCCGGCCTGGATCGGACCGAACTGCTGGCCGAACTGGATCGGGCGGTCAGTCTGCCGGGTGTCAGCAATGCCTGGGTTCCGCCGATCCTGAATCGGATCAACATGCAGGTCAGCGGCATTCGCACGCCACTCGGAGTGCGGGTGACCGGCCCCGATCTGGACAGCATCGGCGCCGAAGCCGACCGGATCGCCAGTCTGCTGCAAACCCTGCCGGGCACCCGTTCGGCGTTCGCCGAGCGGACCGCCAGTGCCCGCTACCTGGAAATCGAACCCGATCGGGAGGCGCTGGCCCGGCACGGGATGTCGATGGTGCAATTGCAATCGCTGCTGGCGATCGCCGTCGGTGGTGCCCCGGTGACGGTCGCGGTCGAGGCCCGGCAACGCTACCCGATCGCACTGCGCCTGGCCCAGCACTGGCGGGACAGCCCGGAAGCCCTGGCCAACCTGCCGGTCCAGACCCCGAGCGGCAGTCAGGTGCCGCTGTCGGCCCTGGCCCGGCTGACACTGGCCGATGGGCCACCGATGATCCGCAGCGAAAACGCCCGCCTGGCCAGCCATGTGTTCGTCGAACTCGAACCCGGTGCCGATCTGAACGGCTATATCGAACGCGCCAACGCGGCCCTGACCGAAACCATCGCCTTGCAACCCGGCCATGCCCTGGAATGGGTCGGCAGCTACCAGGCCCTGGCACGGGCCGAGGCACGGCTCCAGATCGCCATTCCGTTGACCCTGGCGATCGTGTTCGTCCTGCTTTATTTCATCTTCGGCCGGGTGTTCGAGTCGGCCCTGGTCATGCTGTCCCTGCCGTTGGCGGTGGTCGGCGGGGTCTGGCTGATGTGGCTGCTGGACTATCAGATGTCGGTGGCGACTGCGGTCGGCTTCATCGCCCTGATCGGCGTGGCGGCCGAATTCGGCGTGATCATGCTGATCTACCTGGATGCGGCGGTCGGCCGCGCACGTGCGGCCGGCAGACTCGACCTGACCACGCTCGACACCGTCCTCTCCGAGGGCGCACTGCGCCGGGTGCGACCCAAGGCGATGACCGTCTTCACCATCTTCGCCGGGCTGATTCCGATCATGCTCGCCGAGGGCGCCGGTGCCGCGACCATGCAGCGGATCGCCGCACCGATGCTCGGCGGCATGATCAGTGCGCCCCTGCTGTCCCTGCTGATCATCCCGGCGGTGTATCGGCTCTGGCTGAGCCGCGAACTGCGCCGTCGATCAACGACCGGGAGCCAACCATGAACTCGATCGCGTACCGATTGCAACATGTCTCCACACGCCGCCCCGTCGGCATCCCGGCCGCCCTGTCGCTGGCCATCCTCCTGGCGGGCTGTGCCGCCGTGCCGGACGGACCGCACCCCCGCGAACGCCTCAATGAAGCCGTCGCCGTCGCCCTGGGCGCGCCGATCGCCGAGGCCATCGACGCGCCGGACACGGCCCACCGCGAAGCGCGCATCGCCGAACTGCTGGCCAGCCCGCTCGATCGCGACGCGGCGCTCGAACTGGCGGCCCTGGCCGACCACGAGATCGCCGCCCTGGTCATCGAACTGGATGGCCAACGCGCCATGACCGAATCGGCCGGCCTGCCGGCCAACCCCAGTTTCCGGCTGATGGCGATGCGCATGGAAGCGGGTCGAGTCCCTGGCGTCACCATGCTCGACTACGGCCTGATGCAGGATCTGATCAGCCTGCTCGATCGCGATCGCCGGCTGGCCGAAGCCGAAGCCGAGGAGCGGGTCCGGACCTTCATGTCGGCGACCCGCGTCCTGGAGCGGCTGTGGTCGGTCGAGTCGGCACATGGGTTGGCCGTCGCTGCCCGCGAACGCACCCGCCTGTGGCGACAGCGCGCCGAGCAGGCGGAACTCGCCGGACGGCTGGCACATGACCTGGTTGCCCGTGGGGTGTTGCGGCAGATCGATGCCCTGCCGCGCTGGGCGGACAGCGCCGATCGGATGCAACGGGCACAGCAGGCCGAAGATCAGGCACTGGCGCTGACCGCAGCCCTGGCCGAAGCGCTGGGTCTGGCTTCGGCGCAGGGCATCCGGCTCCCCGACGCCCTGCCGGCGCCCACCCCCGACACACGCGATGCGGCTGGGTTGCGCGCTGCCGCCGTCGGCCTCCGACTCGACCTGCTGGCGGCCCAGTCGGCGGCCGATCGCGATCGCCAGGCCCTGGCGCTGATCGAACGCTGGCGCCTGCTGCCGAGGCTCGGCCTCGGCCTGGCCGGCGAACGTGAAGCGGATGGCGTCGGCGCGCTGGGTGCAGAACTCGCCGTGACCGTCCCGATCTTCGATACCGGACGACAGCGTCTGGACGCCGCCCGAGCCCGTGTCCAGGCCAGTGATGCCCGGATCGAAGCCCATCGTCGTCGGGTACAGGCGGCCGTCGATCGGGCCTGGTCCGAGTGGCGCATCCATGATCGGCGCCTGGCCGAACTGCAAACCCGCGTTCGTCCCGAACTGGCGACTCGACTGGCCCTGGTCGAGCACGGATACCGCGACGGCCTGTTCGATCGTTTCACCGTGATCGATGCCATCGATGCCCTGCTGGCACTGGACCTGGACATCCTCGACGCCAGCCAGGCCCGGCTGCTGGCGCGCATCGAACTGGCCCGCCAGGTCGGCAGTGCCAGCGCTGGCTCGGCGATCGCCCCAGACGATGCCGCGCCGACCGAGGCCCGGTCGCCATGATCAGGCGACCCTGGCAGGGTCGATCGGCCGACCCTCTGGACGTGCCCGAGTGGTCCGGGCAGGATGGCGACTCCGATCGACTGGATGCTGCCGATGCCTTACACACCGATCCTCGCCACCTTGGGCTATGTCTACGACCGCGAGCGCGATCGGGTACTGATGGTCCATCGCACAGCCCGGCCGGATGACCACCAGATCGGCAAGTACAACGGACTGGGCGGCAAACTCGAAGCCGACGAGGATCTGGCAACCGGGATGCGCCGCGAGATTCGCGAAGAAGCTAGCATCGAGTGCCTGGCCATGCAGTTGCGCGGCACGATCAGTTGGCCGGGTTTCGGCAAGCACGGGGAGGACTGGTTCGCCGCGATCTTCCTGATCGAAGCGTTCTCCGGCCAGCCCCCGGCCAGCAATGCCGAAGGTCGCCTCGAATGGGTGGCGCGGGCGGGTCTGCTCGATCTGCCGCTGTGGGAGGGCGACCGGCAGTTCCTGCCACTGGTGTTCGACGATGATCCCCGGCCGTTCCATGGCGTGATGCCCTACCGCGACGGCCGCATGCTCGACTGGCAGTTCAGCCGCTGAAGTCCACCTCGTGGCTCAGAATGGTCTTCCGATCACCAGCCAGATGACCGGGATGATCAGCAGCAAGGGGATCTCGTTGTACAGCCGCAGCGACCCGGAAGCCGGCAAGGCGGCACCGACCGCCGCCCGCTTCAGCAACCGGCCGCTGTGCAGATAGAACCCGAAGATCAGGGCGACCAGCAGCAGTTTGGCGTGCGTCCAGCCGACGCCGACCGCGACCGGCGGCCACCAGGCAGGCACCAGTCGATAACCGAGCCAGAGCAGCAGCCCGAGTACCAGCATCAGCCCGAACATGACATGGCCGAAGCGGTACAGACGCCGACCCATCAGCACCAGGCGCTCGCGCACCGCCGGCTGATCGCCGACTTCGGCGATGTTGACCAGGATCCGCGGCAGATAGAACACCGAGGCCATGAAGGCGATCACGAACAGCAGGTGGAAGGTCTTGGTCCAGGCATACATGACAGGGGCACTCCAGGATTGACGGTCGCAGGTCTGGCAGGATCGGGGCAGTGGCAGGATCGGGGCTGGCAGGATCGGTGCAGCCACTCGGCAGCCTCGAAGAACCCAGCAGCGCTCGCCACTCGGCCGGGTGGCGGC
>DIHI01000148.1:7335-9271 GCA_002420085.1 Lysobacterales bacterium UBA5700 | reverse complement strand
CGGCCGGGTGGCGGCGCGGCCGGCCCTCAGGCCGCGAGGGCCGCTTCGATGTCGGCGGTGAGGGTGGCCGGGGCGTCGGTCGGGGCGTAGCGCTTGATCACCTCGCCGTCTCGGCCGATCAGGAACTTGCTGAAGTTCCACTTGATCGCGCCGATACCGAGGAAACCGGATTTCTGTGATTTCAGCCAGCGATAAAGTGGCTCGGCCCGGTCACCGTTGACCTCGATCTTGGCCATCATCGGAAAGCTGATGTCGTAGTTGAGGGCACAGAAATTGCGGATTTCCTCAGCGTCGCCCGGCTCCTGGTGACCGAACTGATCGCAGGGGAAGCCGATCACCACCAGGCCGCGATCCCGGTAGTTGCGCCACAGAGCTTCCAGGCCGGCGTATTGCGGAGTGAACCCGCACTTCGAGGCGACATTGACGATCAACAGCACCTTGCCAGCGTACTCGGCCATCGGCTGCGGCCGGCCATCGAGGGTGCTGACGGTGAAATCATGGATTCCGCTCATGGACGATCTCCGAACTTCCCTGGACAAAGGTCGAAGTATCCCACGGAACCGTGTTTCGACCACGGACGGCGATCGCCAAACCGGTTATGCTGCTTTGCACAATGCCGTGGAGGACTCCGCATGCTCTATCACGCCCACGAACTGTACCGGTCGATGATCAGCCCGCTGGTGTACTGGTCAGAGGCCGGCGCCAAACTGTTCTCGGCGCCGGACAGTTGGCTGTCGCGGCTACCCGGTGCGGCCCGCCTGGCAGCCGGCTACGAACTGGCCTACCGGCTCGGCAAGCCCTACGAGAAACCCGAGTTCGGCATCCATCGGGTCGAGGCCCATGGTCAGACCATTCCCGTGGTCGAGAAATGCGTGGTCGAGAAGGACTTCTGCCAACTGCTGCGCTTCAAGCGCTTCTCCGACGATGGCGATGCCATCGCCGAACTGAAGGATGATCCCAAGGTGCTGGTGGTGGCGCCGCTGTCCGGCCATCACGCCACCCTGCTGCGCGACACCGTCAAGACCCTGTTGCAGGATCACAAGGTCTACGTCACCGACTGGGTCGATGCCCGCATGGTCCCGGTCGGGTGTGGGCCGTTCCATCTGGAGGACTACATCGCCTATGTCCAGGAATTCATCCGGGGCATCGGTGCCGAGCAGTTGCACGTGATCGCCGTCTGCCAGCCGACCGTACCGGTGCTGGCGGCGATCGCACTGATGGCCCAACGCGGCGAAACCACACCGTGCAGCCTGACCCTGATGGGCGGTCCGGTCGATACCCGCGAATCACCGACCCAGGTCAACGATCTGGCCGCGACCAAGCCGCTGTCCTGGTTCGAGCACACCCTGATCCAGCGGGTGCCGGTCGGCTACCCGGGCAGCGGCCGCAAGGTCTATCCCGGCTTCCTCCAGCACACCGGCTTCATCGCCATGAACCCTGGACGGCACTTCCTGTCGCACTGGGACTTCTACAACCAACTGGTGCGCGGCGACCTGGAAGACGCCGAGTCGCATCGGCGGTTCTACGACGAATACAACGCGGTGCTCGACATGCCGGCCGAGTATTACCTCGATACGGTCGAAGTCGTTTTCCAGCGCCACCTGCTGCCGCGCGGAAAATGGCTGGTCGGCGACGAACGGGTCGCCCCGGACACGATCACCCGCACCGCCCTGCTGACCATCGAGGGTGAGCTGGACGACATCTCAGGCCCAGGCCAGACCCGAGCCGCCCACCGCCTCTGCACCGGCATCCCGGAAAGCCGGCGCCGCCACGTGACGGTCGAGGGCGCCGGCCACTACGGCATCTTCAGCGGCCGCCGCTGGCGTGAGCAGGTCTACCCCTTGGTTCGCGACTTCATCCGAACCGCGCCGGGCTGACCCGGCACGGAGGGTGCCGTCCGATCGGCCTGGCACGCGACGGCTCGCACGCGACGGCT
>DIHI01000148.1:0-7275 GCA_002420085.1 Lysobacterales bacterium UBA5700 | reverse complement strand
CACGCGACGGCTGCCACTCAACGCCGATCGCGACTACCGGCCTGGACCAGCAGGGCCTTGGCGAGCAGGCCATGGCCACGCCCGATCGCCCTGGCCAGATGCAGCATCACGAACAGCAGCAGCACCCCGGCGATCAACAGCAGCGGCAACTGCCAGGCCGCCAGCGACGAGTTCGCCCAACCATCACCATAGCGCAGCACCTGCCAGCCATCGACCGAAACCCCGGTCTCGACGGCACCGAACCAGACCGCCGGGGGCACCAGGATGGCAGTCAGGGCCAGACTGATGCCGGTGACCAGCACGCTGAAGTAGACGATACCCAGCGGCAGCATCAGCAGCATGTACAGCAGGGTGGTCCAGGTGCGCGGATCGGCGAACATCGCAGCGATCCGGGCCAGCAGCGGCAACTCGCTGGCACTGCTGATCGGCCGACGTGGCATTCGCTCACCGAGCAGCACTTCGACCATCCGCCCCTCGACCAGCGACAGCAACCGCACCGAAGCCAGAAACAGAATCACGAACGGAATGCCGATGATCAACACCGACAAGCCGGCCGACAGGCTGACGCCGGTGACCGCCCAGGTGAAATAGAACACGCCGGTCGCCAGCGACAGCGCCATGTAGAACAGGGCTGACCAGGCCCGGACATCGCCGGCCACGGCAAAGAACCGTCCGAGCAGGCTGCGCCGTTGCGGCGGCGGCGGCGGGCGCAGCGCGCGGCTGACCTTGACCTCGGTGTCGCGGTAGATCTCGGCCACTTCCGACGGTGCGCCATAGCTGCCGGCGACGTCGGCGACCACCTCGGCTTCCGAACGCCCAGGACTGCCGGCCAGTTCACCGCGCAGGTATTCCTCGGCATCGTAGAGGGCGTCCTGGAGCATGGCCGGATCGGCATCGCGCAGTGCGTGGCGCAACTGATCGAGGTACTGGCGAATGCTGGTCGGCACGGCGGGGGTTGCGGATGCGGTGTTCATTGCGTGGGCTCCATCGGATGAGCGGGCGATGTGTGGGGCGGTCGGTGGCGATCGGTGGCCAGGAGGTTCACCGGTGATCAGGCCGACGAATCGGCAGACGGGCCGTCCGGAGGATCGGCGGGGTCGGTCGCCGTCCTCGAACGATGCTCCGGTGAACGGCCCGGCAGCAGACCATCGACCAGGTCGCGGGCTTCGCGCCAAGCGCCGATCCAACCGATCAGGGCGGCGCGGCCGGCATCGGTGGCGCGGTAGTAGCGTCGGGGTGGCCCGCTCGCCGATGGCTCGACGAAGCTGTCCAGCAGACCGGCCGCTTCGAGGTTGCGCAGCACCGGGTAGAGCGCACTCAGCTTGCCGCCGAGCAGACCGCCGCCGGTCTCCAGCCGCTTGGCGATCTGGTAGCCGTACAGCGGCTCGCCGGTCTCGGCGACCACTGCCAGCAGCACCAGGGCGACCACACCGGTCGAGAGTTCCTTGCGGAATTTGCGTTGGATCGGATCATCGAGGTCGAGCATGGTCGTAGTCCGCTAGTGTGAATTAAATGATAGTCATACCTTCGACATAGTCAAACCAACTGATGGCCTATGGCCCGGTCTGTCGGGCCGTCCGGCAACCCACGTAGACGCGGGCCAGCGGGTTACCATCGCGCCATGTCACCCGCACCACACCCGAGCCCTCCCGCCGACCGGCCGTTGCACGCCGAGCATCCCTACGACGCGCTCACTCCCGAGTTGGTGCTGGCTGCGATCGAAGCGCTGGGCCTGGCCTGCGATGGCCGGCTGCTGGCGCTGAACAGCTTCGAGAATCGGGTCTATCGGGTCGGC
Source organism: Lysobacterales bacterium UBA5700 (assembly GCA_002420085.1). Lineage (GTDB taxonomy): Bacteria > Pseudomonadota > Gammaproteobacteria > Xanthomonadales > Xanthomonadaceae > UBA11164. Next base: position 5,480 of record DIHI01000148.1, on the reverse strand, counting down.
ATCGAGGACGCGCCGCCGCTGGTGGCCAAGTTCTACCGCCCCGAGCGCTGGAGCGACGCGGCGATCATCGAGGAACACGCCTTCACCGCCGAACTGGCGCTGGCCGAGTTGCCAACCGTGCCGCCACTGGTGCTGGCCGATGGCAGCCTGCACCGCCACCAGGGCTTTCGGTTCGCACTGTTCCCCGTGCGCGGCGGACGCGCACCCGAACCCGACCACCCCGACACCCTGCATCGGCTCGGCACCCTGCTCGGTCGCATCCATGCCATCGGCGGCCAGCGACGCTTCATCCACCGCCCGACCCTGGCACCGATCGCCGATGCCCGCGCCGCTGGCGATGTGCTGGTGAATGGCGGCTGGCTGCCGAGTCAGTACCGGACGCGATTCGATGATCGGCTTGCCGAACTGCTCGACGCCCTGGCCGTGCGGCTGGATCAGGTCGGCCCCCAGCCGCTGATCCGACTGCATGGCGATTGCCACCTTGGCAACCTGCTGTGGTGCGATGACAGCGCCCACTTCGTCGATTTCGACGATGCCTGCACTGGACCGGCGGTGCAGGATCTCTGGATGCTGCTGTCCGGCGCCCGTGACGACCAGGATCGCCAGTGGCATTGTCTGCTCGATGGCTATTCGCGCTTCGCTGACATCGACCCGGCCCAGCGCCTGCTGGTCGAACCGCTGCGGGCGGTGCGCCTGCTGCGCCACCACGCCTGGATCGCCAACCGCTGGCATGATCCGGCCTTCCCGGCCGCGTTTCCCGGGTTCGCCGAGGCGCGCCACTGGGATGGCTTCCTGGCACAGTTCGAGGAACTGCTGGCCAGCCTGACCGGTGAAGGATCGGGTGACTGATCGGCGCGCGGGACTGATAAGCTGGCCGTCACCGCCGCCAGCGAGCCCTTCCGATGCCCATCCTCCGCCGCCTCGCCGCCGTCGTCCTCGGCTCGGCCACCCTGCTCACCTTCACCCAGGCCCTCGCCCAGGCTCCCGCCGCCGAACCGAGCCCCGCACCCGGCCCGACCCTGGCCCAGGTGCTGGCCGAGGCGGCCGCCGCCGACTGGCGCCGGCCCGATCCCGAAAACACCGTCTACCTCGATCTCGACAGCGGTCGGGTGATCCTGGAACTGGCGCCCGATTTCGCACCCCTGCATGCCGCCAACATCCGCACCCTGGTGCGCGCCGGCTATTTCGATGGCCTGGTGATCCTGCGCGCGCAGGACAACTACGTCGTGCAATGGGGCGACCCGAAGGCCGACGACCCGGCCCTGGCCAGACCGCTCGGTAATGCCAGGACCAGCCTGCCGGGCGAATTCGATCGCTCAGCCGAGCGGCTGTCGTTCACGCGACTGACCGATGGCGACGTGTACGCCCCCGAGGTCGGGTTCAGTGGCGGCTTCCCGGTCGGACGCGACCCGACCGGCCAGCGTGCCTGGCTGCTGCACTGCTACGGCGCACTCGGCGTCTCGCGCGGCAATACCGCCGACAGCGGCAATGGCGCTGGCCTGTACGTGGTGATCGGTCACGCGCCGCGCCATCTTGATCGCAACATCACCCTGGCCGGCCGGGTGCTGTCGGGCATGGAACATCTCTCGGTGCTGCCGCGCGGCGACGGACCGCTCGGCTTCCACAGCGATCCGGCCCGGCATGTGCCGATCCGCTCGCTGACGTTGGCTGCGCAACTGCCCGTAGCCGAGCGCGAACCGATCGAAGTGTTGCGCACCGACACGCCGACCTTCCAGCGCCTGATCGAAGCACGCCGGCACCGCCGCGAACCGTGGTTCCTCGACCCGGTCGGTCGGGTCGAGGTGTGCAACATACCAATTCCGGTGCGTCGAGCCGAGGCCACCGCGCCCTGACACCGTCTCCGGCACCGGTCGTCGTGAACGCTCACGACGACCGGTCCGACGCCGGTTCGATCAGAACCCGACCCACAGCCGCGTGAACCAGGCCGCGCCGTTCAGGCCGAACTGGACGCTCTCGAAGATGTGGCCGTTGTCGGTCTCGTCCGGATTCTGCCGGCTGGGGAACTGGTCGAAGATGTTGGTGCCGCCGGCAGTGAGTTTGATGTTGTCGGTGAAGCTGTAGGTCAGGCTGACATCCGCCGACAGGCGCGGATCGAACTCCAGGTTCGGCTCGGGCGGACCGGAGAAGGTGCCGAGCGTCTGGCTGCCGAAGTAGATGAACCGCCACACCGCATTCCACTTGCCGTGGCTGTAGTCGAAGGTCAACGTCCCCTTCGAGCCCGGCCCGCCTTCCTCGATGAAGCGCCGCTCGCGGTCTTCCAGCAGCACATCCTCGCGACCGATCAGCGACGGCGGCGCATTGATGTCGGTAACCTCGGTGTCGGACAGATTGAAGGCCAGATAGGTGTTGAGCTGACCGCCACCGAGGGCGGTGTCGTGGGCGATGGTCAGATCGATGCCACGGGTGCGGGTGTCGATCGAATTGACGAAGAACTGCGCCTCACCGACACCCAGACCCTCCAGGATCGCACCGATGTTGGGGTCGGTGGTGTCGAAGCGACCGGACAGCACGATCCGATCATCGATCTTGATGCGATAGGCATCGAGGGTGATTGCCAGATTGTCGGCCGGCTGCCAGGTAAAGCCGATGCTGGCGCTGACCGAGGTTTCCTCGTCGAGTTCGGGAATGCCGGCCGCGACCGCCACCGGACCGCCATTGCGGGCCAACAGGACATCGACCGGCTCGCCACTGACGAAATCGGTGAAGGTCGAGGAGAACAGCCGCTGCTGGAGCGAGGGCGCCCGGAAGCCGGTGCTGGCCGAACCGCGCAGCAGCAGGGTATCGCTGGCCTGGAAGCCGATCGACAGCTTGCCATCGACGGTCGATCCGAAGTCGCTGTAATCCTCGAAGCGACCGGCCAGGCCGACCAGCAGTCGATCGGTCAGATCGGCTTCCAGATCGAGATAGCCGGCCCAACTGTGGCGATCGGTATCGGTCTCATCGACCGGTTGGAAGCCGGGGAAGCCCTGGCTGCCGGCATTGCCGCCGCCGGGGCCGTCGGCATCGATGAACGAACCCGGCTCGCCCGCGAAGATGGTGTAGTTCTCGTCGCGGAACTCACCACCGAAGGCGACGTTCAGGCCATTGAAGACGCCGTCGAAGTAACGGGTGAAATCGAGGTTGGTGGTGCTCTGGCGGAAATCGAAGCCACCGGCATCGAAGGCGGTCGCGCTGACGCCGGGGCCGCCGTTGAGCAGGTCGCGGTTGGCGATCGAGGCATTGAGGGTGTTGTCAATCAGGAACCGGAATCGATTGAAACCGTAGGTGGTGGACAGATCGGCACGCCATTCACCGATGTCCCAGCGCAGCCCGACCGAGCCGGAGCGATCGTCGATATCGCCATTGATGAACGGCACGAAGCCATCCGGGAACATCGCCGCCGAATTGCGCGAGGGGATGTCGTCGGAACCGATGCCGCCGCGCGCGAACGCCGCCGACGAGCCGTCGCGGTCCTGCACACCCAGATGGAAATAGGCCAGGGCGACATCGCCGACCGGAATCTCACCATTGGCGAAGAAGGTCAGGTTCTCGATCTTGCTGTCGCCGATGATCCGGGTTGGATTGACGTCGGTGGCGCGGTTGGAACGACCGCGATCGAGGTACTCGGCGGTCAGCGCGATCACTCCGCCATCACCAACCCCGAAGCCGCAATAGCCGGAACCGAGGTAGTTCTCGCCATCGCCACGGGTGTACTCGCCATAACCGGCGACCGCCTCGCAGCCGATGTCCTTGCGCAGTGCGATGTTCATGACCCCGGCGATGGCATCCGAGCCGTACTGGGCCGCCGCACCGTCACGCAGCACCTCGACCCGATCGACCGCCAGCATTGGAATGCTGTTGAAATCGGTGCCGGTATTGCCGCGATTGCGGGCACCGAACAGATTGACCAGGGACACCGAATGCCGCCGCTTGCCATTGAGCAGCACCAGGGTCTGGTCGGAACCGAGTCCGCGCAGCGCCGCCGAATCGATCAGATCGGCACCATCGGCACCGGTCTGGCGGGTCGAGTTGAACGACGGCGAGACGAATTGCAGGGTCTGGGCCAGATCGAACTGGCCACCCTGACTGGCCGCCTTGTCCATCGGCAGGACATCGACCGGCAGCATGGTCCGGGTCTCGCTGCCGCCGACCCGGCGGGAACCGACGACCTGGACCTGATCGAGCCGGGCGGCATCGCTGCTGGCTTCTTCCTCGGCGCCTTGCGCCTGAGCGTGCGGAGCGGCAGCGAACAGTGACAGAGACAGCGCGATCGCGCTGCTGAGCGGCAAGGGCCTGAAAATGGGACGATTCACGGCTTGGCTTCCTTCTTTATGGTGGTGGTCTGGCTGAAGATGGTTCCGGCACCGGGGCGGCAGCCGGGACACGCCCCCGCAGCAGGACGCGGGCGCCAGTACGTTACACCTTCCCGGGGCCAGCGGGATATTGTCGAGATCGCAGATCGAGACCGCAGGTCGCCCGAGCGACCGTGTCGGTGGCGAGCTCGCGGCGACCACCGGCCTTCCGGCAACCGACCCGCGCCGCCGCAGGAGGCACCCGGTCGCGTCCGATCAGCCGTCCGATCAGCCGCCCGACACCCTGCCCCGGACCGCCTGCACCAGGGCCGACTCCGGCGCGATCTGCCAGACGTGCAGGCACTCCGTGCGGCCAGGGCCGAGCCGCAGCACCTGATCGGCCGGCACCCCCGGTATCGCGAACCGGTAGCTCACCAGACGGCTGCCGGCCGGCATTTCGCGTGCCGCCTTGACCGCCAGGCGCGGCATCGCCGCTGGCGAGAGATAGGCATAGACCAGATCGCAGTCCGTCAGCGGCTGGCGCCAGAGATCGCCGTAACGCCAGTCGATCGGGCGGCCGGTCGCGATCCAGCGCAGCCGTCCGAGCAGCCAGGGCAAGGGCGCCCACTCGACCCCGACACAGCGCAGTTCTGGCCGCAGCCGCGCAGCCATCGCCAGCAGACTGCCGACCCCGGCCCCGAGATCGACGATCCGCGCACCCGGTCGGCTCGGCAGCAGTGCCTCCAGCCCGGTGGCGACCGCGCGGCCGCTCAAGTACAGCGGCACCCGACTGACGAACGGCGCACCGAAGGCGACCAGCATCAGCAGCAGCCCGGACAACCACAGCCCGGCCGGCACCGCCAGCCCGAGCGCCAGAACCCCCGCCGGCCCGAACAGGGCAGCGATCGACCACCACCAGGGTGGCATCGCCAGGCGCTGCGACAGGACGACCGCCGCGAGCGAGAAGATCGACACCAACACCGGCACCGGCGCTGGCCGCCCAAACCATTCCACCCAGATTGCAGCCGCCATCAGCACGCACACGACCGCCAGCAGTTCGATCACCACGAAACGCGCAAACACAGCCAGCGAACCCAGACCCGGCTCGCCACGGCTCAGTTCGAGATGGCTTGGCTCGACACGGCTCGACTCGACATGGCTCAGTTCGACATGGCTCAGTTCGACATG
>DIHI01000095.1:6338-6507 GCA_002420085.1 Lysobacterales bacterium UBA5700 | reverse complement strand
CGACCATTGGCCGCAGCGGCGCAGTTGTTGACCGCCGCGATCAGACCCGAACTGAAGGTCCAGGCGCAGCCATCAGTGCCACCACTGAACACCCGGACGATGTGCAGATCGACCTTGCCGGGGCTGACGCCGATCACGCCCGTGCTGTTGTTGACCGCCGCGATGGTGC
>DIHI01000095.1:801-6072 GCA_002420085.1 Lysobacterales bacterium UBA5700 | reverse complement strand
CGGATCGGATCTTCTTCGATCAGTTCGATGTTCGGATTGTTGCGCAGCCCCTGGATCGCCTGCGACGGCAGGCTCACTGCGAAGGCGTTGAGGTTGTCGAAGGTGTAATGAATATCACCACCAGCGTTGCGCAGGGCCTGCTCGACATTGCCCTTGCCGCCGTTCTTGAACTTCACCCACACGCGCTCCTGGCCGTCAGCGGCAAACGCCGCGCTCGCGCCCAGGCTCATGGTCAGGCCGAGCGCAAGCGCCCGAGCCAAAGTGCTCTGCTTCATCGTTGAAACCCCCAGAAAATGGATCGATTGAATGTGAAACCGAAACCGGCGGCCGTTTCGCTCCCCTCAGCGATTCGGTCATTACCCGCCTGCGCTTCCCCTGCCGTGCGCCAATCGACGCCCAACTCGTGATTTATAGCACGACTTTTCCAGACAAACGAAGCTGCACCGCAGCAAATTTGGGCAGAAAATCACCAGCCAACCGCCGCCAATCGGCGTCTCAGTCCTTGAGCCTGCCGGCCGAAGACCTGGGTTTTTCCCGCGTCCAGCCCGGCAGGTGGTGAAAAAATCGCCAAAAATGACCGTCTTGCAATCCTCCGCCGCAGCAACCGTGCCACCACCGCACACGTCGGGTCGGCGCAGGCGATGACGACGAAAGTGGTGAGCATCTCTCACATGTCGCGATGCCAGTCCGACCCCGGTCGGCCACCGGCGCCCTGCCGCTCCGCCGATCACGGGGCTGACGAACGCGAACGCTTCAGCGATGGTAGGGATGATTGGCCAGCAGACTGGCGGCGCGGTACAACTGTTCGGCCAGCACCAGCCGAACCAGCATGTGCGGCAGGGTCAATGGCCCGAGCGACCAGTGCTCGTCGGCAGCGGCCAGCAGGTCCGGACCATGACCATCCGGGCCGCCGATGGCGAATGCCAGATCCTGGCCCAGGCTGCGCCAATGTTCGAGTCGGACCGCCAGTTGTGGGGAGGTCCAGGCGGTGCCACCGCCATCGAGCGCGATCAGCCGGCCCCCCTTGGGCACGGCAGCCCGCAGGCGCCGGCCTTCGTCAGCGATCGCTCGGACTGGATCCTGGCCCTTGCCGCGCATGCCCGGCGCCAGTTCGATCAGTTCCAGCGGCAGCCAATGGACCAGCCGCTTGCGGTACTCGGCAAAACCCTCGGCGACCCAGGCCGGCGGGTTCTCCCCGACCGCGATCAGACGGGCCTTCACCCGTTCGACTCAGGCGCGATCGTCGGCCGATGGCAGGGCATCGGACAGATCGGGCGGCGGCAGGTCATCGCCGACCGTCCACAGCCGTTCGAGTGCGTAGAACTCACGAACGCGCGGCAGCATGACGTGGACCAGTACATCGCCGAGATCGACCAGTACCCACTCGGCCTCGCGCTCACCCTCGACCCCGAGCGGAACCACGCCCGAGCGCTTGGCGAAGCGGACCACTTCATCGGCGATCGACTTGACGTGGCGGCTGGAGGTGCCGGAGGCGATGACCATGTAGTCGGTCACACTGGTCTTGCCGCGCACATCGATCTCGACGGCATCACGTGCCTTGATCTCGGCCAGTGCCTCGCGGACATGGGCCAGCAGTGCTTCCGGCGTCGGCGCCGGCTCGGGCATTCGGGTTTTGATGACGTGGGCTTGGCGGGTCAAACTCGGCTTTCCGGTTCGGGATCGGGACAGTATAACGGCGTAGCCGGAGCGCGGGCCGCTGGGCGGGGATCATCGGTACAGTCGATGGCGATCGATGTAATCGGCGACCGGTATCGGAACCAGCGCCCGCCAGTCGCCGCCCTCGGCGATCCGACGACGGACTTCGGTTGCCGATTCGAGGTACTCGACCGTCAGCGGCAGCCGAAACAGGCCACCCGCAGGACGGGTCTGCAAGCCCTCGACTGTGGCCAGCCAGCGGCCGGCACAGGCATCACGCAGAACGTCCGGCAGCCGATCCAGCGGCCAGGCCGGGCGCGGAGCGATCACCAGATGGGCGAGGTCGAACAGGTGCCGCCAGCGCGACCAACCCGGCAGGCCAGCGAAGGCATCGGCACCGAGCAGCAGGGCCAAAGGCTGGTCCGCACCCCATTGATCGCGGTACGAGATCAGGGTATCGACCATGTAGGACGGGCCGGGGCGATCGAGTTCGCGACGGTCCAGATGCAGTGCCGGTTGCTCGGCGATCGCCAGGGCGACCATCGCGGCACGATCCTCGGCGCGGGCGCCGGGCGGCTCGCGGTGCGGCGGGTCGGCCGACGGCAACAGGTGGACATCCGTGGCAAGCAGGCGGGCGGTCTGGCTGGCCAGGGCGAGATGGCCGACATGGATCGGATCGAAGGTGCCACCGTAGATCAGGGTCAGCACCGGCCGACCGCTCAGGCCACCAGCAGGCGCACGGCCTTCGGATCGGCGACCGCGATCAGCAGGCGCTCCAGCCTGACCCAGGGATCGAGGTCGAGCCGGCCCTTGGCCGCCTGATCGATCCGCCCGCATTCGCCGACGAAGGCATCCCAGCGCGCTCCCGGATGGCGCTTCAGCGCGACCCGGAACTGGCTCTGGCGGGCCGGCCACAGGCCATGCTTGCGCATCGTCTCGCTGGCATCGCCTCCGGCAGCGAGGGTGCCAGCCACCCGAGCCAGCAGCAGCATCTGGGCACCGATCCAGCCCATCAGTTGCGGAATCTGCGCGCCCTCGGCCCGCAAACCGGCCAGAATCCGCGCGACCCGCGCCGCCTCGCCGGCCAGGGCAGCATCGAACAGGCGAAATACATCGAAGCGGGCGGCATCGGCGATCACTGCGGCCAGACCCGGACCATCGAGTGTGCTGCCCGGCTCCAGTTGCAGGGCCAGCTTGCGGATTTCCTGATCGGCGGCAAGCAGATTGCCCTCGACCCGCTCGGCCAGGAGGGCGATGGCATCGGCGGTCAGGCGAATGCCGGCGGTGCGCGCCCGGCTGGCCAGCCATTCCGGCAGTTCTGCCGATTTGACCGGCCAGCAGATCACCACATGGCCGGTCGCGGCGATCGCCTCGCTCCAGGCACCGGCGTGGCTCTTGCTCCATTCGTCGGCGACGATCAGCAGGACCGTATCGGGCGGCGGCGCCGCACAGTAGCCACGCAGGAACTCGGCGCCCGGCTTGCCGGGCTTGCCGGACGGCAGGCGCACCTCGAACAGCCGTCGCTGGCTGAACAGGCTGAGCGCGCCGAAATCGGCCGAGACCGTCTGCCAATCGAAGTCCCGGCCGCCGGCATCATGGACCAGCCGTTCATCGTAACCGGCCTCGCGGACCCGGCTGCGGATGGCATCACAGGCTTCCTGCACCCGCAGCGGCTCGGCACCCGCGACCAGGTACACCGGTCGCGGCGGCTCGGCAGCCAGGGCAGCGGCCAGCCGATGCGGTGCCAGTTCCATCTCAGATGCCGACGCGCTGTGCCGCCGCCAGCCTGCGGATCAGGGTACCGACCATGTCGCGGCTCAGTTCGTCACGGATCAGGGCGCGCTCGGCCGGGGTACCGCCGGCAGCGGTGACATCGAAGGTGTATTCACGGTCGAGTTCGACCCGCTGGCGCGGAATGCGCACCGCCTTGTCCGGCCCGATCAACTCGAACTCGACCACGTAGACCATGATGAACTCGCGCACCTCGACATTGGCGTCCACGGTCAGCGGCCGGTCCTGCCAGGTCTCGACCAGCAGACGCAGGGTCGAGGCCGGCTCGCCATCGAGCGGATGGGTTGCACCGGCCGAGCGCAGGGCACGGGCGAGTTGCCGGGGCAGGTCACTGTCCGGGCTGGACGCCACTACGGTCAGCGGTCCGAGATCGGCATCCAGGCCGAGTTGGCTGCCGCGCAACTGGAAGCCGCAGCCGGCCAGCGCCAGCAACAGCAGCACCGTGAACGATCGTGTGAATGCGCGCACGAACGACTTGGCGAACGAGTTCTGGATCATGGACACACCCTACCCCGCGACGATGTTGACGATCTTACCGGGCACGACGATGACTTTGCGTACCGTCAGCTCGGTCATGAAGCGCTGCACGTTCGGTTCGGCCAGGGCCAGACGCTCGATCTCCTCGCGCGCGGCATCGACCGGCACCGCGAGGGTGGCACGCAGCTTGCCGTTGAGCTGGACCGCCAGGGTCACCTCGTCACGCACCAGGGCAGCGGCATCGACGGTCGGCCAGGGCAGATCCTCGATCAGCACCTCGGTGTGGCCAAGCGCCTGCCACAGCGCGTGGCAAACGTGCGGCGCGATCGGGTTGAGCAGCCGGGCGATCGCCTCGAAGCACTCCTGCCGAACCGCACGCGCCGGGCCGCTGTCGTCGTCGAAGCGAGCAATCGCGTTGAGCAGTTCCATCACCGCCGCAATGGCGGTGTTGAAGGCATAGCGACGGCCGAAATCGTCGCTGACCTTGGCGATGGTCTCGTGCAGCTTGCGGCGCAGATCGCGCTGGCCACCGACCAGCGACTCGGGCAGCACCTGCGGCGCCGGCCCCTGCTCGACGTGCCGCCGCGCCAGATTCCACAGCCGGCGCAGGAATCGGCTCATGCCCTCGACGCCGGCCTCGTTCCACTCCAGGCTCTGCTCGGGCGGCGCGGCGAACAGCGAGAACAGCCGCACGGTATCGGCACCGTACTTGTCGACCATCGCCTGCGGATCGACACCGTTGTTCTTCGACTTCGACATCTTCTCGACCGCGCCGATGACGACCGGCTGACCATCGCTGCGCAGTCGGGCACCGATGATCTGGCCGCGCTCGTCGCGTTCGACCTCGACATCGGCCGGATTGAACCATTCCCGGCCGCCGGTCTCCGATTCACGGAAATAGGTCTCGGCAATGACCATGCCCTGGCAGAGCAGCCGGGTCGCCGGCTCGGCACTTTCGACAAGGCCACAGTCGCGCAGCAGCTTGTGGAAGAACCGGAAGTACATCAGGTGCAGGATGGCGTGCTCGATGCCGCCGATGTACTGATCGACCGGCAGCCAGTAGTTGGCCCGCGCATCGACGATGTCGGTCGCGCCCGGACAGGTGTAGCGGGCGTAGTACCAACTCGACTCCATGAAGGTATCGAAGGTATCGGTCTCGCGCTCGGCCGGTCCGCCGCAACACGGGCAGGTGGTTCGACGCCAGGCCGGATCGGCCTTGATCGGCGAGCCGGTGCCCATGAACTCGACATCCTCGGGCAGCAGCACCGGCAATTGATCCTCCGGAACCGGCACGTCGCCGCAGCGCGGGCACAGGATCATCGGGATCGGACAGCCCCAGTAGCGCTG
>DIHI01000095.1:0-715 GCA_002420085.1 Lysobacterales bacterium UBA5700 | reverse complement strand
CGGCTCACACCCCAGTCGCGCAGTCGATAATTGACCCGACGCTCGGCGCCTGGACCCAGCAACTCGGCGACCGCGTCGAAGGCAGCGCGGTAGTCCAGACCATCGAGCGGCCCGGACTGGATGGTGTGCATGCCGGGCGCGTACTTGTCGCCGTACCAGTCCTGCCAGACGGCAGGGTCGTACTGCTCGCCCGGCACAGCGATCACCTGCACGATCGGCAGGCCGTACTTGCGGGCGAACTCGCCATCGCGCTGATCATGGCCGGGCACCGCCATGATCGCACCGGTGCCATAGCCCATCAGCACGAAGTTGGCGACCCAGATCGGCACCCGCTCGCCGGAAACCGGATGGATGGCGTAGCGGCCGGTCGCCATGCCGCGCTTTTCCTGGGTTTCCAGTTCCGCCTCGGACACACCGCCGCGCCGGCACTCGGCGATGAACGCCGCCAGATCGGCATTGCCCTCGGCGGCTTCCAGGGCCAGCGGGTGCTCGGCCGCGACCGCCATGTAGGTCACGCCCATCAGGGTGTCGGGCCGGGTGGTGAACACCCGCAGCACCCGATCCGAATCGGCCACGCCGAAGTCGATCTCGATGCCCTCGGAGCGGCCGATCCAGTTGCGCTGCATGGTCTTGACCGAATCCGGCCAGCCATCCAGCGTATCCAACTCATCGAGCAATTCCTGAGCGTAATCGGTGATCTTCAGGAACCACTGCG
>DIHI01000029.1 GCA_002420085.1 Lysobacterales bacterium UBA5700 | reverse complement strand
ACCGCCTCGGTGACCTTCTCGCCGAGGTAGTCTTCGGCGGTCTTCTTCATCTTCTCAAGAACCCGCGCCGAGATTTCCTGCGGCGCCAGTCGCTTGCCATCGGCGGTCCGGACCCAGGCATCGCCATTGTCGTGGGCGATGATGCCGTAGGGCACGAGATCAAGATCCTTCTTGACTTCGGCATCCTCGAACTTGCGTCCGATCAGGCGCTTGACGGCGTAGAACGTGTTCTTGGCATTGGTCACCGCCTGCCGCTTGGCAGAGGCGCCGACCAGCACCTCGCCATCCTTGGTGAAGGCGACCACCGACGGTGTGGTGCGGTCGCCCTCGGAATTCTCGATCACCTTGGCCTTGCCGCCTTCCATGATCGCAACGCAGGAATTGGTGGTGCCGAGGTCGATACCGATGATCTTGGCCATTGCTGGTCTCCCGAAGAGTCGAAATGTGGGCGCGGGTGCGCCGCTGCTGGGGTCTATTTGAGGGCGCGTCCGGGCAGTTCAAGCCCCGGCCCGTCGGTATCACTGGGCGGCGTTCGAGACCACCACCAGCGCCGGTCGCAACAGCCGCTGATTCAGGCTGTAGCCCTTCTGGTAGACCCGCACGACGGTGCCGTCGGGCTTCTCCGGATCAACCACGGTGGTCATTGCCTGGTGGTGTTCGGGGTCGAAGCGCTCACCCTCGGGCGCGATGACTTCGAGCCCGTTGTCGGAGGCGACCTTGGACAGTTGCCGCAGGGTCAGTTCCATGCCTTCGCGCAGTTTGTCGGCATCGACTGCCTCGACCGCGAGTCCAGCCTCCAGGCTGTCGAGCACTGGCAGCAGATCGGCCAGCAGGCGTTCGTTCGCGAAGCGCCGCGCCTGCTCCAGATCGCGTGCCATTCGACGACGCTGGTTTTCGAGATCGGCGCGCTCGCGCAAGCTGGACTCGCGCAGGGCTTCGAGCGCTTCGCGGGCGGCCGCGAGTTCGGCGCCCAACTGTTCGAGCGTGGGCATGGCGCCACTGTCCTGGCTGGCATCGCCGGTCGCCGGCGACGGATTGGCCTGTTCGGAGTGCATTGGATATCCCTGCTGATGGTGCGAACACGAAACGGTGGACCGGCGGAGCACTGTCCACCGATACGACACTGCGGTCGTGGCTGTTATTGGGTCGGGGAATCGGGATTCAAGGCCGCACCGAGCAGTTCGGCCGTGGCCTGGACGATCGGAATCACCCGATCGTAATTCATCCGGGTCGGACCGATCACCCCGAGCACGCCAAGCAAGCGGCCATCGCCACCCCGGTAGGGCGCGGTGACTACGGTGCAGTCGCCGAGCGGTGCCAGGCCGGTTTCCTCGCCGATGAACACCCGCACACCCTGAGCACGGATGGTCCGCTCCAGCAATTGCAGAATCTCGCGCTTGCGGGAAAAGGCATCGAACAACTCACGCAGTCGATCGAGGTCGGCCAGATCCTGGACACCCAGCAGGCGCGACTGACCCGCCACCAGCATGTCCTCGCGCCCCGGATCGAGCGCCTGCTCGGCCAGTTCGACGGTTGCGGTCATCGCCTGTTCCATGGCGTAGCGGCAATCGCGCAACTCGGCCAGCAGCAGGCGACGGATCTCGGCCAGCGAACGTCCGGCATACTGCTGGTTGAGGTAGTTCGCGGTCCGTTCCAACTCGGCGGAAGTGTAGGGTCGACGGGTCTGGATGATCCGGTTCTGCACTTCATGATCGGTGAACACCAGGATCACCAGCACCCGGCTACCGTCCAACGGCACGAAATCGATATGCCGGAATGCGAACTGCTCGCGTCGCGGCACCGTCACGACGCCGACGAATCGGCTCATCGCCGACAAGGTCTCCGAGACATTGCCCAGCAGCGTCTGGGTACCCGAGCCGACCGCCAATTCGGCGCGCAGACGCGCCCGCTCGGCCTCGCCGAGCGGCTTGACCTGGAGCAGACTGTCGACGAACACACGATAGCCCTGGGGGGTCGGGATGCGGCCAGCCGAGGTGTGCGGTGCTGCGACCAGCCCCATGTCTTCCAGATCGGCCATGATGTTGCGGATGGTGGCCGGACTGACGTCCAGACCCGACATCCTGGCCAACGAGCGCGAACCGACCGGCTGACCCTCTCGGACATATTCCGAGATCAGGGTCCGTAGAAGCTGTCGGGCGCGTGGGTCGAGCGGGTCGGGTGCGGGCATCATCGTATATCCTTCTCCGACCCTATAGATAAAGCCACCGAGCGCGGCTGACAAGTGGCAAGGATTCGTTGCGTTCATGCTGACCCGACTCCATATCCGTGATTTTGCCGTCGTCGGCGAAGCCGACGTGGCGTTCGGCCCTGGACTGACCGTGGTTTCCGGGGAAACCGGCGCCGGAAAATCCCTGCTGATCGATGCCCTGGGTCTGCTGTCGGGCAGCCGGGCCGACAGCGGCATGGTTCGCCACGGCGCCGATCGCGCCGAACTGAGCGCCGAGTTCGAACTCGCCGACGCCCCCGAGGCACTGAACTGGCTGCGCGAAAATGAATACGATGACGACAACCATGCCGTGATCCGACGGGTTCTGCGTGCCGACGGCGGCTCGCGGGCCTGGATCAACGGCAGCCCTGCCAGCGCCAGCCAGTTGGCCGAACTGGCCGAGCGGGTGCTGGAAATCCATGGCCAGCACGAGCATCAGGCGCTGATGCGCCGCGAGCACCAACTCGACCTGCTGGATGCATTCGGCGGCCACCAGGCGCACTGTGCCGAGGTCACCCGGCTGGCTCGCGAATGGTCGCGAGTCGGACAGGAACTGGCCAGACTCGACGTCGGCCAGGATCCAGCCGAACGACTCGACTATCTGCGCCACCAACTCGACGAATTGCAGGCCGAGGCACTGGATGCCGAGTCACTCGACCGTCTGCTGGCCGAACACCGGCGCGCCGGCAATGCCGCCGGACTGCGCCAGGGCTGCGAGGTGGTGCTGGCCCGGATCAATGCCGACAACGACTTCGGTCTGGCGCGGTCGCTGGCCGAAGCACGCCACCGCCTGGCCGGCCTGATCGCACACGAACCACGCCTGGAAGAAGCCCAGACCCTACTGGAATCTGCCGGCATCCAGATCGATGAAGCCGCCAGCTTGCTGGAGCGCTTGCTCGACGACTTCGAGATCGACCCCGGTCGGCTCGATGCCCTGGAAGCGCATCTGGCCCGCCTGCACGATCTCGCCCGAAAGCACCGGGTGCCACTGGATGGATTGGCCGAACGCCGCGACCGTCTGCGGGACGAGGTCGCCTCACTGAGCGATGTCGGCCAGCACACACGGCGGCTGATCGAACAGCGCGAAGCCCTGGCCGCGCAGTGGCAGGTCGCAGCGCAGGCATTGAGTACGGCTCGACAGGCGGCCGCCGCCCGACTCACCGATGCGACCACGGCCATCCTCGCCGAATTGGGCATGGCGGCGAGCGTGTTCGTGGCCGAGTTGCACCTGGACGCCGATGCCCTGCCCTCGCCGTCCGGACGTGAGCGGGTCGAATTCCTGATCTCGGCCAATCTCGGTCAGCCGCCGCGACCATTGCGCAAGGTCGCCTCGGGCGGTGAACTGTCACGGATCGGCCTGGCCATCGAAGTCGCCGCGCTCGGGCTCGATGCCGTGCCGACCATGATCTTCGACGAGGTCGATTCCGGCATCGGCGGTGCCGTCGCCGAAGTGGTCGGTCGCAAGCTGCGGGCACTGGCTGCCAGCCGACAGGTGCTGTGCGTGACCCACCTGCCCCAGGTCGCGGCCCAGGGCCATGCCCCTCTTCAGGTCAGCAAATCGATCGGCAATGCCGGCAGCCGCAGCGCGGGGCGCATGCTTT